>NZ_JBNAGK010000008.1:0-255000 GCF_049803835.1 Tropicibacter sp. S64 | reverse complement strand
TTGTTCTGCTTGATGTCTAACCGCGGTCCGTTATCCGGATCCGGGACCCTGCGTGGCGGGTAGTTTGACTGGGGCGGTCGCCTCCTAAAGCGTAACGGAGGCGCGCGAAGGTTGGCTCAGAGCGGTCGGAAATCGCTCGTTGAGTGCAATGGCAAAAGCCAGCCTGACTGCGAGACTGACAAGTCGAGCAGAGACGAAAGTCGGCCATAGTGATCCGGTGGTCCCAAGTGGGAGGGCCATCGCTCAACGGATAAAAGGTACGCTGGGGATAACAGGCTGATACTGCCCAAGAGTCCATATCGACGGCAGTGTTTGGCACCTCGATGTCGGCTCATCTCATCCTGGGGCTGGAGCAGGTCCCAAGGGTATGGCTGTTCGCCATTTAAAGAGGTACGTGAGCTGGGTTTAGAACGTCGTGAGACAGTTCGGTCCCTATCTGCCGTGGGTGTAGGATACTTGAGAGGAGTTGCCCCTAGTACGAGAGGACCGGGGTGAACGTTCCACTGGTGGACCTGTTGTTGCGCCAGCAGCAGTGCAGGGTAGCTATGAACGGACAGGATAACCGCTGAAGGCATCTAAGCGGGAAGCCCCCCTCAAAACAAGGTATCCCTGAGGACCGTGGTAGACCACCACGTCGATAGGCCGGAGATGTAAGCGCAGCAATGCGTTCAGTTGACCGGTACTAATGGTCCGATAGGCTTGATTTGATCCAGTAACAGCAAGGCTGAATACTGGTCGAAAGCATACACCACAGTGACTTGAACTTGGACAACACGATTGATGACGCTGCGCCTGGCATGTCCAAGGTGTGGGTTCTCGCGACACTTTTTAGTAAAAGTGCGCTGCCACCCACTCACCAAACCAAGACAAACCAACACGCGCAGCGTGTTGGTTTTTTCTTGGTTTGGTGGTCATAGCGACTGCAAAACACCCAGCTCCATTCCGAACCTGGCCGTTAAGTGCGTCCACGCCAATGGTACTGCGTCTCAAGACGTGGGAGAGTAGGTAACTGCCAAACCTAGTAAAAACCAAATTCTCTCAAAACGATGAAAACCGGTCGATCAGGCGCCCATGCGCCAAGTGTCGCGGGATGGAGCAGCCCGGTAGCTCGTCAGGCTCATAACCTGAAGGTCGCAGGTTCAAATCCTGCTCCCGCAACCAAATATCTTCAGAACAGACGATCAGGCCGCGCTCACTAGGTCGGGACCCATTGATCAGGCTCCAAGCGTCTGATTCACTGCTCGAAAACGAGCGGTGACATGAGCAATCTCTTCTGGCTTACGGACGTGCAGATGGCGCGTCTCGAATCCTTCTTCCCGAAGTCCCATGGCAAGCCTCGAGTTGACGACCGGCGCGTCCTATCGGGCATAATCTTCATTAATCGCAATGGGTCGCGCTGGTGCGACTCACCCAAGGAATACCGGCGCACAAGACCCTCTACAGTCGCTGGAAGGGTTGGAGCGAGAAGGGCGTGTTCGCCCGCATCCTGATGGGGTTGGCCGCCAAGAACCCTGAGGAGAAGACGGCGATGATCGACGCGACCTATCTCAAGACCCACCGGACGGCGACCAGCCTGCGGGTCAAAAAGGGGAGCGTGGGCGCCTGATAGGCTGCACGAAGGGCGGGATGAACACCAAGCTGCACGCCGTCACCGACAGCAAGGGACGTCCAATCCGCCTGTTCATCACCGCCGGCCAGGTGAGCGACTACATCGGCGCACGGGCGCTGTGTGGGTCTTTGCCCGCGGTGGAATGGCTGATCGCCGGCAGGGGCTACGACGCAGACTGGTTCCGCGAAGCCCTGAAAGACAAGGGAATTCGACCCTGCATCCCCGGAAGGAAGACCCGCGGCAAGGCCGTCCGATACGACAAACGTCGATACAAGGGGCGCAACCGCATCGATATCATGTTCGGCAGGCTCAAGGACTGGTGGCGCATCGCCACCCGCTACGACCGATGCCCGAAGGTCTTCCTGTCCGCCATCGCGCTCGCCGCAGCGGTCATTTTCTGGTTATGATCAAGAACGAGTCCTGACCCTAGAGACGCGGATTGTTGGCGTTGCGAGTACGGGCGTGGGACACCTGCTCCGCGTCGCCCTTCTCCAACGTTACGGAAATATTGAATCCAGTTCGGCACACGTGCCTGAAGGATCAAGTCCTCGCGCCGGGCGTAAGCAATTCCGCGATGGGCCGTCGGGCAGCGGGCGGTGGGGTGGTGGATGCGAGGCCGACGCGCAGGCAGTTGCGGATCTGTCGATTGGCCGCGATCGCCAGTTCGGCGTGCAACGTGTCCTTGGCTTCGGCTGTATCCACCAGAACGGCCATGGGCCAGGTTGCCAGTCCCAGTGCGGCGAGTTCGAGCGTCATGCGGTAATACCGCCGACCGGACAGAAGCTCGGATTGGCCTTCTGGCGCGGACAGGCAGAGGATGGCGGAGGCGCTGCGTGTCTTCGGTGCTTCTGCAATCAGGCTGTTTGAGAGGCCGAAGCGATCCAGGATGCGGAACATTGTGCCGGACATCGCCAGGGGAACGGCGAGAGCCTCCAGGCTGCCAAGGTCCATGGCGCGGGCGTTGAGCCCGTCTGCGGACCAGCGCGGATGATTGCGGCCGAGGCGCATCCAGGACAGCAACTCGCTCCGGAACGCCGGATCGCGGAAGACATCGAGCGACAGGCGGTCATTCTCGTCGGCCCACCGTCCGATGGCTGACGGGTCGGTGATCAGGTGCACGTCCGGACTGGCCCCGGCCCAGGTCTGCAACTGCATCATGCTTTCCGGTGGCACGGGCAGGAACCCGCTCCTGCAGGTCCGGCGGCGTGGTATCTGGTCGAAAAGCGGATCGGTGATCGGCGTTTGCGCGCGGCATTGCAGTTCCGCCACCGCCGCGCCGGGGCCGGGATTGGTCAGGAGCCTCACCTCCGTGCCAAACCCACGGTGGGCGAGCGCGATGACCATGCCCTCGAGCGCCGTGCCGCAACTGAACAGCAGATCCCGCGCTTCCGGGTCCGCGACGCGCAGTGCCACGGTTGGATCGCAGTGCAGCGTGATCCGGAGGCCGTCCTGATGCCATCGGGCCGGCTGCACGTTGTGCACGGACGGGGCAAGGTTCGCCTCCGTCACGCAGGAGGCAAAGGTTTCGGGCGAAAGGGTCATCTCAGGGCTTTCCGGAACAGGTGCAGTGTCTGCAGCGGTCGTGCGCCGATCTTTTCCATCTGGCGCAGGCTGGCCGGGTTTCCCTCCGCGATCCAAGTCACACCGATCCGGTCATACCCTGCGCCCTGTGCCTGCCGCATGACATGGTCAAGCATGTAGGGTGTCACGCCGCGCCGGTGCAAATCCGGGCGGACGCCGTAATAGATCAGCAATGCGCGGCGGTTCGTCAGGCGGTGTTTGAGGAAGTGCCAGGGAGCCGTGACAGACAGTCTGGAGCCCATGGCCCGCAGCATCGGATTGAGGTCCGGAATGCACAGCAGTGCCGCAGCGGGGCTTTGCCCATCGTGCAGCACCACGGACAGGCGTGGATCGAAGATCAGCTTCAGGTCCTTGGCCTGGAACATGTATTCCGCCTCACTGACCGGGACGAACATCGGGTTCCGGTCGAAACTGGCGTTCAGGATCTGCCGCGCGTCTTCAAGCCGGTCCGGCAGGGTCCGCCTGCTGATCGGGGCGTGGTGCAGGCCGTCTGGGCACGGGCGCGGGGGTGTCTGCGGCGCGGGCAGGGCTACCTCATGTGTGGTCATCGGGAACAGCCTCTCGAACCCGCTGGCCGCCAGGTGCGACTCCAGCCACGGTGGGCTCCACATGCAGTCGGAATAGACGGGCGCATCGAAGCCGCCGGTGCAGACACCCGTCATCTGCATGGCGGTCAGGTTGAAGTTGCCCTTGATCTCGTCGAAGCCCCGCGCACGCGCCCAGTCTTGGGCGGTGTTCAGGAGAGCCAGCGCCACCTCCGGATCGTCGGCGCAATCGAAATATCCGAAATGGGCGGCATTGGTGCCGTGGCGGATGTTGGACGCGCGATGGACATGCGCCGTGATCCGCCCCAACGGTCTGCCGTCCCGATGGCAGGTGAACACGCCAAGGTCGTCGGGGCTTTGGAACAGTGGGTTCGCCCGCGGGTCGAGAAAGCGTTTCAGGTCCGATTTCATCGGAGAGACATAGGGCAAACTTCGGTAGATCTCGAACGGCACCCGGAAAAAGGCGTCGATGTTGCCGCTGCGGATCGTCACGCTCATGCCGATGCTCCGCAACCCAGCCTGCGGCACAGGACGACCAGGAGGGAGCTCACCTGGCGGGTGGCGTCGGCTGGACCGAGATTCAGCGCAATGAGCCGGAGTGGCGTTGTGCCGACACAGAGCAGGTGGCTTGCCCCGGTGGTGCGGGCGATGTCGGAGAGGGCTTCGTCCGCGTCCCGGTGGGTATGGCTGCCGGGTCCGGCCCACACAGGGCGCTCGGCGAGCATCGCACGCAGCGCCGGGCCGTCCGCCGCCGCGCTTACGGATGCCGGAACCTGTGCTACGTGGTGCTCGTGCAACGCTTCCATCACTTCGTCGAGTCCAAAACTCGTATCCGGGCGTTCGAGAAGATCGGCCAGGCGCATCTCCAGCGCGCTGCCGCGCCGGGACTGCACGCTCGACAGAATAGAGGCGAAGATCAGCATGGCGGATAGGCCGAGCGCGGTATCCGTCAGGCTGGTCCCACCCGTCTCGCTCACCAGGGCGAGCGCGGTCAGGATGGCAAGGCTCAGCCCGCCTGCGGTCCAGCTCACGAGCCGCCATGGCTGCAGCGTCCAATGTGGGAGGTTGAACAACAACCAGACGCCGAACAGCACCGCCAAAGCAGAGATATGCAAGGCCCCGTCGGTGTTCAACAGGGCGGATTCCGCCGCGATCAAGGGCAGGCAGAGCAGGATCAGTACGGCAAAGAACCGCAGGGTGCGGCGGTCCGCCCCATCCGCGGCGTGGCTGCCAGTCCAGAGCATCCAGCCGCCGAAGGCGAGGACGACGATCTGGAAGGCAAGAAGCGCGGCGAGGTAGGCTGGTCCGAGGCTTTGCGGCACCACGAGCGCCCCGACGATCAGCAACGGCACGGCTCCGGCCACGCCGAGCTTGAGCGCGCGCGGCGCGTGCCGTTTCACGGCGGCTTCGGCGATGAGCAGGATGGCGAGGGCGGTCAGCGTGGCGACGACGAGGATCACACGGTCTGCCAGCGCCCCCGCGCCGTACCACGCAAGCGGTCGCAGCAGGTAAAACATCCCGAGGACCAGCGCCCCGAAGCGAAGCGTGCGCGTCAGCCAGCGGTCCAGCGGCGCGTCGGGCAGCGCGGTGCGGAGCGCAAACAGCGACAGTCCGGCAAGCACCGAGAGCAGCGTATCGGTCGTGAGAAAGTCGCTCATCCCGCCGCCATCATCCGGGCGAGCTTGCGTCGGACAAGCGGGCGGATCAGCGCAACAACGAGCGGATTGCGCGGACGTTCGACCCGAGCGCGATAGGGATTGAAGAACCAACCCCGGCAATCGGTCCGGTTGGTCTGCCCGAGGAGGAGCGCGATGGTCTCATAGCCCATGAGCATGCCGGAGGTGATGACCATGGGCGCAAACGACATCCGGCTGCGCCGACCGGCGGCCACCTCTCCCGCCATGTCGAGGTCGATGTGGAAGGCAGAGGCGCTGTGGGTCATCACGTGCATGACCTCTGCAGTGAAGGCCGCCTCGCGCATCTCGTCGGTCAAGTTATCCCAGGCGACGCCCTGCGTCGGATAACCCAGGCGCTCCTCCGGCATCGAATCGCCGGGGCGCGTGACGTAGACCGAGGGCAAGGGGGAGGCATAGCTGTCGATCACCGTTTTTCCTTTCGCCCGTGCGGTGCGGTAGAGCAGCAGCGAGGCGCCAAGATCGTCGGTGCCGTTGATCACCACATCGGCGTCTTCGATGATCCGCCCGGCGTGGTCGGTCCAGTCGTCCTTCAGTACGTTCAGTTGCATGCCCGGGTTGATGCGCAGTAGTTGCTCCGCCGTCGCCTCCGCCTTGTGCCGGCCTACGGTATCCAGCCAGCAGAACACCTGCCGGTTCAAGTTCGACACCTCGAAATCGTCGATGTCGCAGAGCGTCATCCGGCCGATCCCGGCCCGCGCCAGCGCAAGAATGGCGGAGCCGCCCATGCCGCCGGTGCCGCAGACGAACACATGGGCGTTGCGCAACTTGTCCTGCTGCGCACGCGTCACGAACCCGATGTTGCGCGTGGTGAATTCCATGTAGTCAAACACGAGGGGCACTCCCATCCGGGGCGAGCCCGTTCCAAAGTCTGCGGGAATCGAGCCAGCCGAACAGTGGCGCGACCCAGTTCTGCGCCACGGCGAAGCCTGCGGCCATGAGCACGGCCCGGCGGCTGCCCGCCGGAACCTCGCGCAGGAAATAGCTGCGCATGGTTGGCACGTCCATCTGCCCGATCTGCAGGAAATCGTCGCCGCGTTGGTAGTCGAGTTCTGCTTGGCAATAGGCGTTGATCGCCGCGTCGCGGTGGTGGGCGGCCTGTTCGAAGCTCTTCTTCATCGCATCCGAGCCACCGGTATAGGCATTGCGGATGATGAACCTGTCTTCTTCGAACCAAGCATCGTTACCGACGCCGAAGACGTGACGATGATCGCGCATGATCGCCCGCGCTTGCCGAAGATGGCGGTATCCCGGCGCCGGGGTCACGCCGTCCGGGTAGACATCGGCAAAGCTGCCCGCGACGCGACCGAAGACCGCCGGGACCTGCGTGACATTGCTGATCCGGAGCGGTTTCAATCCGCCGCGCAGGAACAGCAGCACAACCGTCAGACCGTAGAGGATCCAGGAAATGCCCTGCGACTGTCGGTCCGGGTCCACCATGGCAAGGCCAAGGTGCAGCAGCGGCATCTCGCCGGGGTGTGTCTCGATCCAGCGCAGGGCGTTGAACCCGATGAGGTCTCCGGTCTTGCCGTCGCGGACGAGGGTCAGAGAGAGGCTTTGCCAGATATCCGGATCGTCGAGGAAGACGCCATAGTCGAGATCGCCCCGGGGTTCGACCTTGCGAGCCAGTGTCCTGATGTCCTGACGCAACCCGGCGCAGGTGTCAGCGGGCAGGTGCCGCGCAGGACGGTCGTGGATTTCCACGAGATGCGGCCCGCTGCGGAAACGCAGGCTCAGGTGCCGTCCGGCCATGCCCCTGAGGAAGGAAAGCGGCGTCATAGCGGGGCGGCCCGCAGGTGGAGCGGGCCTTCGGGATGCATGGTGATGGTCACCAACGGTTTCGGAATCGGACGATGAGAGAGCGAGAACCGCACACACCGCAGGACGGAGGCGAGCAGGATCTTGATCTCCGTCGTGGCGTATTGCGCCCCGATGCACACACGCGGGCCATCGCCGAAAGGCAGGTACTGCCCGCGCGCCAGCTTGGCCCCGTCGAAGCGGTCTGGCCGGTAGCTGTTCGGCGCGTCCCAGAGCAGCGCATTGCGGTGCAGGGCGTAGATTGGCAGGAACAGCGCGTCGCCCTTCCGCAGGGGAATATCTCCGAGCGTCACGTCCTGCGCCACATCCCGGGCAAAGAAGGCGGCGGCGGGGTAGAGACGCAGCGTTTCCTTCACGTGCGCGTCGAGCCGGGGCATGGCCTCCAGCGCGGCATAGGGGATCGGACCCTCTGGGCAGGCCGCAAGGATTTCCGTGCGCAGCGCCTCCTGTGCCTCTGGATAGAGTGCCAGCAGGTACACCCCCCACGACAGGGTGTTTGCAGCGGTCTCGTGCCCCGCTACGACGAAGGTCAGCAGGTTGTCGACGGTCTGGTCGAGTTCCTCCGTGTCTGCCTTCACAGCGTCGATCATCAGGTCCAGGAAATCCTGCGGTTCCTCCCGGTTCTCGCCTTGGCGGGCAAGGATCACGGTGCGCGCGAGACGGCGCATGTCGGTGACCGGAGCCTTGCTCTTCAGCCATTTGAGGCGAGGCACCCAGGACGGCAGGCCCATCAGGTCGAAAAGCGACATCTCCGCAACGTAGGCCGTGTAGCGGGCCAGGCCCGCCTTCACTTCGGCCGGATCGACATCCTGCGAGCCCGAAAACATGACCTGCGTGATGTCTGAAAGGGAGGCGTTCTGCGCCAGGGTCGAGACATCCACCGTCCCCGCCGTCGAAGCCAGGTCGCGGCCCAGCCGGTCCCCGGTGTCGGCAAACGTGCGGGCCAGAACCGGCAGGTTGCGGGCGGCGAAGAGCGGCGCATAGCGGCGGCGCTGCTCCTTCCAGACCTTCCCTTCGGACAGGATCATGCCGTTGCCTATGGCGCTGCCGAGAATGTTCTTCGTCACTCGAGACTTGGGAAAGTTTGCGGCGTCGGTGACCAGCACGCGGGTGATCAGGTCGGGGTCACAGAGGTAATGAATGCGGGCCGGCCCCTTGACGTAGAGCGCATGCAGCGTCTCCGAGGGAATGACCGACAGCAGACTGCGCCCGGCGTTGCGCACGAACCGCAGCAATCCGACGGGCGCCTGCGCCATGTCTGCTTCGATCGGTGTGGTGCTGAACGACTCTGGACTCATATGCTTCATCAAGGCAACTCGACTGTCACGAATGTGTGTGCGTTGTCCCTTGGTGCAAGGCACAGATGGCCGTGTCTGGGCTAAACGATGAAAGTTTAACGGATTCTTCGTGCAGGAATATGCCGGTTTCCCATACCCCGCGCAGCCCGCAAGGAAGGGTTCGAGGCTCAGGCGAACGCGGAAAACGTCGCATTGCGCCGCCCGGGAAAGGGCGGTCGTTCGGATGATCGATCGCAAGTTCTGGAGATTTGGTGGAGCCTAGCGGGATCGAACCGCTGACCTCCTGCATGCCATGCAGGCGCTCTCCCAGCTGAGCTAAGGCCCCATCAGTGTCGCATCGGGCTGGAACCATCGATGCTGTGCGCGGGTGATTACGCAATGCTGCGGGCGGGATCAAGCGGAAAAATCCCGCCGCGCAGAAGTTTTTTATACCTCGTCGTCCTCGCCGCCGGGCATGTCCGTCAGGTCGTCCAGCGAGACGTTGTCGTCGTCCTCGTCCTCGAGAACATCATCGTCGTCGAGATCGACATCGACGTCGTCGTCGTCCAGCAGATCGACATCATCCTCGACGTCCGCCGCCTTGGCCTTCGTGGCCTTGTCTTCGCCGTCGGCTTCGATCTGGCCGCGCTTGCCGGTGTCGAGATTCACGATCTCGCCGGTGTACGGGCTGACGATCGGGTCCCGGTTCAGGTCATAAAAGCGCTTGCCCGTGGTCGGGCAGATGCGCTTGATTCCCCATTCTTCCTTGGGCATCAGAGATTCCCTTCAAACTCGTGGTCATGTCGACAATCCGGGCCAACTGCCATAACAGATGGGCCATGTCAAAGGCTTTGGCGACATTCAGGTGGACATGCGTCATATGGGGCAGATCAGGCTACCCGGCAACCCTCCGATCGAGGTGACATTGCGCCGCTCCGCGCGGGCGCGGCGGTTGTCGCTTCGGCTCTCGCGGCTGGACGGCCGCGTGACGCTGACCTTGCCCAATGGGGTCAGCGAACGCGAGGGGCGGGATTTCGTTCTGTCCAAGGAAAGCTGGCTGCGCGGGCACCTCGACGGGCATGAGGCAGCCTGTGTCGTGAACTTCGGCTCCGTGCTGCCGGTCGCGGGTGTCGAGCTGACGCTGGCCCCGGGAACCGGGCGGTCGGTGCGGACACGGGACGGGGTGCTGCACGTGCCGGGGGCGGAGGACCAGGTGGCGCGCCGCACCCAGGCCTTTCTGAAGACGCTGGCGCGGGACCGGCTGGCGATAGCCTCGGACCGCTATGCCGCCGCCCTTGGCAAACCGTACAACAGGCTGACCCTGCGCGATACCCGGTCTCGCTGGGGCTCCTGCACGGCGGATGGCGGGTTGATGTACTCCTGGCGGCTGATCATGGCGCCACCGGAGGTGCTCGACTATGTCGCGGCGCATGAGGTGGCGCATTTGCAGGAGATGAACCATTCGCCGGCCTTCTGGGCGGTGGTCGAGCGGCTCTACGGCGATTGGCGCGCGCCGCGCCGTTGGCTGCGCGAGGCGGGTCCGGCGCTGCATCGGTATCGGTTCGACTGAGACTTGGCGATTTCGGCCGGCGAAAGGGCGAACCGTCCCGCATCCGGTTCCTTGCTGGTCCGACCCTGGGCTATCAGGGGGAATGATCCCTGTCATGCAGCGGTTGTCGGACAGGCCGTTCCTCCGCGAGGGGGCGGGTATGTCGGAGACGCGTTCGATTTGCGGATGTCCGGGTGAGACGTTTCCTGTATTGACGCGCGTGGTTTTGTGATCACAAATGCCGCATGCAACCCGTTACCCAACGTCCCGCCGATACTGCTACCTCTGCGCATGACCGCGTCTATCGCGGTCTTCGGACGCGCATCATGCACGGCCAGATCGCGCCGGGGCAGGCGCTGACGCTGCGCGGACTGGGAAAGGAGTTCGACGTCTCCATGACACCCGCACGCGAAGCGGTGAACCGTCTGGTGGCGGAGGGAGCGCTGAGCATGTCCTCCTCGGGGCGCGTCTCCACGCCGGAGCTGACGAACGAGCGGATCGAGGAGCTGGCGGCCCTGCGCAGCCTGATCGAGGTCGAACTGGCGTCCCGTGCCTTGCCACGCGCACATATGGCCTTGATCGAGCGGCTGCAGACCATCAATGCCGGGATCGCCGACGTGGTCAGCAATCGCGACGCGGTGGGCTACATCCGCACCAATCTCGAATTTCACCGCACGCTCTACCTGCGGGCACAGGCCCCGGCGATGCTCGCCATGTGCGAGACGGTCTGGCTGCAGCTCGGCCCGACCATGCGGGCTCTGTATTCACGGCTGCGCCGCTCCGAGCCGCCGCAATATCACCGTCTGATCATCGCGGCGTTGAAGGCCGGGGACGAGCCGGGGCTGCGCCTCGCGGTGCGGTCCGATGTCACGCAGGGGCTGCGGATGCTTGCGGGCTGAGGCCGGAGTGCGGGACAAGGGCAGGGCGCAAGAGAGCTGGAGACCGTCCATGTCCGCCACATCCCATCCGCAACGCCAGGTCCTGATCAAGTTCGCCCTGCTTCTGGCGCTGCTTGTCGGCTATTTCGTCTATCTCTGGATTCGGTTCGACGCGGCCACCGGGGCGGTGACGGCGGCGCTCACCTGGTCCTTTTTCGTCCTGTGCACGCCGGTCGCGGATGCGGGCTTCCTGCTGGACTTCCCGCTGCGCCTGCTGTTCGGCATCCGCATGGTGGTCTCTGAGGTGGTGGTCTGGGTTTTGGCCGGGGCAATCAATGCTTTTGCCCTGCTGCTCGCACCGGCCTATTACGACACCACCATCCTCACCCGGCTGTTTCACCAGATCCTGGTGACGCCCTGGCCCTATTGGGCCGTTGTGCTGCTCAGCGGGGCGGGGACGTTCCTGTCCGTGAAGTTCGGCGACGAGTTGATGGACGTGCTGCACCACCGCGACCGCGATTTCTTCCATTCCAACCACTTCAAGCACGATCTGATCCTGATCGCCTTCTTCGTGCTGATCGTCTTCGGCTATTACGAGTTGATCGCCTCGTTGGGGCTGGAAGAGGTGCTTGGGGCGTGAGGCCCCGGGTCAGGCCCGGGGCTGCGTTGGCGTTCAGGCTGTCGCCGCGCCCAGAGCGGTGTCCATGAGCGCCTTGATGCTGCTTGTCGAGGTCTGCGCCACGACGCGGCCCAACTCCTGATCGCCCTTGAGCACGACCAGCGTCGAGCGGCGCGGGATGTTCAGCGATTGGGTCAGCGGGTCCTTGGAATAGGTGTCCCAGTCGACGTTGATGAAGGTGATGGCCTGTTCATAGGCGGGGTTTTCCGCCTTGAGCGCGTTCAGGACCCGCTCCTGTGCGGCGCAGGTCGTGCACCAGCTGGCCTTGAAGTCGAGGAAGACGGTGTCGCCCGCCTTCAGGTGTTTTTCCACGAGGCCCGGCGTGTAGTCGAGCGGGGCGGCCTTTGCGGCGAGGGGGAGCGCGGCGGCGGCGCCGGTGAGGATGAGAAAGTCGCGACGGTTCATGGGTGTACTCCAAAGGTCAGAGGGAAACGGACAGGTCGATGAGCCAGGCGGGCAAAACGGACAGCAGCCAGCCTTCGATGGCGTGATGCCAGTTCAGCAGCAGCGCGGTGCCGACGAGAACGAAGGTCGCGCCGAGGATCGGGCGGGCCTGCACGGCAAGCCGGCGCAGGAGCGCGTTGTGTTTGCCGATGGCCCCCCGCGTGCCGTAGGCGAGGCCGAGGATCAGGGTGGAGACGCCAGCGGCGAATCCGGCCATGATCAGGGTGGCCTTCATCAGGCTTTCGCCCTGCGAGGCAAGGCCGATGGCGCTGCCGAGGGTCGGACCGATGCAGGGGCTCCAGACCGCGCCGAGCAGCATGCCGCCGAGGAATTGCCCGGTGAGGCTGCCCCGGTCGATCTGGTCCATGCCCGCATCGGCGCGGGACGAGAGTCCGGCGGTGGCGGTGGCCATGACGGTGCTCGCCTGCGGCAGAAGGAGCGCCGAGCCGAAGAGGATCATCAGAACCGCCCCGGCCCTGGACACCGTGTCGATGTCGAGGCCGAGCGCCTGTCCGAAGGCGGTGATGGTGATCCCGAGCGTGACGAAGGAGAGGCTGAGACCGGCGGCCATGGCGACGGGGCCGAGACGGCTGGCGTTCAGCGCCGTGGCAATGACGATCGGCAACACCGGCACCACGCAGGGGTTGATGAGTGTCAGAAGGCCCGCGCCATATGCGAAAAGGATCTCCATGAAACCGTTTTGCCAGCGTCAGGGTCACCCGTCACCAAACGAAAGGCTGACGGCAAGTCACTTGGACGTGGGAAATGTTTCCGAACACGGGGTTGGGCGGAACAATCGGGTTGGGCGGAACACACGGCCCCGCCCGAACAGGCTCAGACTGCCTTGCCGTAGATCTTCGCGATCTTCTCCAGTGCCTGTACCGGGGGCAGTTCCTCGCTCTCGCCGGTCCGGCGGCAGGTGACTTCCACCACGCCATTCTTCAGACCGCGCGGACCGACGGTGATCCGCCACGGCAGGCCGATCAGGTCCATCGTCGCGAACTTGCCCCCGGCGCGTTCGCTGGTGTCGTCGTAGAGCGGTTCCAGCCCGAGTGCCGTCAGGGACGCGTAGAGCGACTCGCAGGCTGCGTCCGCCTCCGCGTCACCCACCTTCAGGTTCACGATGCCACAGGCGAAGGGCGTCACGCCTTCCGGCCAGATGATGCCCTTCTCGTCGTGCGAGGCCTCGATGATCGCGCCCAGCAGACGGGACACGCCGATGCCGTGCGAGCCCATGTGGACGGGCACCTTGTTGCCTTCGGCGTCCTGCACCATCGCACCCATGGAGTCGGAGTACTTCGTGCCGAAATAGAAAATCTGGCCGACCTCGATGCCCCGCGCAGTGCGGCGGCGCTCCTCGGGGACCTTGGCAAAGATCGCTTCGTCGTGGGTCTCGTCGGTGCGGGCGTAGCGGGAGGTGAACTCCTCCAGCACCGCCTGGCACTGCTCGACACTGTCATAGTCGATAACGCGGTCGCCGAAGGTCAGGTCGGTGATCTCGCTGTCATAGAAAACCTCGCTCTCGCCGGTCTCCGCCAGCACGAGGAACTCGTGGGTGTAGTCGCCGCCGATCGGGCCGCCGTCCGCGCGCATCGGGATCGCCTGCAGACCCATGCGCTCGTAGGTCCGGAGATAGGATACGAGGTGACGGTTGTAGGCGTGCAGCGCGTCTTCCTTCGTCAGGTCGAAGTTGTAGCCGTCCTTCATCAGGAACTCGCGGCCGCGCATCACGCCGAAGCGGGGGCGGATCTCGTCGCGGAACTTCCACTGGATGTGGTAGAGCGTAAGCGGCAGGTCCTTGTAGGAGGAGATGTGGCTGCGGAAGATGTCCGTGATTAGCTCCTCGTTGGTCGGACCATAGAGCATGTCGCGGCCGTGGCGGTCGGTGATGCGCAGCATCTCCTCGCCGTAGGCGTCATAACGCCCGCTCTCGCGCCAGAGGTCCGCCGATTGCAGCGTCGGCATCAGGAGCGGGATATGCCCGGCGCGTTGCTGCTCCTCATGGACGATGTTTTCGATGTTCTTCAGCACCCGGTAGCCCAGCGGCAGCCAGGAATAGATGCCCGCGCTGGCCTGCTTGATCATGCCGGCGCGCAGCATGTAGCGGTGCGAGACGATCTGCGCCTCGGACGGCGTTTCCTTCAGAACCGGCAGGAAGTAACGGGAGAGGCGCATGGGTATACCCTTCAGGACAGGCGTGATTGCCCGGCGTTTTGCTGGAAAGGGGCGCTGTTTGCAAGGGCTGTGACGGGCCGGACCGGGTTTAGCCGTGCTCGGCCCAGTCGAGCCCGCTGGGCAGGTCGAAATCCGCCAGGTCGAGGCGCAAAACGCGGCGCGGTGTCGTCTCTCTTGAGGGGCAGGAGCGGTGCAGGGTCAGCATCTTGAGGACGAGCAGGTCGCCCGGGGCGGCCTCGGTGGTCTCGACGGGACAAGCCAATGCAACGCTCGCGGCTTGCGCCGACGGGATCAGACCCTGCCGATGGCTTCCGAGAGCGATCTGCATCGCGCCGTTGTCTTCGGTCGACGGGTCGAGGTGCACTCGCAGGAACAGCATTCTCTGCAGCAGTGCCACGGGCGGCTCGCAATGCCAACTCCCGTCCTTGCGGGTCCAGTTGGTGAAGCCCTCGACGTCCAGCCGGTCCCGAACCGCGACCACACGGTCCTGATGCCATGGCAGGGACCAGTTCTGACTGTCGCTTTTGTCGAAAGCCACCAGCCTCACCAAGCGCATTCCGGGCCAGAGGACATTGAGCCAATCAAGCAACCCACTTGTCGACAGTGCGGTGCGCACACCGGACAGGGCGGACCCGCGTGCACCCACGCCGTTCGGCAAGGCGTCTCGGACCGCCTCGAGCGACGCCCGAAGCCACAGCCGTCCGCTTTCGTCGAAGTCCGGTTGGTGGGTCAGGCCGCCAGCCCCTTCGAGCCGAGCCCGAGGAACTTCTTGCGGCGCTCAGCGACCAGGGTCTTGCCGGGTTTGCCGGACAGGTCTTCCAGCATCCCCGCGATGGTCTTGCCGACCAGCGTGATGGTCGCGGCGCGGTCGCGGTGGGCGCCGCCCATGGGTTCGGGGATCACCCGGTCCGCGACGCCGAGCTTGAAGAGGTCCTGCGCCGTGAGCCGCAGGGCCTCCGCCGCCTCGCGCATCTTCTCCGCGTCCTTCCAGAGGATCGAGGCGCAGCCTTCCGGCGAGATCACCGAATAGACCGAGTGTTCCAGCATGGCGAGGCGGTTTGCCGTGGCGAAGGCCACCGCGCCGCCGGAGCCGCCCTCGCCGATGATGACGGAGACAAGCGGCACGCCGATCTGCAGGCATTTCTCCGTCGAGCGGGCAATCGCCTCGGATTGGCCGCGCTCCTCCGCGCCCTTGCCGGGGTAGGCGCCGGGGGTGTCGACGAGGCTGACCACCGGCAGGCCGAACTTGTCCGCCATCTCCATCAGGCGGATCGCCTTGCGATAGCCTTCGGGGCGGGCCATGCCGAAATTTCGCTCGATGCGGCTCTGGGTATCGTTGCCCTTTTCATGGCCGATGACGACGACGGGCGTGTCATTGAACCGCGCGAGGCCGCCCATGACCGCATGATCGTCGGCAAAGTTCCGGTCGCCGGCCAGCGGCGTGTACTCGGTAAAAAGCGCGTCGATGTAATCCTTGCAATGCGGCCGGTCCGGGTGGCGGGCGACCTGGCATTTGCGCCAGGGTGAGAGCTTCTTGTAGAGGTCCTGCAAGAGCACCTCGGCCTTGCGGTCGAGCGCCTTCGCCTCGTCCTCGATGTCCATGTCCTCGTTCGCCCGCGCCATGGCGCGCAGCTCTTCTGCCTTGCCTTCGATCTCGGCCAGCGGCTTTTCGAAGTCGAGGTAATGGGTCATGCTCGGGTCTCCTTGGGTCTTGCGCTATATGGCCGCGCTTTTGGCCGAATGCAACAAAGCAAGATTTGTCGCAAACCGATGGGTAAGACTGGGCGCATGAGAGACGAGCCGAAACAATCAGGTCTTGAGGACCGCATCCGCCGGGTGATCCGCCATATCTTCGACACCCCCGCCGGGGACCTGTCGCTCGACGCGCTGGCGGAGGTCGCGGCGCTGTCGCGGTTCCATTTTCACCGGGTGTTCGCGGCTCTCACCGGCGAAACCGTCGCGGGGGCGGTGCGGCGCATCCGGGTGCATCGGGCGTCGATCTGGCTGGTCCAGACACGCAAGCCCGTGGCGGAGGTGGCGGCGCTCTGCGGCTACGACAATGCCCAGAGTTTCGCGCGGGTGTTCAAGGCGCAGACCGGGCTGACGCCGCTGGCATTCCGGCGGCTCGGGCAACCGGACCGGGAGGTTCTGCCTTTTGTAAAAGGAAAGCGAGAGATGATGCCGAGCGAAATCAGGGATTTGCCGGAACAGCGGCTGGTTGGATTGCCGCACAGGGGGCCGTATTACGAGATCGGTCGGGCCTATCAACAGGTCGCGGCGGTCTTTTCGGCCAAGGCACTGTGGCCGCAGGCGGAACGCGAGATCGGCGTCTATTTCGATTCCATCGACGCGGTCGAGGAGGCGGATCTGCGGAGCTTCGCCGGACTGCGGGTCAGCGCGGATTTCGTGCTGCCCGATGAGCTGGAGGAATACATCATTCCCGGAGGGCGGCACCTCGTGACGACCCACAAGGGCCCCTATGCCGGGCTGCCGCGGGCGTGGGAGGACATCTATTGCAACGCCTTGCCCGCGAGCGGCGCGGAACCGGCGGACAGGCCGCCCTTCGAGTGCCATCTCAACAGCCCGATGTATACCAGGCCGGAGGAGCTGCTGACCGAGATCTACATCCCCCTGGTGGATTGAGCGCGCGCCCTTTGTAGGCCGGGGCTGTGCCCCGGGCCCGCTCAGAGAAAGAGCACCGGGACCATCGAGGCTATGAGCAGACCGGCCATCGTCCAGTTGAACACGCGTAGCCTGTCGGGGTTGGCCAGAAACCCGCGCACCCAGGTCCCGAGCGTCACCCACGTCAGCGCCGACAGCGTCCCCAGCGCGAGGAAGCTGCCCGCGACCCAGAGGATGGCCGGCAAGTCGCGGCCCGTGGCATAGAGCGTGACCGCGCCGAACGCCATGGACCAGGCCTTCGGATTGACCCACTGGAAGGCCGCCGCCTGTACGAAGGTCAGCGGGCGCGCCTCCGCCTCACGGTCCTTCGGCGGCGCGGCATGGGCAATCTTCCAGGCCAACCAGAGCATGTAGACGACGGACACCGCGCGCAGAATGATCTGCGCCGGGGGCCAGAGGTCGAACAGCTGCATGACCCCGAGGCCGACCGGAATGGTCATCAGCGGAAAGCCGAAGGCGACGCCGGTCAGATGCGGCACCGAGCGGCGCAGGCCGAAGTTGGCGCCGGAGGCCATCAGCATGACGTTGTTCGGCCCCGGTGTGAACAGGGTGGCGGCACAGAAGAGCGCAAGCGCGAGGAGAAGATCGGGTGTCATGGCGCAATATTTGCCCGAACTGCGCGGCGATTTCTTGCAATCTTCTGTCTGATTGCACTACCAAAGCAATTTATGAGCGATGAAGATAACATTGACCGCAGGATATTGCGCGAGTTGAGCCGTGATGGGCGGCAATCCAACCTGGCGCTCGCCGATCGGGTTGGCCTGTCGCCGTCCGCCTGCCTGCGGCGGGTGGCGGCTCTGGAGAAGCGCGGCGTGATCAAGGGCTACCGCGCCGTCCTCTCGCCGGAAAAGACCGGCGTCGGCTTCACGGCCTACATCACCGTGGGTCTGAACACGCATACGAAGTCGTCGCAGGAGAGTTTCGAGCGGGCGATGCGGGCGGCGCCGCAGGTGCGCGAGTGTCACAACATCACGGGCGCCGTGGAGTACCTGATGCGGGTCGAAGTGGCGGACCTGCCCGCCTACAAGGCGTTCCACACGGATATTCTCGGGGCATTGCCCCAGGTGAACACGCTGACCACCTACGTGGTGATGGGTTCCCCGAAGGACGAACGGGCCTGAGGCGCCGGGCAGTCCGCAGTTTTTTCGGGACTCCTGCGTCAAACAGACTATCCTCAAAGAATCCGCAGTTGATAGATCAAAGGTGCTTTCCATGAACAAGACCATAGCCCTCGTGAGCGCATGCGCCATGAGCCTCGCATCCGCCGTGACCGCCGCTCCACTGGCGCCCACCGCGCCGATCTGGGGCGATCTGCAGGATTATTTCACCAACACCGTGACCTTTGGCGGCAGCGGCATTCCGACATCCCTCGGCGCCATCACCCAGTTCTCGGCCGGTACCGATTCCGTCGTGACCCTGGGTCTGATCATCACTCCGCGCTTCGGCAGTCCCGATCCGGTGGTGATCGAGGAGGCCTACTACGGCGTGGAAGCCGGCGAATCGACGCCGGGCGCGTCGAAATGGAACTTCAGCTTTGCCGCAGAGGTCACTGGCAGCGACGGCATCACCCTCGACGACATCGGTCTCGGATTGCTTTACGACATGGACCCCGCGCTCGGCACGGAGCTGAGCGCCTTCGGTGCCATCGACTTGTCGGCGGCGTTGGCGGCGAACAATCCGGGGACGACGTTCTTTCAGGCCAGCGAAAATCTTTCTTTCGGCTATCTGACCACGGCGGTCCCCGGCATTCTCGTACCGCCCGCCTACACGCCCTTCGATCCCAATGTGGCCGGTCAGTACGGCTTCCTGCTGGGCTCGGGGTTCATCTGGGAAGAGGTGGAATACGGCGGGTTCGTTGCCGCGAAGGTGCAGGCATCCGCCGTGCCGTTGCCAGCCGGTCTGCCGCTGCTGTTGGCGGGACTCGGCGGTCTTGCGCTGGTGCGGCGCAAGCATCGCGACGCCTGACCCTCAGGTTGGCAAACACAAGAAAGGGCGGCCCGTCGAGGCCGCCCTTTTTTCATTCGCCGGTCTGTTCCGTCAACTGGCGGCGATCATTTCCGCTTGGCGCACAATGACTTCCGCCTGCTTGATCGAGGCGATGTCGACGAGGCGGCCCTTGTAGACCGTGGCGCCCTCATTGTTGGCCTTGGCTTGCTCCATGGCCGCGAGGATCTCGCGGGCTTCGGTGACGGCGGCTTCGGAGGGAGTGAAGACTTCGTTGGCCAGCGCGATCTGCTTGGGGTGGATGGCCCATTTGCCGACCATGCCGAGCGTCGCCGAGCGCAGCGCCTGAGCGCGGTAGCCGTCATCGTCGGAGAAATCGCCGAACGGGCCATCGACAGGCAGCACGCCATGGGTGCGGCAGGCGGCGACGATGGCGGCCTGCGCCCAGTGCCACGGATCGGACCAATGCTTCTGGCCCTGATGCAGCATGTAGTAATTCTCCTGCGTGCCGCCGATGCCGGTGGTCGCCATGCCCATGGAGGCGGCGAAGTCGGCGGCGCCGAGGCTCATGGCGACCATACGCGGGCTGGCGGCGGCGATCTCCTCGACATGGGCGATGCCCGCGGCGCTCTCGATGATGACCTCGAAGTTGATCCGTTTGGTCCGGCCCTTCGCCCGTTCGATGGCGGTCACAAGCGCGTCGACGGCATAGATGTCCTCTGCACAGCCGACCTTCGGGATCATGATCTGGTCCAGCCGTTCGGAGGATTGTTCAAGCAGATCAACCACATCCCGATACCAATACGGCGTGTCGAGCCCGTTGATCCGCACCGAAAGCGTCTTGTTGCCCCAGTCGATGTCGCCGATCGCTTCAATGGCCATCTTGCGCGCGGTATCCTTGTCGGACGGTGCAACGGAATCTTCCAGATCGAGGTTGATGACATCGGCGGCGGAGGTCGCCATCTTCGGCGGCAGCTTGGAGTTGGAGGCCGGGCCGAAAAGCTGGCAGCGGTTGGGGCGGGCCGGGGCGGCAGGCTGGATGCGGAAGGACATCGGGGCACCTTTCGGGTAAGGATATTTCGTTTTCTGTCCCGATTGGGTTATGAAATTACGCCGCACTGTGCAAGGGGATTTCTGCATCTGCAGCATCCGCCTTGGCTCTCCCATGGTTCGCGCCGGGAGGATTGTGCCTCAAAAGGCGGCGTGGCGAGAGATTATTCGACAATGTGACCGTCTCGCGATGCGTTCGGGGTGAAACTTCCGTCGGATTATCGGCATTCTTGATGGAGACACTTGCAACGGAGACTGCCATGATCGAGACGCCGTATCTACTGTTCCTGGGCGACGCGCCCGACCCGCTGGCCGCCAAGGTCGCGCAAGGGATCAAGGACTGGCGTCCGGAGAATTGCGTCGGGCAGTTCCGGATGGAGGGCTGCAAGGCTGATCTCAAGCTGGCCGACATGACCCTCGAAGAGGCGAAGGCGGCCGGGGCGAAGACGCTGGTGATCGGCGTCGCCAACCGGGGCGGGAAAATTTCGCAGGGCTGGAAGAAGGTGCTGGTGGCGGCGCTGGAGGAGGGCTTCGACCTCGCCTCCGGCCTGCATAACCTGTTGAGAAACGAACCGGATCTGGTGGCGGTGGCCGAGGCGTGCGGGCGCACGCTGCATGACGTGCGGGTGCCGGTGGTCGAGTATCCGATTGCCAACGGCGAGAAGCGCACGGGCAAGCGGGTGCTGGCGGTGGGCACCGATTGTTCGGTCGGCAAGATGTACACCGCGCTGGCGCTGGACAAGGCGATGCGGGACATGGGCATGAAGTCCACGTTCCGTGCGACGGGTCAGACCGGCATCCTGATCACCGGAGACGGCGTGCCGCTGGACGCGGTGATTGCCGACTTCATGGCAGGATCGATCGAGTGGCTGACGCCGGACAACGACCCGGATCACTGGGACATCATCGAGGGACAGGGGAGCCTGTTTCACGTGAGTTTCTCGGGGGTTACGCTGGCGCTGATCCATGGCGGCCAGCCCGATGCGCTGATCCTCTGCCACGAGCCGACGCGAGCACACATGCGCGGCCTGCCGAGCTATACCCTGCCGTCGCTGGAGGCGGTGCGGGACATGTCGCTGGCGCTGGCGAAGGTGGCGAACCCGGCATGCAAGGTGGTCGGCGTGTCGATCAACACGCAACATATGGGCGAAGAGGAAGCGAAAGCCTATTGCGCCGAGGTGGAAGCGCGGCTTGGTTTGCCAACTGTCGATCCGTTCCGGCACGGCGCAGAGCGTCTGGCAGAGGCTCTTGCGGCCCTTTGACGGGTATAGCACAGGTTGGCCAAAAGCGGTGAACGGTGGCCGGGCGCTGTTTGCCCTTCAGGCAAAGACGCCCCGCCCGCCGTCCCGTAGTTTCGTGGCGGGCGGTTTTCCGGGAAAACAGGGAGTTGTGCATGGGTTTGATGGTCAAGCGGGATGTCTTTCGGCTGGCGGAGGCCTTCACCATCTCGCGCGGGAGCCGAACCGAAGCGCAGGTTCTGACCGTTTCGGTATGCCGGGACGGGGTGATCGGGCGCGGGGAGTGTGTGCCCTATGCGCGGTATGGCGAAAGTCTGGAGAGTGTCGAGGCGGAGGTGCTCGGCCTGCCTGCGGGGGTGACGCGAGAGGGGTTGTACGATTTGCTGCCCGCCGGCGCGGCGCGAAACGCCGTGGACTGCGCGCTTTGGGATTGGGAAGCAAAATCAGCGGGTTGCCGGGTCTGGGATTTGGCCGGGCTGGCGGCGCCGGGGCCGGAGTTGACGGCGTTCACGCTGTCATTGGGCGAACCGGAGGCGATGGAAGCGGCGGCGCGGAAGCAGGCGTTTCGGCCCTTGCTCAAGATCAAGCTGGGCACGCCGGATGACATGCCGCGGCTGGAGGCGGTGCGGCGCGGGGCGCCGAAATCGCGGATCATCGTGGATGCGAACGAGGGTTGGTCGGCTGAGGTCTATGCTGAACTTTGCCCGCATCTTCAAAGGCTTGGTGTTTCCTTGGTGGAGCAGCCGCTGCCCGCCGGAGAGGATGAGGCGCTGATCGGGATGGAGCGGCCGGTCCCGGTTTGTGCGGATGAGAGTTGTCATGATCGGGCGAGCCTGCCTGGGCTGAAGGGCAAGTATGACGTGGTGAACATCAAGCTCGACAAGACAGGCGGGCTGACCGAGGCGTTGAGGCTGAAAGAGCAAGCCTTGTCAGAGGGTTACAAGGTCATGGTCGGCTGTATGGTGGGCTCGTCTCTGGCCATGGCGCCAGCAACCCTCGTGGCGCAGGGCGCTTTGGTCACTGATCTCGATGGGCCGCTCTTGCTGGCTGAGGATCGGGACAACCCCTTGATTTTCGACGAAAAAGGCGTGCATCCGCCGGAGGCGAGCCTCTGGGGGTGAGACAGGCCGAAAGCCCCCCACCGAACGCAGGGTAACGCACCGTTCGGTGGGTTAGTCGGGACCGCGCGCAGGGCGTTGCATCGGAAAGTCGGTACAAAACCCGGCTTTTTTCGTACAGATTGCCCCCCCCTGCCGATCCGGGTCAAAACTCGCTCTTTCAGGAGTTTGGTACGATTCTGTCCGAGTTTCGTACAGATTGCCCTCCGGCCACGCTCCGACCCGTCGTTCAACTGTTGCGCGGCGCCAGAACCGCGTTAACCCTTCGACCGACCTTCACCGCAAAGGGCCCGCCATGTCCCGCGCCTCCTTCGAGATTGTCGAACAACACACGCTGTCCGAAAACTGGGCGCTGTTGAAAACGACGAAGCTGCGGCTGACGTTTTCGGATGGCACGGTGTCCGAGCAATGGCGCGA
Organism: Tropicibacter sp. S64; assembly: GCF_049803835.1. Lineage (NCBI taxonomy): Bacteria > Pseudomonadati > Pseudomonadota > Alphaproteobacteria > Rhodobacterales > Roseobacteraceae > Tropicibacter > Tropicibacter sp. S64. Next base: position 232,302 of record NZ_JBNAGK010000008.1, on the reverse strand, counting down.
GACCTATGACCGGGGCGACGGGGCGGTGATCCTGCCCTGCGACCCGGTGCGGCGGCATGTGCTGTTGGGGAGGCAGTTCCGCTGGCCCGCTGCCTACAACGGCGAGGCCGACCCGTGGCTGATCGAGGCGGCGGCGGGGCTGCTCGACGATGCGGAACCGGAGGCGCGCATCCGGGACGAGGCGCAGGAGGAAATCGGACTGACGCTGACCGATCCGACGTTTCTCTTTGACCTTTACATGTCGCCGGGATCGGTGACGGAGCGGCTGCACTTCTTTACCGCAACCTATGGCGCGCAAGAGGCACAGGCGAAGTTCGGCGGGCTGCGCGAGGAGGGGGAGGAGATCGAGATCATGGACGTCGCGCTGGACGAGGCACTCGCCATGATCCGGGACGGGCGCATCCGGGATGCCAAGACGGTGATCCTGCTGCAGCACGCGGCGCTGCATGTGATGCCGTGATCCTTGCACCGGGGTGGTCCCGGCCCTAAGACGGATCGCGATTCCGGCCTTGTTGCGCCGTGCCCCCTGATGGAGAGAGCCATGACCCGTACCGTTTACCTCAACGGAGAGTACCTGCCCGAGACCGAGGCCAAGGTGAGCATCTTTGACCGGGCGTTCTTGATGGCGGATGGCGTCTATGAGGTGACCTCGGTTCTGGACGGCAAGCTGATCGACTTCGAGGGCCATGCGAAGCGGCTGGAACGGTCCCTGAGCGAACTCGATATGCCGAAACCGGCGGCCTTCGACGATCTGCTGGATATCCACCGCGAGCTGGTGCGGCTGAACGGGATCGAGGAGGGGATGATTTACCTCCAGATCACGCGCGGCGCGCCGGGGGATCGCGATTTCGTCTTCCCCGACCCGGAGACCTGCGAGCCGACACTGGTTCTGTTCACCCAGAACAAGCCGGGTCTGGCGGAGAACCCTGTGGCAAAGAAGGGGATCAAGGTGATTTCCATCGAGGACGTGCGCTGGGGCCGCCGCGACATCAAGACGACGCAGCTTCTGTATCCGTCCATGGGCAAGATGATGGCGAAGAAGGCCGGGGCGGATGACGCCTGGATGGTGGAGGATGGCTTCGTGACCGAGGGCACCAGCAACAATGCCTATTTCATCAAGGGCAACACCATCGTCACGCGGGCGCTGTCCAATGACATCCTGCACGGGATCACCCGGGCGGCGGTGCTGCGCTTTGCGCGCGAGGCGCAGATGCAGGTGGAGGAACGCAACTTCACGATTGACGAGGCGAAGGCGGCGGATGAGGCCTTCATCACCTCCGCGTCGACCTTCGTGATGCCGGTGGTGGAGATCGACGGTGTCGCGGTGGGCTCCGGCGTGCCAGGGGAGAAGGCGCTGCGGCTGCGCGAGATCTACCTCGACGAAAGCCGGAAGGCGGCTGTCTGAAGCGCCCCGCCTTCACCTTGAGACACGGATACTCTGCTGCGCTTTCGAGACATTCGTGTCGCAGGTTGATTCAGTAAAGGCAAGACGCTGTAAGCCTCCATGCGGGATGCCCTTGCCATCGTGGTGATCGTCCCGGGCGGGTTGCGCATGACTGACGTGGGGGCGTGCTGGTGGCGGCGCGGTCAGCCCGCGCAATACCGCGCCGCCGCCCGGCCCGCCCAGAGTCCGGTGGCGAGGCAAGCGGTCAGCAGGTAGCCGCCGGTGGGCGCGTCCCAGTCGAGCATTTCCCCGGCGCAGAAGGTGCCGGGGCGGGCCTTCAGCATCAGATCATCGGTCAGCGCCTCCCACGAAAGACCCCCGGCGGTCGAGATGGCCTCGTCCATCGGGCGGGGGCCGTGGTGCGGGATCGGCAGTCGCTTGATGAGGGCGGCGAGAGCGGTGGGGTCCTGCGGCAGGGGCCGGGCGCAATCCATCAGCAGCGCCTGCGCGGCGGGGGAGAGGCCCAGCGTCTTGCGCAGGTGATTGGAGACACTCTGTTTGCCGCGCGGCTTGCTCAGGCGCGTCCTGACAGCGGCGAGATCGAGATCGGGCGCAAGGTCGGCGTGCAGCGCCGCGCCGTCGCGCAGCGCCGGGGTCAGCGGATATATGCCGCCGCCTTCGAGGCCGCGTTTCGAAATCACCACCTCGCCCCGGCTGGTAAGGCTGCCGGCGGTCAGGGTGATCGCCTTGAGCGGGCTGCCAAAGTGGCGCATCATATGCGCCGACCACGGCACGATCAGCCCGGCGTTGGAGGGGGCGAAGGGGGTCAGCGGCAGGCCGTCGCGGGCAAAGGCCTCCGACCACAGCCCGTCCGAGCCGAGCCGCGCCCAGCTGGCCCCGCCGAGGGCGAAGATCGTGACGTCGGCGGTCCGGGTCTGTCGGCCATCCGGGGTGTCGAAGCGGTGGGTTTCGCCGTCCCGGCCGGTCCAGCGCCAGCGGGTGCGGGTCTCAAGACCGAGCGCCGTCAGACGGGCGAGCCAGGCCCGCAGCAGCGGCGAGGCTTTCATGGCTTTCGGGAACAGGCGCAGGGTGGAGCCGGTGAAGGTCTGCTGACCCAGTCCTTCGGCCCAATCACGGATGGCCTCCGGCGGGAAGGCGCGGATCATCGGGGCGAGGGAGTCCCGGCCTTCGCTGTAGTGGCTCAGGAAGGTCTCCGTGTCCTGCATCCGGCTGAGATTCAGCCCGGACTTGCCCGCCATGAGGAACTTGCGGGCGAGGCTGGGTTTGGCGTCGCAGAGCGTAGTGGCGACGTTGGCCGAGAGCAGGGCATCGGCGGCCATGAGACCCGCCGGACCGCCGCCTATGATCAGGGCGCTGGGCATGGGGCAACCGGAGGATTGGGTATTTGGACCAAGAAGAAGCCCCGGGGTTCGCCCGGCCCCCGGCGTGGGGTGCCTTGCCGTTCAGTCATCGGCCTTGCGCAGCTCGACCACGCGGCGGGGGTAGGGGATTTTGATGTTGTGCGCCTTGAGCGCGTTCCAGATCAGGAAACCGACGTCGGAGCTGTACTTGTTCTTGCCGTCGTCGATGCCGTTGACCCAGAATTCGACGGCGAAGTCGATGCCGCTCTCTCCGAAACCCCGCCATTCGCAATCCGGCGGGAAGGGTTTGTCGAGAATGGCGGGATGGGTGGCGACGGCCTTCTCGATGATGTCCGGGACGATGTTGATGTCGGTCTCGTAGCTGACGGAGAAGGGCACCTCGTAGCGGTTGGCGCTGCCCTGGTCGGAGTAGTTGACGACGCGGGTGGTGATGAAGTCCTCGTTGGGCACGACGACCCATTTGCCGTCGAAGGTCTCGAGGATCATGGCGCGGGCGGTGGTCTTGACGATGGTGCCGGCCTGCCCGCTGTCGAGTTCGACGTAATCGCCGACGGTGGCCTGCCCCTCCAGAAGCAGGATCACGCCGGAGATGTAGTTCGAGGCGATCTTCTGCAGGCCGAAGCCGAGGCCGACGCCGATGGCGCCGCCGAGCACCGCGAGGGAGGTCAGCGGGATGCCCATGATGTTCATCAGCACCAGGAAGGCGGCGCCGAAGATGGCGATTTCCGCGGCCTTGGTGGCGAGTTGCCGGGTGGCCGGAGGCATTTCGTTCTGGGCGTTGATGTAGCTGCCGGTCTGGTCATTGGACCAGCGGCCGATCCAGAACAGGATGGAGCCCGCGATCAGCCCGCGGATCACCGACATGGCGGTGAATTCGATGTTGCCGAGGGCGATGGTCATCTCGTTCAGCCGCGCGATGGAGGCGTCGAGGAAACCGAGCGCGTAGAGCGCCATGATCGGCAGCAGGATGAAGCGGCCAAGGACCTTGAGAAAGCCGTCGGTAACGATCTCGCGCACGAGGATGCGGGCGGCGAGGAACAGGAACACGCGCTTGCCGAAGGCGATGACCGCGCCGGAGCCGAACAACGCCCGGGTGGCCTGTTCGCCGATGGCGGTGAAGGCGAAGGCCAGCACCGGCAGCAGGAGCGGCACGAAGATCAGGGCGAAGCGGCGGAGGGTTGCCAAGAGGCCGCGCTTGCCCGGCTCCGGGGTGAGCCAGGCTGAGAGCAGTGGCCTGAGCTTGCGGGTGAAAAGGAGGGCAAGGAGAAAGGCGGCGGCGAGCAGGGCGAACTGCGACCAGGCGGCGGGGGACGTCAGCCAGGCCCTTGCAATGGCCCAGCCTTGCAGGCCGTATCCGGCGAGGGTCTGGAGGAACGGCGGCAGGGTGGCGAGGTCGGGCGTCATGGTCGGGGTCGTGTCCGGGATTGCGGGGCCTCGTGCCTTTTGCCTTGGGTCCGCCGGTTGGGCAAGGGAAAGCAGCGAGGCCGCGGGCCGCCTGCCCACGGCGCACCTGCCGAAGGCTTTGCAGGACGTGAAATGCTCCGATTGCAATAACGCGGAAAATGCCGGGAATAAATTGGCGGAATTCCGCCGGAATTGCCTTGCGCCGAATCGCGGTGCGGGGCTTAATCGGTCCAATTTTCTGGGAGAAAGCCATGTCAAAGAAAGTTGTTTTTGCGGCACTGATGGCCGCGATTGGCCTGTCGCCCGCGCCTGCCGCGGCGGATGATTTCATCAAGGGGCTTGCGGTCGGGATCATCGGCGGGGCCATTGCTAGCCAGCAGCCGAAGCGCCGCGTGACCACATCGGCGCCGCGCCGGACCACCAGCAAGGCGCCGGTCTATTCCGCCGCCCGTGCGGAAAACCGCGAGACGCAGACGGCGCTGAATTATTTCGGCTTCAATGCGGGAACGCCCGATGGCGTGATGGGCCGCAAATCGCAGGCGGCGATCACGCAATATCAGGTTCTGATGGGCTATGTGCCGACCGGGCAGCTGACGCCGTTCGAGCGCAATTTCCTGATCACCTCCTACCAGCGTGCCTCCGCGGGCGGGGCGACCACGGCAACGCTGATCGCGCAGAACCCGCGCGGTGTGCAGGGCCTGCTGCTCGACTATCGTGACGAGCAGACCGGCGGCGTTGGCGCACGCTCTGCGCTGGCCGGGCACTATGGTCTGCCGCCGCTGATTGCGCAGACGGTCAACGAGATCGCCAAGAGCTCGGACCCGACGGCGGAGCAGCTGGTCAACCGGCACGGCTTCATCCAGCTGGCGGACATCAACGGCGACGGCCAGACCGATTACATCATCGACACCTCGGTGACTGGCTCGGCCTTCTGGTGTTCGGCGCAGGCCTGCACCGTGCGGGTCTTTGCCTCCACGCCGGAAGGCTACGAGCGCAACGACTTCCAGGCGTTCAACGTGACCCCGGCGATGTTCAGCTGCACCCGTGGCACCTGCTCCAAGACGGACGATGGCACGGTGATGGCTGCGGCCCCGGCCCCGGCGGCGCCTCAGTTCCAACCGCAACAGCAGCAGCCGCAGACCCAGATGGCGGCGGTCACGACATCCGGCGGCGGCACCGCGCCGATGCCCTCTGCCGTGCCGTCCGTGCAGGCTCCGACCTTCGCAAACGCGGCGGCTCCGACCACGCAGATGCCGAGCTTCTTCGGTGGCGGCGCGGCCCCGGCCAAATCGCTGGCCTCGCATTGCAACATGGTCACCCTGCTGACCACCACCAACGGCGGCTATGTCACCGCCGAGACGATGACCGATCCGATGGCGGCGCTGGGTGAGCAGATGTGTTTCTCGCGCGGCTTCGCCATTGCCAACGGCGAGGCGCTGGTGGCGGATCTGTCCGGCGTGACGCCGGAGCAGATTGCGCAGCAGTGCTCCGGGTTTGGCATCCTGCTGAAGGATCAGGTGAACGCCGCCGCCCTGCAGCCCCGGGACGAGGTGCTGCGCAGCGTCGGGCAATTCGTGCTTGGCTCGGGCATGTCGCCCGCGCAGCTCGAGAACACCGCGATGGTTTGCCTGTCCTCGGGTTACAAGACCGATGACATGAACGCCGCGGTGGGGTCTGCCCTCGTGCTGGTGGCGCTGGGCAAGGGTCCCTATGCGGAACTGATCGGCCATCACCTGAGCCAGGGCTTCGGGATGCCGGAGCGTCCGGACCTGTCGCTGGCCTGGTATGGGCAGGCGACGGAAGCGCTCGACGGCGGCTCAAAGGCGGTCTTTGGCCCGGGTATGCCGCAGCGGGTGACCCTGCTGAAGGCGGCGATGGGCGGACTGCCGGGCGCGACATCGGCTCCGGCGGCGGTGCCGGTGCAGGCGGGCGCCGCGATACCGCTGTTCGGCTCGCAGTAAGGCTTTTGAAACCGTGACAGGCGGGCGTCCCGATGGGGCGCCCGTTTGCGTTTGGCGCGGTCATGGAGGAGGGTGGCGCAATGAGTGATCCGATTTGCCCCCTGTGCCTGCGGCCCATTCCGCCGGAGGCGAAGCAGAGCCTGCATCACCTTGTCCCGAAGCTGAAGGGCGGCAAGGGCGGGCCGGTGGTTCTGCTGCACCAGATCTGTCATTCGGAAATCCATGCGGTGTTCACCGAAGGGGAACTGGCGCGGGAGTTCTACACGGTGGAGGCGCTGCGGGCGCACCCGCGGATGGCGCGGTTCCTCGCCTGGGTGGCGAAGCGGCCCGCGGGATTTCACGCCCGGAGTGCCGGGGGGCGACGGAAGCAAGGGCGGTGAACGGATTTTTTTGTGCCGGAAATCTTCTCACGGTCGGTGCGGGCCGTTAGGGTCCGCGCGAAACCACCGGAGAGCCAAACCCATGCCGCATCCCCATGTCTTCCCCGTGCGCGTCTATTACGAGGACACCGACATGGCGGGGATCGTCTACCACGCCAATTACCTCAAGTTCATCGAGCGGGCGCGGTCGGAGTGGGTCAAACTGCAGGGTCTCGACCAGAATGCCATGCGTGAGCAAGGGATCGTCTTTGTCGTCCGGCGGATCGAGTGCGATTACCTGCACCCGGCGAAATACGACGACGCGCTTGAGGTGCGGACGGTGGTCAAGGCGATGACCGGCGTGCGGCTGATCATGGCGCAGGAAGTGCTGCGGGCCGGCGAGGTGCTGTTCCGGGCGGAGGTGACGGCGGTCTGCGCGACGCTGGACGGCCATCCGGCGCGGCTGCCTGCGGGATTGCGCAAGAAGGTGCATTGACGGCAGGACGGCGCTGTTCCGGCGGACGCCGGAAGGCGCCCCGCCCGCCGTCCCATGTCGCAAGGCTTTGCCTTGCAGCGGGGCTCCGCCCCGGACCCCGAGGGTATTTGGAGACCAGAGAAGACAGGGTGGCAGGCAAAGACCCGCCGATTCCGTTTATTTCATGCCGATCACAGCAATATGTTGGCCTTTGACCTGCAAATCGGGTATCAACGCCTGTAATACGGCCCCGACAGAGGGCCGAGAGGCAGTTATAGAAGAGCAGGTTCATGGAAACAGAAACCCTTGCGCTCGCGCGGGAGATCGATTTCTCCATGTGGGCGCTGTTTGCGCGCGCTACGTTGACCGTCAAGCTGGTGATGCTGGCCCTGACCATCGCATCGGTCTGGTCGTGGGGGATCATCATCGACAAGCTGATCGCCTATCGCAAGGCGCGGCGCGAGGCGGCGCGGTTTGATCAGGCGTTCTGGTCCGGGGAGCCTTTGGACGAGCTCTACGAAACGCTCGGGCCGGAGCCGTCGGGGCGTGCGGCGCGGGTGTTTGCCTCGGGCATGACGGAATGGCGGCGCTCGCACCGAGAAGATGGCGGGCTGATCGCCAACGCGCAGAGCCGCATCGACCGTTCGATGGATGTGGCCATCCAGAAAGAGGCGGAGGCCTTGCAGAAGGGTTTGCCGGTGCTGGCGACGGTGGGGTCCACCGCGCCGTTCGTCGGGCTGTTCGGGACGGTGTTCGGGATCATGAACGCCTTCATCGAGATTGCGCAGCAGCAGAATACGTCCCTGGTGGTCGTGGCGCCGGGCATCGCGGAGGCCTTGCTGGCCACAGGCCTTGGCCTGATGGCAGCCATCCCGGCGGTGATCTTCTACAACAAGCTCAGCGCCGACAGTGACCGTATCCTCGGCGGCTACGAGGCCTTCGCCGATGAGTTCTCCACCATCCTCTCGCGCCAGCTGGACAGCTGAGCCATGGGTGCTGGGGTCATCAAATCCGGGGGCGGGGGCGGAAGCCGCCGCAGGCGTCGCCGCAGGAGCGGGGGCAGCCAGCCGATGTCCGAGATCAACGTCACGCCCTTCGTGGACGTGATGCTGGTGCTGCTGATCATCTTCATGGTGGCCGCGCCCTTGCTCACGGTCGGGGTGCCGGTTGAACTGCCGAAGACAGCCGCGCAGGCCTTGCCGCAGGAGACGGAGGAGCCGCTGACGGTGACCATCGCCGCCGATGGCTCGGTGCTGCTGCAGTCGACGCAGATCGAGCGCGGCGAACTGGTGTCGCGGCTGCGGGCGATTGCCGCCGAGCGCAGCGATGACCGGGTGTATCTGCGCGCCGATGGCGTGGTGCCCTATGAAGAGGTGGCGCAGGTGATGGGCGCGCTGAACGCGGGCGGGTTCTCGTCGATCGGTCTTGTCACCGACATCGGTGGACCGGCCCTGAACGGCTCGGGTCAATAGGGCGCGACGTGACGACGGGTCAGTCCATATCCGCCGGGGCACACGGCCTTCTGCTGCTGTGGCTGCTGGTCGGCGGCGTGTTCAGCGCCGATCCTCCGGACGTGGAAGTCGCGGATGTGTCGATCATTTCCGAAGCCGAATTCGCGGCGCTGACGCAGCCTGCGGCGCCGGGTCTGTCGGAGCCTGCGCCGGAGCCGGAGCCTCAGCCGGACCCCGAGCCTCAGCCGGTACCGGAGCCTGAACCGGAGCCGACGCCGCCCGCGCCTGAACCGGAACCCGCGCCTGTACCCGAGCCGGAGCCGGTTCCCGTGCCGGACCCGGAGCCTGCACCTGTGCCGGAGCCGACCCCGGCGCCACAGCCGGAGCCCGCGCCGACGCCGGTGGAACCGGCGCCGCCCGTGGCTGCCTTGCCGCCTGTTCTGGCGCCGAACGAATCCCCGCGTCCGAAGCCGCGCCCGGCGCAGCGCGTCGCGCCGGAGCCGGTGGCGCCGCCGGAGCCGGACACAACCGTGGCGGAGGAGGTTCAGCGGGCCGCCGATCCGGATGCGCAATCGCCCGAACAGGCGGAAGCGCAACAGGAGGCCACCGCACCCGAAGAAGCCGCGACGGAGATCGTGACCGAAGCCGAGGAGCCTGCGGGATCGCGGGCCCCGACGGCAAGCGTGCGGCCCAAGACGCGGCCTGCCAATGCCCGGCCAGCCGCCCCGGCGGAGGAGACGCCGACGCAGACCGCCGAGCCGAAGCCCGAGACCAGGCCCGCGCCGAAACCGGCCGAGGAGGACACCGCCGACGCGGTGGCCGCCGCTCTGGCCGAGGCGCTGTCAGGTGGCAGCGAGCCGGACGCCCCCGCCGGGCCGCCGCTGACGCGCGGCGAGCGCGAGGGGCTGCGGCTGGCGGTGCAGAAGTGCTGGCAGGTGGACGTGGGTAGCCAGGCGGCGAACGTGACGGTGACCGTTGGCTTCGAGTTGGGACAGGACGGCAAGGTGATCGGTTCGGACATCCGCATGCTGGCGGCGAGCGGCGGCAGCGGCGCGGCGGTCGAGACGGCGTTTCAGGCGGCGCGTCGCGCGGTGCTGCGCTGCCAGGTCGAGGGCCGCGACGGCTATGACCTGCCGGCGGAGAAATACGACCAGTGGAAAGAGATCGAGATGACCTTCAACCCGGCGGAGATGCGGCTGAGATGAGCAGAGATTTGCCCAAATTCCCCGTGACCCGTGGTGTGACAGGTGTTTTGCAATTCGTTAATGGTGCATATGGTGACGCGGGCAGGCCCGAAAGCGGGTTTTGGAGGCGGCAAGACGCCTTCGGGAAGGGAAACGGAATGATTTTGCGGATTGTCAGCGTGGTGACCCTGGCTTTGGCCATAGTCGTCGCCTCTCATTCGACGGTGTCGGCGCAGACCGGGCCACTCCGGATCGAGATCACCGAGGGCGTGGTCGAGCCGATGCCCTACGCGGTGCCGAAATTCGTGGCCGAGTCTCCGGATGCGGCGCAATTTGCCGAGGACATCAGCCGCGTGGTGGCCGACGACCTGACCGGCACCGGCCTGTTCCGCGAGATCCCACGCGACGCCCATATCTCCACCATCGCCAGTTTCGGCGCGCCGGTGCAGTTTGCCGACTGGAAGGCGATCAACGCGCAGGCGCTGATCACCGGGGCGGTGAGCCTCGACGGATCGGGCCGCGTGATCGTCAAGTTCCGGGTCTGGGACGTCTTCGCCGGAACCGAGTTGGGCGACGGCATGCAGTTCACTGCCACGACGGACGGCTGGCGGCGGCTGGCGCACAAGGTGGCGGACCAGGTCTATTCCCGGCTGACCGGCGAGCAGCCCTATTTCGACAGCCGCGTGGTCTTTGTCTCCGAGACCGGGCCGAAGAACGCCCGGGCCAAGCGCCTGGCGATCATGGATTACGACGGCGCGAACGTGCAGTACCTGACCGGATCGGATGCCATCGTGCTGGCCCCGCGGTTCTCGCCCAACGGCGACCGGGTGCTGTACACCTCCTATGCCACCGGATCGCCGCGTATCCACGTGCTGAACGTGGGCGACGTGCAGAGCCGGGTTTTCCAGGCGGATCAGGGGGTGATGAGCTTCGCGCCGCGCTTCTCGCCGAACGGGCAGACGGTGATCTACTCGCTGACCAATGGCTCCAACACCGACATCTGGGCGATGGACATCGGTTCGGGCGCGGTGCGGCAGCTGACCTTCACCCCGGCGATCGAGACCGCCCCGAGCTATTCGCCGGACGGCAGCCAGATCGTTTTCGAAAGCGACCGCAGCGGCTCGCAGCAGCTGTATGTCATGCCGGCGCAGGGCGGCGAGGCGACGCGGATCAGTTTTGGCGAGGGCCGCTACGGCACGCCCGTCTGGTCGCCGCGCGGCGACCAGATCGCCTTCACCAAGCAGAACGCGGGGCGGTTCCACATCGGCGTGATGAAAACCGACGGCTCCGAGGAGCGCCTGCTCACGGCCTCGTTCCTTGACGAGGGCCCGACCTGGGCGCCGAATGGCCGTGTCGTGATGTTCGCCCGCGAGACGCAGGGAGCGGACGGGGCCTCGGCGCTCTACTCGGTGGATATCTCGGGGCGCAACCTCAAGCGGGTGCGCACGCCGGCGGGCGGCTCGGACCCGAGCTGGGGACCGCTGCAGTAAGCCCGGAGCTTTGAAACGGCCGGCGGCTGTGGTAGCCTGCCGGGCAAAACACACAAGAATGAGCAGGACAGACAGATGACACACATGACCAAGGCGATATTGCTGATCGCGGCGCTGGCCGTATCGGCCTGTACCAACCCGAACCGCTTCGGCGCGGGCGATGGCGCGAACGGCGCGGGCGCCAACGGCGGCATCACCTCCGACATCATCCCCGGCAGCGCCAACGACCCGCGCTCCCCGGCGTACTTCAGCCAGACCGTGGGCGACCGCGTGTTCTTTGCCGTCGACCAGTCGACGCTGTCGCCGGAGGCGCAGGCGACGCTGAACGCGCAGGCGCAATGGCTGATGACCAACTCCGATTACCTCGCGGTGATCGAGGGCCACGCGGACGAACAGGGCACCCGCGAGTACAACATCGCCCTCGGCGCACGCCGCGCCAACGCGGTGATGGAGTACCTGACCTCCAAGGGCGTCTCGCCGACCCGGTTGAAGTTCATCTCCTACGGCAAGGAACGCCCGGTCGAGGTGTGCTCGGTCGAGGCCTGTTACGCCAAGAACCGCCGCGCGGTGACCGTGATCTCGATGGGCTCGGGGGTCTGACAATGCTGCGCCGCGCTGCCTTTGCCGTTGCGCTGATGCTGGTGGCGGGGACCGCCCCGGCACAGCAGGCCGAGACCCTTGCCGACATCCGGCAGGACATCGCGCTGATGCAGGGCGAGCTGGCGCGGCTGAAACAGGAGCTGAACACCACCGGCATGGGGTCCGTGCAGGTGGGCGGCTCCGTGCTGGACCGGGTGAACGCCATCGAGGCGGAACTGGTCCGCATGACGTCGAAGACGGAGCAGTTGCAGAACCGCATCGACACCATCGTCAGCGACGGCACCAATCGTCTCGGGGACCTGGAATTCCGGGTCTGCGAGGTGCAGCCGGGCTGTGACATCGGCAACATTGCCGCGACGCGGCCTCTCGGCGGCGAGGCGGTGGCAGCGACCCCCGCACCGGCCACGCAGGCGCCGGTTTCGGACGGTCTTCCGCCGCATCAGGGCGAGCTGGCGGTGGGGGAGGAGGCCGATTTCCGCGCCGCGCAGAAAGCGTTGAGCGACGGCGATTACACCGGCGCGGCGCAGCTGTTCGCCAAGTTCCGCGACATCTATCCCGGCGGCCCGCTGGAAGCGGCGGCGCTGGTGGGCGAGGGCAAGGCGCTGGACGCGCAGGGCGACACCCGCGAGGCCGCGCGGCGGTATCTGAACGCCTATTCCGGATTTCCGGAGGATGCGGTTGCGCCGGAGGCGCTGTGGCTGCTGGGGGTCTCGCTTGGCAAGCTGGGCAGCGCACCGGAGGCCTGCGTGACGCTGGGCGAGGTGGCCGGTCGGTATCCGGCGTCTGACTACGTGCAGAAAGCCTCGGCGAGCCGGTCGGACCTTGGCTGCCAGTGACGCTGGAATGAGCGCGGCGGCGGAGTCGCTCGACCAGCGCTTCGCCGATGCCATGGGCCAGCTTCTCGGCCCGGATTTCCCCACAGACATCGCGCTCGCCGTCTCCGGCGGCGGCGACAGCATGGCGATGCTGACGCTGGCGCACAACTGGACGCGGCGCTGGGGCGTCAAACTCTGGGTGGTGACGGTGGATCACGCCCTGCGCCCGGAGAGCGCGGATGAGGCGCGGATGGTGGCCGAGGACTGCGCCGCCCTGGGCCATCCCCATGCCACGTTGCGTTGGGACTGGGACGGAAAGGGCAATGTGCAGGCGGAGGCGCGGCGCGCAAGGCTGGCGCTGATCGACCAGTGGCGCGGGTCCCTGCGGCATGTGCTCATGGCGCACACCCGCGACGACCTGGCAGAGACCTTCCTGATGCGGCTCAAGCGTGGCTCCGGCATCGACGGGCTGGCCGCCATGCGGCCGGCGCGTCCGGTGTCGCGGCAACCGCGCGTGCCGGGAAAGCTGAGCGGCGCGACGCCGCCGCACCGCCAGACCGGCGACACCGGCTTCACCATCCTGCGCCCCTGCCTCGGGATGCGGCGCACGGAGCTGCGACACTACCTGACCACGCTCAAGGGGCGCTGGGTCGACGATCCGTCGAACGAGGATCACGGATACGAGCGGGTGCGGATGCGGAGCCTGCTGGCGGAACTCGCCCCGAACGGGCTTGGCGTCGACACCATCGCCAAGACCGCCGCGCGCATGGCCCGTAGCCGCGAGGTCCTGCAACGCCGCGCGGCAGAGGTCTGGGACCAGATCGGGCAGGAGACCCGGGCGCTGGACGTGCCGACGGGCGAGATCGTCTTCGACCGCGACGGGTTCTTTGCCATCGAGCCGGACACCCAGCGCCGCTTGCTTGCCGCGGCGCTTCACTATGTCGCCTCCGCCGATTACGCGCCGCGCGCGGACGCGGTGGAGCAGGCGCTCGACCTGCTGTTTTCCGGCGGGGTGACCACGCTGCACGGTTGCGAGTTGCGCTGCGAGAAGACGCAGGTGCATGTCTTCCGCGAGTACCGCGCCGTACGGGATCGTATCGAACCGGCCGACGGCGAGACGCTCTGGGATGACCGCTGGCGGGTTTTCCCCCAGGATATGAGGCGTTTGAGCGTCCGCGCCCTGGGCGATGCCGGCTGGCAGCAGATCCCTGTCCGCACACCCGGGACGCCGCCGCACCTGACCGCCCGCAGCCTGCCGTCACTCTGGGATGGCAACAAGCTCGTCGCCTGCGCCGCGATGGGCTTCGGACCGACGCACGCCGTGCAGCTTCTGCCGATGCGCCAGGGCGTGCCGGATTTCCGCGGATTTCTTCTTTCGCATTGAACCGGCGCTCATGATGTCTATGTTACGCTGAAACGCGCCCGCTCAGGCGTTTTTCCGTATTTGAAGGAGTTTCCCCTTGGGTAATGCTCGCAATATCGCCTTCTGGGTCGTGCTGTTCCTGCTGATCCTGGCGCTGTTCAACCTGTTTCAGGGCGGTGGTTCGACCCTGCAAAGCCGCGAGGCCAGCTACTCTGATTTTGTCCGCGCGGTGGACGACAATTCGGTGAGCAACGTGGTGATCGACGGCGAGCAGGTGCGCTTCCGCACCAACGACGGGCAGGACTTCGTGACCATCAAGCCCGAGGATGCCGAAGTCACCAAGATGCTGATCGAAAAGGATATTCCGGTCCGTGCCGAGCAGCAGGAGCAGTCCGGCTTCCAGTCGTTCCTGCTGTCTCTGCTGCCCTTCCTGCTGTTGATCGGGGTCTGGATCTATTTCATGAACCGCATGCAGGGCGGCGGCAAAGGTGGCGCGATGGGCTTCGGCAAGTCCAAGGCCAAGCTGCTGACCGAGAAGCATGGCCGCGTGACGTTTGACGACGTGGCGGGCATCGACGAGGCCAAGGAAGAGCTCGAGGAGATCGTCGAATTCCTGCGCAATCCGCAGAAATTCAGCCGTCTTGGCGGCAAGATCCCCAAAGGCGCGCTGCTTGTGGGCCCTCCGGGCACCGGTAAGACGCTGCTGGCGCGTGCCATCGCGGGCGAGGCGGGCGTGCCCTTCTTCACCATCTCCGGTTCCGACTTCGTCGAGATGTTCGTCGGCGTCGGCGCGAGCCGTGTCCGTGACATGTTCGAGCAGGCGAAGAAGAACGCGCCCTGCATTGTCTTCATCGACGAGATCGACGCCGTGGGCCGCGCCCGAGGTCAAGGCTATGGCGGTGGCAACGACGAGCGCGAGCAGACGCTGAACCAGCTGCTGGTCGAGATGGACGGTTTCGAGGCCAACGAGGGTGTCATCATCGTCGCGGCCACCAACCGCCGCGACGTTCTGGACCCGGCGCTGCTGCGTCCCGGCCGTTTCGATCGTCAGGTTACCGTGCCGAACCCGGACATCAAGGGCCGCGAGAAGATCCTCGGCGTGCATGCCCGCAAGACCCCGCTCGGCCCGGATGTCGACCTGCGCATCATCGCACGCGGTACCCCCGGCTTCTCTGGTGCGGAACTGGCGAATCTCGTGAACGAGGCGGCGCTGATGGCGGCGCGCGTGGGCCGCCGTTTCGTGACGATGGAGGATTTCGAACAGGCCAAGGACAAGGTCATGATGGGCGCGGAGCGCCGCTCCATGGTGCTGACCGACGACCAGAAGGAAAAGACCGCCTATCACGAAGCCGGTCACGCGGTTGTCGGCCTGACGCTGCCGCAGTGCGATCCGGTCTACAAGGCGACGATCATCCCGCGCGGCGGTGCCCTCGGCATGGTGGTCTCGCTGCCGGAGATCGACCGTCTGAACTGGCACAAGTCCGAGTGTGAGGAAAAGCTGGCGATGACCATGGCGGGCAAGGCCGCCGAGATCATCAAGTACGGCGAAGGCAATGTCTCGAACGGCCCGGCAGGCGACATCCAGCAGGCTTCCGGTCTGGCGCGGGCGATGGTGCTGCGCTGGGGCATGTCGGACAAGGTCGGCAACATCGACTATTCCGAGGCGCATGAGGGCTATTCCGGCAACACCGCGGGCCTGTCCGTGTCGGCGCATACGAAGGAGCTGATCGAAGATGAGGTGAAGCGCTTCATCCAGGAGGCCTACGAACGCGCGTTCCAGATCCTGACCGACCGCAAGGAGGACTGGGAGCGCCTGGCGCAGGGACTTCTGGAGTACGAGACGCTGACCGGCGAGGAGATCGTGCGGGTGATGCGTGGCGAGGCCCCGAATGCCGGTGACGACGACGATGGCACCGGCGCGGCGGAGGAAACCCCGAGCATCACCGCCATCCCGAAGACCAAGCCGAAGACGAAGCCGAAGGACGGCGGTCTGGAGCCGGAACCGATGGCGTAAGCGGCCGTTTCGATGACAAAGCAAAGGCCGGCCCGGATGGGTCGGCCTTTTTCGTTGTTGGGCAATGCGGTGCGGGCCTGTGTAGGGTGGGTTTCCAACCCACCCTTGCGGAGCGGTGGGTTGGAAACCCACCCTACCGCGGTGATCTGCGTCAGTAGTGCGGCGGCCTCTCGTCGGCGAAATACGCGCCGCCCCCGGCATCCGCCTCCCGCGTGGCCTCGCGCTGCATCAGCATGGCAACCTGCCGCGTCAGGCGCTCCAGATCGCCCGCCTGCCGCGCAACGACGTCCGAGAGGTCTTCCACCATGCGTTCGAGATGCGCGATGCGTTCCTGAAGGGCTTCGGTCTGGTCAGTCATGGCGGGCCTCCGGTGGCGTCTGTTTCCGACCTAGGCGCATCGGCCGCCGCCGTCCAGCCCGCACCTTGCTTGCCCCCGGCAGTCCAAATGGGTAGAGGGAGCGCGACACGTCCAGTGCGGGAACCAGACCCATGGCCAAAGAGAAGAAAGCCCCCCGTCCCAAGGCCCAGACGCCGAAGGGATTCCGCGATTATTTCGGCGCGGAGGTCACTGAGCGCACCGAGATGCTGCGGGCCATCGCGGAGGTCTATCATCGCTACGGCTTCGACGCGCTGGAATCCTCGGGGGTTGAGACCGTCGAGGCCCTGGGCAAGTTCCTGCCCGATGTGGACCGCCCGAACGAGGGGGTCTTTGCCTGGCAGGATGAGGACGAGCAGTGGATGGCGCTGCGCTACGACCTGACCGCGCCTTTGGCCCGGGTCTATGCCCAGCACCGCAACGACCTGCCGCTGCCCTACCGGCGCTATGCCATGGGCCCGGTCTGGCGAAACGAGAAGCCGGGACCGGGGCGTTACCGGCAGTTCTACCAGTGCGACGCGGACACCGTTGGCGCGGCAAGCGCGGCGGCGGATGCGGAAATCTGCGCCATGCTGTCGGACACGTTGGAGACCGTGGGCATTCCGCGCGGCGACTACCTGATCCGGGTGAACAACCGGAAGGTTCTGAACGGGGTTCTGGAAACCATGGGCCTCGTGGGTGAGGCGCAGGCTGCGGATGTGCTCCGGACCATCGACAAGTTCGACAAGGTCGGGGAGAGCGGCGTGCGCGAGCTTTTGGGCAAGGGCCGCCTGGACGCCTCCGGTGCCTATATCGACGGGGTTGGCCTCACCGACGATCAGGCCGCACCGGTGTTGGCGTTCCTGACGTCGAAAGGCGCGGATGCAGCGAAGACGCTGGCGAACCTGCGGGATGCCATCGGTGCATCGCAGATCGGCGCGACCGGGGTGGACGAGCTAGAAGAGATCGCCGAGCTGCTGAACGCACAAGGATATGGCCCCGAGCGCATCGACATCGACCCGTCCGTGGTGCGGGGCCTCGGGTATTACACCGGGCCGGTCTACGAGGCGGAACTGACCTTTGAAATCCTCGACGAGAAGGGCCGCAAACGGCAGTTCGGCTCCGTCTCCGGCGGTGGGCGCTATGACGATCTGGTCAAGCGGTTCACCGGGCAGGAGGTGCCTGCCACGGGCGTGTCCATCGGCGTTGACCGTCTGCTGGCGGCGCTGCGCGAGAAGGGGCGTATCCAGTCCCATGCGCAGGGGCCGGTGGTTGTGACCGTGATGGACAAGGCCCGTATGGCTGATTACCAGGCGATGGTCGCGGAACTGCGCAACGCCGGTATCCGGGCGGAGGTCTATCTCGGCAATCCGAAGAACTTCGGCAACCAGCTGAAATACGCGGACAAGCGTGAAAGCCCGGTGGCGGTGATCGAAGGCGGCGACGAGAAGGCGAAGGGGGTTGTGCAGATCAAGGACCTGATCCTTGGCGCGAAACTGGCCGCCGATGCCTCGCTCGAGGAGTGGAAGGACCATCCGAGCCAGTACGAGGTGCCGCGCGGCGATCTCGTTGCCAAGGTGCGGCAGCTTCTGGACCTGCACAAATGAGCCTTTCCGCGATCAAGGCGAAGGCGGCCAGCCTTCTGGCCGGATTCGAGGCTCTGGGCGCCATGCCCGTGGATTGCGCCATCCTGCAACCGGCCGAAACCCTGCTTGACCTCTACGGCGAGGACATCCGCACGCGGGCCTATGTCACCCATGACCCGGCGCTCGGCGAGGTGATGCTGCGCCCGGATTTCACCGTGCCGGTGGTCGAGATGCACATGGCGGAGGGCGCGGAGCCGGCGCGGTATACCTATGCGGGAGAGGTGTTCCGGCGGCAGGAGACGCATCCTGACCGGGCGTCGGAGTATTTCCAGGTGGGGTTCGAGGTTTTCGACCGGACCGATCCGGAGGCCGCCGACGCGGAGGTTTTCGTCCGGTTTGCGGAGATCCTCGCGCCTTATGGCCTGCGGGCCGTGACGGGTGATATCGGCATCCTGACGGCGGCGGTTGCCGGGCTGAACACCTCGGATGCCCGCCGCTCCGCCCTGATGCGGCACATCTGGCGGCCCCGGCGGTTCCGGGCACTGATGGACCGCTATTCCGGCAAGACGCCGATGCCCGCGACCCGCGCCGCGCTGCTGGAACGGGACGATCCGCTGGCGGGCTGTGCGCCGGTGATCGGCCTGCGCTCGGAGGCGGAGATCGCCGCCCGCATCGAGGCCTTGCGGGCCGACGCAGCCGAGCCGTTCATCGCGGCGGAGGAAGTGGCGCTGATCGACGCGCTGCTGAAGGTATCGGAGACCTGCCCCTTCGCGCTCGAACACCTGCGGGACCTTGCCGTGGACATGCCCGCGATTGCGACCGCGGTCGAGCGCCTTGGCCGGCGCTGCGACGCGCTGGAGGCGCGGGGGATCGACATCGGCACGCTGGCCTTCGAGGCGAGCTACGGGCGCAGTTCGATGGAGTATTACGACGGCTTCGTCTTTGGCTTCCTGGCGCCGGGACGACCGGACTGGCCTTCGGTCTCCTCGGGCGGGCGCTATGACGCGCTGACCCGGCAGCTGGGACGTGGGCGCGAGATCCCGGCGGTGGGCGGGGTGCTGCGGCCGGGCTTGCTTGTCGCGATGGAGGCGGCGCAATGACGATCAAGCTGGGCGTGCCGTCCAAGGGGCGGCTGATGGAGAAGACCTTCGACTGGTTCGGGGCGCGGGGCGTCGGCCTTGCCCGGACCGGCTCGGAGCGGGAGTATTCCGGCGCGGTGACCGGGGTGGAGGGCGTCGAACTGGTGCTGCTCTCGGCGGGAGAGATCCCGCGAGAGCTGGCGGCGGGGCGCATCCATCTGGGGGTCACGGGGACGGACCTCGTGCACGAGAAGCTGGTGCAGTGGGAGCAGAAGGTGCAGCCGCTGGCGGAACTGGGCTTCGGCCATGCGGACCTGATCATCGCCGTGCCCGCGGCCTGGGTGGACGTGGACACGCTGGACGATCTCGATGCCGCGGCCTCGGCGTTCCGGGCGGCGCATGGCTTCCGGATGCGGATTGCGACGAAGTATCACCGTCTGGTGCGGGCCTATCTGCACGAGGGCGGTGTGGCGGATTACCAGTTGGTCGACAGCCAAGGCGCGACGGAGGGAACCGTGCGGAACCTGACGGCGGAGGCGGTGGCGGACATCACCTCCACGGGGGAGACCTTGCGGGCGAACCACCTGAAGGTGCTGAGCGAGGAGCCGGTGCTGCGTTCGCAAGCGACGTTGTTCAAGTCGCGGGTGGCGCAGAAGACCGACGACGAGCGCCGCGCCCTCGAGACGTTGTGCGACATGCTCAAGGTGGGGTGAGCCCCGGTCCGCGAAGCGGCAAACTCTCCGGTGGAGAGTTTGAGGGGCGAACGGGCGGAGCCCCGGGGTTGCCCCGGTCCGGCGCAGCCGGCAAACTCTCCGGTATGAGATGCGCCCGCAAAAGCAAGGCTATTGCAGCATCGAACGTGCGCAGCACGGTTTGAGGGGCGAACGGGCGGGGCCCCGGGGTTGCCCGGTCCGTCGCGGTCCCGGGACTGCGACGCGCTGAGAGTCCTGTCACGGCGATGTTTCCCCGCTTCTCGCTTGCACGCTCTGCCGCCTTGGCATTCAGTAAAGTGCAAACGCTCCCCGACTTTCAGGAACCGCCCGATGACCACCCAGACCGATTGGAATCCCGGCCTCTACGCGGAATACGCGGGGCTCAGGCTGCGGCCTGCGCTGGACCTGCTGGCGCGGGTGCCAAAGGTGCCGGACAACGCCACGACCTATGACCTTGGATGCGGCAACGGGCCGGCGGGGCCGGTCCTGCGGACGCGGCTCGGGGCGGGTCGGCTGGTGGGCGTCGACACCTCGCCCGCGATGCTGAAGAAGGCGCTGGACACCGGGGCCTATGACGCGCTGATCGAGGGCGATATCGCCGACTGGGCGCCGGTGCCCGAAGCGCCCGCCGGGCTGATCTTTTCCAACGCAGCGCTGCAGTGGCTGAAAGGGCACGAGACGCTTCTGCCGCGGCTGGCGGGACTGCTGGCCCCCGGCGGCACGTTGGCGGTGCAGGTGCCGCATCAGAACCGCGCGCCCTCGCACCGGCTCTGGCTGAGTCTCGCGGATGAGCTGTTCCCCGGGCGGATCGACCACGACAGCCTTCCCGCCGTGCTGCTGCCCGCCGAGTATCATCATCTGCTGCGCGGGCTTGGCGCGTTCGATCTTTGGGAAACCGAGTATTACCAGCCGCTGCCGCCGAGCGAGGAAGGCCACCCGGTGCGGCGGTTCTCGGAGAGCACCTTTGCGCGGCCGATCCTGTCCGCGCTGGAGCCGGACGAACAAGCCACGCTGATCGCCGCCTATGAAGAGGTCATTGGCAAGGCCTATCCGTCCGGTCCGGATGGCGGCGTGCTGTTTCCGTTCCGCCGGATGTTCTTTACCCTCACCACGGATGCGGGGTGAAACCCCGCCCTACCAACCGGAGCGCCCATGCCTGCCCTGATTGCCACCGATTACACCGCTGAAGTCACCTGGCTCGGCGTCGTCACCACCATGGACCGCGAGGAACTGCTGTCGGAGGTGCGGGACGCGCTCGATCTGCGCTTCGACGGCATCGCGGGGTCGGTGCATGGCGGGCTGACGCGGGCGTCCTGTAGCCGGGTGAAGACGCAATATCCGAAGGGGACGGAGATCCGCAACGAGCGGCAGCTCAGCATCGTCTCCGAGGAGGAACTCGCCGTCATCGCCGGGACCATGGGGGTGGATGCGCTCGATCCGGCGCGGCTCGGGGCGTCCATGGTCATTCGCGGTATCCGCGATTTCAGCCATGTGCCGCCGTCCTCCCGGCTGCAGGCACCCTCCGGCGCGACGGTCGCCATCGACATGCTCAACCAGCCCTGCCAGTTCCCCGCGAAGAGCCTGCGGCATGTGCTTGGCGATCCAGCCAAGGGGTTCAAGCCTGCGGCGGAGGGGCATAGGGGTGTAACTGCCTGGGTGGCGCGCGAAGGGCGTGTTGCGGTGGGGGACATCCTCACGCTGCACATCCCCGGGCAGAGGCACTGGCAGCCGCACGGCTGAGCGCTGTCCTGTCTCATCAGCGCGACCGGCGTTTCCGAAAGGCGCAATTCCGCGCCTGCCCGGAACGTCCCGCGCCGCACATTGCGCGAGAAAGGTCGGATTCGCAGAGACATCGGGAGAAACGGGCGGGTAAGCCTTCGCGTGAACACCGCCCAACCCCTACCCAACAGGACTGCACCCAGAATGGCCTTCAAGACCGACATCGAAATCGCCCGCGAAGCCACCAAGCTGCCGATCAAGGAGATCGGCGAAAAGCTCGGCATCGCCTACGAGAACCTCGTCCCCTACGGCCATGACAAGGCGAAGGTGAACCAGGATTTCATCAACTCCGTCAAAGATCGCCCGAATGGCAAGCTGATCCTCGTCACCGCGATCAACCCGACGCCGGCGGGCGAGGGCAAGACCACGACCACCGTGGGCCTCGGCGACGGTCTGAACCGCATCGGCAAGAAAGCGGCGGTCTGTATCCGCGAAGCCTCGCTCGGACCGAACTTCGGCATGAAGGGTGGCGCGGCTGGCGGCGGCAAGTCGCAGATCGTACCGATGGAGGACATGAACCTCCATTTCACCGGCGACTTCCATGCCATCACCGCCGCGCACAACCTGCTCTCGGCGATGATCGACAACCACATCTACTGGGGCAACGAGCTGCAGATCGACGAGCGCCGCGTGACCTGGCGCCGGGTGCTCGACATGAACGACCGCGCGCTGCGTGACGTTGTGACCTCACTCGGCGGCGTCGCCAACGGCTTCCCGCGCCAGACCGGCTTCGACATCACCGTGGCTTCCGAGGTCATGGCGATCCTGTGCCTGTCCAACGATCTCGAGGACCTCGAAAAGCGTCTTGGCGACATGATCGTGGCCTACCGCCGCGACCGCTCGCCGATCTATTGCCGCGACATCAAGGCGGACGGCGCGATGACCGTTCTGCTGAAGGACGCGATGCAGCCGAACCTCGTCCAGACGCTTGAGAACAACCCGGCCTTCGTGCACGGCGGCCCGTTCGCCAACATCGCGCATGGCTGCAACTCCGTCATCGCGACCACGACGGCGCTCAAGCTGGCCGACTACGTGGTGACCGAAGCCGGCTTCGGCGCGGACCTCGGGGCCGAGAAGTTCATGAACATCAAGTGCCGCAAGGCCGGGCTGGCGCCCGACTGCGTGGTGCTGGTCGCCACGGTGCGCGCGATGAAGATGAACGGCGGCGTTGCCAAAGCCGACCTCGGCGAGGAGAACGTCGACGCGGTGAAGGCGGGCTGCGCCAACCTCGGCCGTCACATCGGCAACCTCAAGCAGTTCGGCGTGCCGGTGGTCGTGGCGATCAACCACTTCGTCAAGGACACCGAGGCGGAGATCCAGGCGGTCAAGGATTACGTCAAGGGCCAGGGCTCCGAAGCAATCCTGTCGCGGCACTGGGAGCTCGGCTCGGAAGGCTCGCAGGAGCTGGCAACCCGCGTGGCACAGATCGCCGACAGCGGCGTGAGCCAGTTCGCGCCGCTCTACGCCGACGACATGCCGCTCTTCAAGAAGATCGAGCGCATCGCGAAGTCGATCTACCACGCGGACGAGGTGCTGGCGGACGGCAAGATCCGCACGCAGCTCAAGGAATGGGAAGACGCGGGCTTCGGCAACCTGCCGATCTGCATGGCGAAGACGCAGTACAGCTTCACCACCGACCCGAACCGCCGCGGCGCACCGACCGGCCACTCGGTGCCGATCCGCGAAGTGCGGCTCTCGGCGGGCGCGGGCTTTGTCGTGGTGATCTGCGGCGAGATCATGACCATGCCGGGCCTGCCGCGCGTGCCCGCGTCGGAGACGATCCGCCTCAACGACGCAGGGCTGATCGAAGGCCTGTTCTGACGAACACGGGCCGGGACGGGCAGGCGCTCGTCCCGGCTTTTTCAAATCCGGAACATCGCCCCGCCCACCGTCCCGCCTCGCGCGCTTGATCGGCGTTGCGTGGGCGGGTAGGTCGGATCGCGACATTTGGACAGAGACGAAGCAGGGGCGCGCTCCCCGGCAAGGAAGGAATGAACGCATGACGGCAACGGTGATCGACGGAAAGGCCTTCGCGGAGTCCGTGCGCGAGAAGGTGGCGGGCCATGTGGCGCGGCTCAAGGACGCGCATGGCATCACCCCGGGCCTGGCGGTGGTGCTGGTCGGAGAGGACCCGGCCAGCGAGGTCTACGTGGCGGCCAAGCACAAGCAGACCGTCGAGGTCGGTATGGCCTCCTTCGAGCACAAACTGCCCGCGGATGTCTCCGAGGCAGACCTGTTCGCGCTGATCGACCGGCTGAACGCGGACCCGGCGGTGCATGGCATCCTGTGCCAGTTCCCGGTCCCGGATCATCTCGACGAACGGGCCGTGGTGGCCCGGATCGACCCGGCCAAGGATGTGGACGGTCTCAGCGTGGTGAACGCCGGGCTGCTGGCCAGCGGCGAGAAGGGGCTGGTGTCCTGCACGCCGCTGGGCTGCCTGATGCTGCTGCGCGACCGGATCGCCGATATGTCCGGGATGGAGGCCGTGGTCGTCGGGCGCTCCAACCTCTTCGGAAAGCCGATGGCGCAGCTCTTGCTGCAGCAGAACTGCACCGTGACCATCGCCCACTCGCGCACCCGCGATCTGGCGGCGGTGTGCCAGCGGGCGGACATTCTCGTCGCGGCGGTCGGCCGGGCCGGGATGGTCAAGGCCGAATGGGTGAAGCCGGGCGCCACGGTGATCGACGTCGGCATCACCCGGGTCCCGCACCCGGACAAACCCGGCAAGACGCAGCTGCTGGGCGATGTGGACTTTGCCGGCGCCCGCGAGGTTGCGGGGGCGATTACCCCGGTTCCGGGTGGCGTGGGTCCGATGACCATTGCCTGCCTGCTCGCCAACACGCTCACCGCCTGCTGCCGTGCCCACGGGTTGCCGGAACCGGAAGGTCTGACCGTCTGAACCCTGCGGGACGTCGCGGAGCGATGCGGCGTCCCCTGTTTCTTCTCTTTGGAAAATACTCCCGGGGAGAGGCCCGCAGGGTCTCGTGGGGGCGGAGCCCCCGAGGGCGCGGCTCCGGCAGGAGACGCGCCCTTTGTCGACGCCCGCAGGGCGGCGAAACCCCTCAGACCGGCACGGGCACCATCGTCCCGGTCAGCAGCGCCACCTGTTTTTCCGCGCCGTCGCGCAGCGCGAAAACCTCCGCGGTGACCACCACCAATCGCCGCCCCGGCTTCACCACGCGCCCGCGTGCCACCAGACGCTCCCCGATCGCGGGTGACAGCAGGTGGATCTTGATCTCCGAAGTCACCACCTCGAACCCCTCCGGGATCACGCTCAGCGCGGCGTAGCCCGCCGCCGTGTCGCCGAGGGCGAAACTCAGCGCCGCGTGGCCGAAGCCCTGCTGCTGCGAGGTCCCGGGCGTGATCGGCGCGGAAAGGGTGACGGCCCCGGGCTGCACCGCGTCGATCCGCGCGCCAAGCGTGGCCATCATGCCCTGCCGGGCGAAACTCTGCTGTATCCGGTCCATGCCGCCATACGCGCACGCCGCCGCGCCCTTGGCAAGCCTGCAGCGTCCCGCCATTTACCTGAAACAACCTGCGCCAAAAATGTCCCGATCGCACCGCAGGTGCGACGGGTATTTGTAGCGCAGGTTCAAGGCGGGGCGCTTTATCGCGGCATCGGGATCGCCACGACCCGCGCCCCCGTCAGGATCGCCTGAGCCCCGTCGCCCATCAGTCCCGCCAGCGGCGCCCGGCTGCAGCACAGCCCGCCGGTATAGGACCCGAACGCGGGCAGGATCAGCCGCGTCGCATCGACGAGGAAACAGGGCCGCGACAGGCTCCGCCCGCGCAGCGCAAGCCGGGCCTTGGGGTGGTAATGCCCGGACACCTCGCCGGGCGTTTCGCCCGCGACATGCCGGAAGGTGAGCGGTCCGAGGACCACCGCCTCCCGATGCGCCCCTCCGAGCGCCACCGGGCCGGGATCGTGGTTGCCCTCGATCCAGGTCCAGTCCCGCCCGGCCTGCAGCCGCGTGATCCAGAGCCGCTCTTCTTCGGGCAGGGCACTCTCGATTTCCGGCGCATCGAAGCTGTCGCCGAGGCAGATCACCCGCCGTGCCCCCGTCGCCTCGATGTCGCGCTCCAGCCGCTGCAGCGTGTCGCGGCCTTCGTAGGGCGGCAGCTGTGCGCCGCCGACGGCCGACAGGCGGGCGCTTTTGCCCAGATGCAGGTCCGACACCACCAGCAGGCGCTCCTCCGGCCAGAACAGGGCACCGGAGGGCAAGGCGACCAGCGCCGCGCCGTGGAAACTGAAGGCATGGGTGTTCATGCCTTGTTCCTTGCCACGGCTGAGGCGGCGCGGCAAGGGTCAGGTGCGCGTCACCCGGGCGGCGTAGCATCCGGGCTTGGCGTAGTGCAGGTGCACGACATCCACCGAACGGTCGTCGAATACCTTGGGCAAAGCATCAGCCAGGGCCGTACCCTCCAGCACCTCCGCCACGACCATCATGCCATCGGTGTCGAACCCGCGCAGCGAGATCAGGCGCCGCTGCAGGACGTCCGGCACCGCGCCGCGCGGCGGCTGTGCCTGCACCGCGGTCTCGCGCACGTAGATCGCGTGGAACGCGCGATAGGGCGAGGCGACATCCAGGTGGCAGTGGTTCACGAGCAGCACCGTCTCGCCGACCTCCGCATCGGCGAGGCTCACGCGGCAGGGCACGCCGGGATGTTCGTTGACGGTCATCCGGCGGGCATTCCGCGCGGCCAGCGCGGTGTCGTCGAGGGTAAAGAGCGGCGCGAATTGCGCTGCGGGAAGGGCGTGGATCTGGAAAGGCATGTGGGTCGGCTCCTGACGTGTTGTCCGCCCACCTGAGCCTGTCGCGCCGCCCGGTTCAGCCCGTTTCCTGCGCAATCCGTATCACCCGACACCGGCCAGCCCGCTTTCCTTCAGAAGCCGCGTGACCTCCTCGTCCAGCAGTCGCTCATCCGCGCCGCCGTTCACCGGCACCCGCCCCGGTTCCAGGAACAGCGGAGCCGACAGCGGCGAAATCCGGGTCAGAGGCACATGGTCGATCCGGTCGCCAACCCGGGCGCACATCTCCCGGATACGGGAGAAATCCACCAGGCCCCGCATCGCCTCCATGCGCGTCACACGCATCATCAGGTGTTCGGGATCGTATTTCAGAAGCGTGTCATAGAGGATGTCGGAGGACATGGTCGCCTGCCGCCCGGTCTTCTTTTGGCCGCCCAGGCGCCGCTCGATCAGCCCGGCGATGGTCGCCGAGGCCCGGAAGGTGCGCTTCATGACGGCGTTTCCCGCGAGCCAGCCGTCCAGTCCCGCTTCCAGCGCTTCCAGGTCGAACAGCCCGGCAGGGTGCCCCACCGCATCCAGTCCCCAGATCAACGTCGCGTAGTCTGTGCTGACGAATCCCATGGGCGCGAGGCCCAGTTCCTCCATGCGCTTCGTCAGCAGCAGACCCAATGTCTGCTGCGCATTCCGCCCGGCAAAGCCATAGACGACCATGTTCTCGCGTCCGTCATGCAGGAAGGTCTCGATCAGCAGACGCCCGGGCACCGGCAGCTTGCTCACGTCCGACTGCAGCCGCAGCCAGTCCGCCGTATGTCCCGGGAGCCGCCCGAAGTCGCGCGCCTGAAACATCCGCAGGATGCGTTCGGAGAGCTGTGTGGAAGTGGAGAACTTCGTGCCGTTGAACACCGCGATCTTGGGCTTCTTCGCCACGTCCCGCGTCACCTCCACCACCATTTCGCGCAGCCGGTCATAGCGCACGATCTGCCCGCCGATCAGGAAGGTGTCACCCGGCGTCAGGCTGGCGGCAAAGCTCTCCTCCACCTCGCCTAAAGGCGCCCCGCCACGCCCCTTCCAGCGCACTTTCAGGGTGTCGACGTCCTGAATGGTGCCGATGTTCTGGCGGATGCGCAGGGCGGAGCGCGGGTCACGCAGCTGCCACAGTCCGTCCGGGCGCTGCAGCAGCCGCTTCCACTGATCATAGGCGCGCAGCGCATAGCCGCCGGTGGCGCAGAAATCGAGGCAGGCGTCGAAGGTCGCCCGGTCGAGCGCGGCGTAAGGTCCGGCGCTGCGCATCTCGTCGTAGAGGTCCGATGCCTCGAACGGGCCGGAGCAGGCCGCGATCAGGATATGCTGGCACAACACGTCCAGCGGCCCGGGCCCGCGCGGCTCGCCATCCAGATCCCGGGCCTTGACCGCTTCCAGCGCCGCCACGCATTCGACCACCTCGAAGCGGTTCGCCGGCACCAGCAGCGCCTTCGATGGCGCGTTGTAGCGATGGTTCGCCCGCCCGATCCGCTGGACGAGCCGCTTGACGTTCTTCGGCGCGCCGACCTGGATCACGAGGTCCACGTCCCCCCAGTCGATGCCGAGATCGAGCGAGCCCGTGCAGACGATGGCCCTGAGCTGCCCGGCGACCATCGCTGCCTCGACCTTCTCCCGTTGCTGCCGGTCGAGCGATCCGTGATGGATGCCGATGGGCAGCGCGTCCTCGTTGGCGAGCCAGAGGTTGTGAAAGAAGATTTCCGCCTGCGCCCGGGTGTTGTGGAAGATCAGCGTCGTCCGGTGCTGCTTTACCGCCTCCAGCACGGCGGGAATGGCATAGGCGGCCCCGCCTCCGGACCAGGGCGGCGGCGCGTCCACCTCCAGCATGGCGATATCCGGCTCGGGGCCGGGATCGGCGAGGATGATCTCGCAGGGATCGGGATGCCGGGCAAGAAAGGACGCCAGCGCCGGCGGGTCCTCGACCGTCGCCGAAAGCCCGACACGCCGCAGCCCGGGACACAGCCTTTGCAGCCGCGCCAGCGCCAGCATGAGCTGATCGCCGCGCTTGCTCTCCGCCAAGGCGTGAATCTCGTCGACCACCACCCGTCGCAGACCGGCAAACATTCGCGGCGCATCCTCGTAGCTCACCAGCAGGGCCAGCGATTCCGGCGTCGTCAGCAGGATATGCGGCGGATCGGCCCGCTGCCGCCGCTTCTGGGTGTAGGAGGTATCGCCGGTGCGATCCTCCACCCGGATCGGCAGGCCCGCCTCCTCGATGGGTATGCGCAGGTTGCGCCGGATATCCGCCGCCAAAGCCTTCAAAGGCGAGACATACAGCGTATGCAGGCCATCGAACCCGCCATCTGCCAGTTCGCATAAGCTCGGCAGGAACCCCGCCAGGGTCTTGCCGCCCCCGGTCGGCGCAATCAGCAGGAGCGACGGATCCTCTGCCCGCGCCAGCATGGCAAGCTGATGCGGATGCACGGACCAGCCGCGACTGTCGAACCAGTCCTGAAGGGAAGCGGGCAATTCCATGCCCCATAGATATCCCCGGCGGGACAAAAGCAAACGGTGCTGTTTTCTTCTCTTCGGCAAATACTCCGGGTCCGGGCGGAGCCCGCCAGAAAATTTTGCGAAGACAAAATTTTCCCCCGCCCGGCCTCACACCTTCCCATCCCCGCGATCTTCCGCTTCACTGCCCGGCGGGAGGACAGACATGCTGGGCGGTATCCGCATCATCGAATTCGAAGCGCTTGGCCCCGCGCCCTTCGCGGGCATGCTGCTGGCCGACCTCGGCGCGGAGGTCATCGTGGTGCATCGCAAGTCCGGCGCGGGCAATCCGGCGAAGCAACAGCAGAACCTGCTCGACCGGGGCAAGCGCTCCATCGCACTCGACCTCAAGGACCCGGCGGACCTGGCCACGGCGAAGGCGCTCATCCGGTCCGCCGATGCCCTCACCGAGGGCCTGCGCCCCGGGGTCATGGAGCGTCTTGGCCTTGGTCCGGCGGAGGCCCATGCCCTCAACCCGCGCCTTGTCTATGGTCGCATGACCGGCTGGGGCCAGACCGGGCCGCGCGCCCGGCAGGCGGGGCATGACCTCAATTACCTCGCCCTGACCGGGGCGCTGTTCTACGCGTCGCAGGATGGCCCGCCCTTTCCACCGCCGACGATGCTCGGCGACATCGGTGGCGGGGCGATGTACCTTGCGGTCGGCCTGCTCGCCGGGCTTCTGAACGCGCAGCGGAACGGAAAGGGCACCGTGGTCGACGCCGCCATCGTCGACGGGGCCAGCCACATGATGGCCTTGTTGCTCTCCATGGGGCCGCTGTTCGACACCGCCCGCCGGGGCGCGTCCCTGCTCGACGGCCCGCACTGGTCGCGCTGCTATACCTGCGCCGATGGCCGCGCCATCGCCGTGCAATGCCTCGAGCCGCAGTTCCACGCCCTGTTTCTGGACATCCTTGGTCTGACCGGCGATCCGGCCTTCGCCGCACCTTACGACCCGGCCACATGGCCGGATGCAACGCTGCGGCTTGCCAGACTTTTCGCGGAAAAGTCTTCCCACCATTGGGCCGCGCTGTTCGACGGCAGCGACGCCTGCGTCGCCCGCGTGCTGACGCCGGAGGAGGCGCAGGCTGACCCGCATATTGCCGCCCGTGGCATCTGGCAAGGCGGGGCGCCGGCCCCCGCGCCGCGTTTCGACGGGGAGCGCGGGGCGAGCGGACCTGTCCCGACCCACGGGGAGCACACCGACGCCATCCTCAAAGACCTCTCCGACAAGGGCTTTCTATGACCACCGATGCCGACACCCTCGCCGCGCTGCTCGCACGCCGTCACTCCTGCCGCGCCTTCCGCCCGGACCCTGTCCCGCGTGCCGATGTCGAGGCGGCGCTGGTCGTGGCGCAGCGGGTGCCCAGCTGGTGCAATTCTCAGCCGTGGATGACCCACGTCTGCGGCCCGGAGGAAACGGACCGGCTGCGCGCTGCGTTGACCGAGCATATCAGCATCGCCCCGCACAGCCCCGACATTGCTTTTCCCGAAGCCTACGAAGGCGCCTACAAGGAGCGTCGCAGCACCTGCGGCTGGCAGCTGTACGATGCGGTCGGCGTGACGAAAGGCGACCGCGCCGGCTCCGCCGCCGAGATGCGCAAGAACTTCGCCTTCTTCGGCGCGCCGCATTTCCTGCTGATCACCACGCCGAAGAAGCTCGGCGCCTATGGCGTGCTCGACTGTGGCGCTTATCTCACCGCGCTGTTGCTTGCCTTCGAAGCCCGCGGCATTGCCTCCGTGCCGCAGGCCGCGGTCGCGGGGTTCTCGCCGTTCATGCGGGACTGGTTCGCCATACCGGACGACCGCGACGTGCTGGTCGGGGCCTCCTTTGGCTATTCGGACCGCGATCACCCGGCCAACAGCTTCCGCACCGACCGCGCCCCGTTGAGCGAGGTCGTCGACTGGCGTTGACTATGCCTCTTCGAGCCGGTCCGTCGCGGGCGGCGGCTTGGCGCTCAGGGCGCTGATCCGCGCGTAGAGATCATCGTCCATCTCGTAATGCATCGCCGCCAGAGACGGTGCCAGCTGCGACGGCTTGCTTGCCGACAGGATAGGCACCGGCGCGGCGATTCCCCTGGCTACCCAGGCCACCGCGAGTGTCGCCGGGTTGCTGCCGACCTCCTGTGCCAATTTGTGCAGCGCCCGGGCCGTGTCGTGCATCGCCTCGACACCGTATCGCCGGGCGTAGCGGTCGTCCTCGATCAGCCTGCCCTCGCTTTCGCCAAGCGCATATTTCCCGGTCAGCAGCCCGCCGCCCAGGGGCGAATAGGGCACCGGCCGGATGCCTTCGCTTGCGCACATCGGCAGAAGTTCCACTTCCGCCTGCCGCTTCACGAGGTTGTACATCGGCTGGATCACGTCGATCCGCGTGCCGAAGCCCGCCGCCACCGCTTGCGCCTTCATCACCTGCCAGGCGGCATAGTTCGACACGCCGATGTAGCGGACGATGCCCTTGGTCTGGAGCTCGGATAGCGCCTCGAATGTCTCCTCCAGCGGGGTCTCGTCATCCCAGCGGTGCATGTAGAGCAGGTCGATCACGTCCATCGACATCCGCGTGCGGCTGTCCTCGACGGAGGACAGGATTGACTCGCGGGAGGCTCCGCCGGAATAGCTGGCCTTGGTGGCGATCAACAGATCGTCCCGCTCCAACTGTGCGAACCGCCCCAGCAGGCGCTCCGATTCGCCCTCCGTGTAGACATGCGCCGTGTCGAAGAACGAGACACCCGCCGCGCGGCAGGCTTCGAACATGGTGCGGCTCTGGACGGAATCCGCCTTGCCTCCGAACTGCATTGCGCCGAAACAGAAGGGGAGGGGTGTCTTTCCGGAAATCGTGGTAAGCTGGGTCATGCATCGCAAACTGACACGTCCCGTTCAAAAAGCAAGCGCCGCCTTGGGCGCCGTTTTCCTGTTCGCCTCGGCTCTCGCCGCGCCCGCTGGGTCGGAGTGCAGCACGGATGCCATGATCGTCTTCGACGGCTCCGGCAGCATGGCCGAGATGGGCTTCAACAAGATCGGCGAGCCGCGAATCTTCGAGGCGCGCGAGGCGCTGCACAGCGTGCTGCCGCAGATTGCCGCCATGCGCCGTCTCGGGCTGGTGGTCTACGGCCCCGGCGGCGATGGCGAATGCAAGAGTACCGAGTTGTATTTCGGCCCTCGGCCCAATGCCGCCCCGCCGATCACGGCCGCCGTCGACGCGCTCGACCCGACCGGCAGCACGCCGCTGACCGAAGGGGTGCGCCTGGCGGCGGAGGCCCTGAAGTATCGCGAGCGGCCCGGGGCCATCGTGCTGGTGACCGACGGTGACGAGACCTGCGGCGGCGCACCCTGCCAACTGGCGGCCCAGCTTGCGGCGGAGGGTCTGGACCTGACGGTGCACGTGATCGGCTTCAAGGTGCGTCCGACGCGGTTCAGCTGGGACGGCGCGCGGGATACGGAAGCGGTGAGCAACGCCGCCTGTCTCGCGGAGGCGACCGGCGGCGAATATCTTGGCGTCGAGTCGGTGGAGGAATTGATCGGCGCGCTGCGGGTGACTTTGGGCTGTCCGGTCTTCGGCGCACTGGACTGAGACTGCCGCGCGGCGCTGCGTAGGGCGGGGCTTTGCCCCGCACCCTGTCCGGCTCAGGCGCCGCCGATCTTGTCCTGCGTCTTCGTCTCGAAATCGCCGGCGTCATGGCGTTCGTGCAGTTGCTCCGCCGGATCGCCGCTTGTCTTGTTGACGATGCGCCCGCGTTGCACCGCCGGCCGGGCCGCGATCTCCTCGGCCCACCGCAGCACGTTGGTGTAGATGCCGACGTCGAGGAACTCTCCCGCGTTGTAGCTTTCGCCAAAGACCGTCCGCCCGTACCATGGCCAGATCGCGATATCGGCGATGGTGTATTCGTCTCCGCTCATGAAGCGGTTGTCCGCCAGGTGGCGGTCCAGCACGTCCAACTGCCGCTTCACCTCCATGGCAAAGCGGTTGATCGGATACTCCATCGGGTAGGGCGCATAGGCGTAGAAATGCCCGAAGCCGCCGCCCAGATACGGCGCGCTGCCCATCTGCCACATCAGCCAGGACAGCATTTCGGGCCGGTTGTCCTTGCTCAGGAAGGCGTCGAACTTCTCCGCAAGGTGCATCAGGATCGCGCCGGATTCGAACACCCGGACCGGGCTGTCGCCGCTGTAATCCATCAGGGCCGGGATCTTGGAATTGGGGTTCACCTCGACGAAGCCGGACCCGAACTGGTCGCCGTCGCCGATCTTGATGAGCCAGGCATCGTATTCGGCGTCATGGCCCTGCGCCAGAAGCTCTTCCAGAAGGATCGTCACCTTCTGCCCGTTCGGCGTTGCCAGAGAATACAACTGGAGCGGGTGTTTGCCGCGCGGCAGGTCCTTGTCATGCGTTGCGCCGGCGATGGGGCGGTTGAGCGAGGCCCATTGGCCGCCGTTCTCCTTGTCCCAGATCCATTTCTTCGGCGGTGTGTACTGTTCGGTCATGTCGGATGTCCTCATTCGCGTCTGCCGCCACCCTAACCGGACCTGCGGGGATTTCCAGTGGCTGGAAGCGGCGGCCGGGCTGTGCTTTCCTGCACAGATGAACAAACCCGTCGCCCTCATACTCGGTGCCGCCGTCTGGTCCGGCGGCAGACCCTCCATCACCTTGAAAAGGCGGGCAGAACATGGCGCGAGGCTATGGTTGGCGGGGCATGTGTCCGGGATCGTCGCCTGCGGCGGTGTCGGGCATTATCCGCCCAGCGAGGCGGAGGTTATTTCCAAGGTCTGTCAAGAGCTTGGCGTGCCGGAGGTCGCGGTTCTGCAGGAGAAGCGCTCGACCACGACGGAGGAAAACCTGCGCTTCGCGCTGGTGCTGTTGAACACGCCCGATGTCATCATCGTGACAGACCGCTATCACGCCCCGCGTGCCAGGTTGATCGCCCGCAGGCTCGGCCTGAACGCCACCACCGACTGCCCGCCGATCCCCCAAGGGCGCCGGAAGCACGTTGTCCGGCAGACGCTCAGGGAGGTTCCGGCCTACCTTTGGTACTGGCTGCGCAAGCGTTGATCGACGCGCAGCGCAGCCCCGGGATTGTCCCGGGGCCTGCCGGTCAGAGCACGCCGATCTCTGCCAGCGCCCCGGCCAGCTCCGGGGGCAAAGGCTCTTCCGCCTGCCGCGCCTTGCCAAGGTCCACCGGCGCATCCGAGGGGTTCAGGTAGCGCCAGCCCTGGAACGGCCGTTTCGGCGCGGTGGCCGTGCGGATCAGGGTCGGTTCCAGAGCGATGGCGCAGCGTTCCACCCCGTCTTCTCCCGTCACCCGGTCGAGCCGCAGCACCTTCTGCCGACACTGGATCAGCCCCTTGATCACCCAGTAGATCGACCCGCCGTTCAGCACTTCCGCCCCGCGCTTCGGCCACATGCGTGTCACATGCCGGGGCAGCCCGTCGGCAAAGCGCGTGCGGTGACCGTCCTGCCAGGCGGCAAGATCCTCGACACTTTCTGTGCCGACGCTGAGCTTTACGAGGTGTACGAATTTATCCACAGATTCTTCCCCAATCCACGCGACATATGGTATAGCTTTGAGTCTCGTCTTCAAGCTGTTGCGCAATTGCGCCTTCAATGCCGTTGGTACCTTCTCTATGGTGCCCGTCTGGACAGACCAAGGATTCGCCCACCATGACCCGCTTTGCCGCCCCCATCGCCGAACAGATCTGGGATATGAAATACCGGCTCAAGGAGGCGGATGGCACCCCAATCGACACCACCGTCGAGGACAGCTGGCGGCGAATCGCGCGGGCGCTGGCCTCGGTCGAAAAGGACAAGAAGGGCTACGAGGAGAAATTCTACCGCGCCCTTGAGGACTTCAAGTACCTCCCCGCCGGGCGCATCACCGCGGGCGCGGGCACCAATCGCTCCGTGACCCTGTTCAACTGCTTCGTCATGGGGACGATCCCGGACAGCATGGGTGGCATCTTCGACATGCTGAAAGAGGCCGCGCTGACCATGCAGCAGGGCGGCGGCATCGGCTATGACTTCTCCACGATCCGGCCCAAGGGGGCCCCGGTGCAGGGCGTTGCCGCCGACGCCTCCGGCCCGCTGTCCTTCATGGACGTCTGGGACGCCATGTGCCGCACCATCATGTCTGCCGGCTCGCGCCGCGGCGCGATGATGGCGACGATGCGCTGCGATCACCCGGACGTGGAGCAGTTCATCGCGGCGAAGTCCGACTCCGCCCGCCTGCGCATGTTCAACCTCTCCGTTCTGATCACCGATCCCTTCATGGAAGCGGTGAAGGCGGACAAGTCCTGGGATCTCCAGTTCGACGGCGTGGTCTACAAGACCGTCGAGGCGCGCAAGCTCTGGAACACCATCATGCAGGCGACCTACGACTACGCCGAGCCCGGCGTGATCTTCATCGACCGCATCAACAAGGCGAACAATCTCAATTACATCGAGACCATCGCGGCGACGAACCCCTGCGGTGAGCAGCCCCTGCCGCCCTACGGCGCCTGCCTGCTTGGCTCGATCAACATGGCGCGTCTGGTGTCCATGCCATTCACCGAGGCGGCGCATATCGAGGACACGCATCTCGACGAGTTGGTCGCCACCGCGATCCGCATGATGGACAACGTCGTGGATGCGTCGAAGTTTCCCTTGGAAGCGCAGCGTCTGGAAGCCCAGAACAAGCGCCGCATCGGCCTTGGCGTGACCGGCCTTGCGGATGCGCTCCTGATGAAGGGTCTGAAGTACGGCACGCCCGAAGCCGCCGCCCAGACCGAGGACTGGCTCAAGCGTATCGCCCGGGCGTCCTACCTCGCCTCCGTCGAACTGGCCAAGGAAAAGGGCGCCTTCCCGCTCTTCGACGCGGAGAAGTATCTCGCCTCCGGCAACATGATGCAGATGGATGACGATGTCCGCGAGGCCATCCGCACCCATGGCATCCGCAACGCCCTCGTCACCTCCATCGCACCGACCGGCACCATTTCCCTCTACGCCGGGAACGTCTCCTCCGGCATCGAGCCGGTGTTTGCGTACAGCTACACCCGCAAGGTTCTCCAGAAGGACGGCACCCGCACCGAGGAAGAGGTCGTCGACTACGCGGTGCAGCTCTACCGCGACATCCACGGCGAGGAAGCGGCGCTGCCGGACTACTTCGTGAATGCCCAGACCCTGGAGCCGCTGGCGCACGTTCGCATGCAGGCCGCCGCGCAGAAATGGATCGACTCGTCTATTTCCAAGACGATCAACTGTCCGGAGGACATCTCCTTCGAGGACTTCAAGGAAGTCTATCTCGCGGCCTACGAGAGCGGCTGCAAGGGCTGCACGACCTACCGCCCGAACGATGTGACGGGGTCGGTTCTGAGCGTTTCCGAGGACAAGAAGCCTGCCTCTGGCGACTTCCGGAAATCCCTTGTCTCCTTGATCGAAGCTCGCGGAACGACCATGCGCCAGGTTTCGCTCGATGCGGGCCTCAGCCACGGTTACCTGCACGGGATCATCAAGGACGGGAAGGAGCCTACCCTCGACCGCCTTGCCAAGATCGCGGAGGTCTTGCGTGTTCCGTTAAACGAAATCGTGGGAGCTGGAGTTTCGGCCCCCGAAGTCCTCGCGACTACCGACGACGAGCCCCAGACCCCGCATGGCGATGTCATCTACATGGCCGAGCCGCTGGACCGTCCGGAGCATCTCGAAGGCAACACCTACAAGCTCAAGTGGCCGGATTCGGAGCACGCGATCTACCTGACGATCAACGATATTGTCGTCGCCGGCCACCGCCGCCCCTTCGAGGTTTTCATCAACTCCAAGAACATGGAGCATTACGCCTGGACGCTGGCCCTGACCCGGATGATCTCCGCCGTCTTCCGCCGTGGCGGGGATGTGTCCTTTGTCGTCGAGGAACTCAAGGCCGTCTTCGACCCGCGCGGCGGGGCCTGGGTCAAGGGCAAATACATCCCGTCGATCCTCGCGGCCATCGGCGGCGTGATCGAACAGCATCTGGTCGCGACGGGCTTCGTCGAAAGCGAAGGGATGGGCCTCAAGTCCGACCCGAAAGCCAGCGTCGTCTCCCTTGACACCCCCCGCGGCAAAGCCTGCCCCTCCTGCGGCCAATACGACATGCACATGCAGGAAGGCTGCATGACCTGCGCCTCGTGTGGACATTCGAAGTGCGGATGAGTTTTGGCCGGGTGGGTAATTGTTATCCTGACCGCCAATTGGTGGTTCAGTCGCAGCGTGAGGTGGGTTGGATCGGCATTGAATCGTTCCGACTCTGAAGTCCAGATCTTGCAGATGTATTCGGACGACGTGAGGCCTTGCAGCGGTTTCAATCGACGTGCGTAATTGTAAGTTGAAATGCAGTCTGTGACGTGCGTTTCAAGCTAAGAATGCGTGTCGTTGCGGTCGCGCTTGACCGCCGCCTCTTTGGTTGTCCGGTTCATGCGCTCAACCTGGCTTTTCGTCCATAGGTGGTTCACCCTTGTCAGGCGGTGGTCGATTTCAATCGCGCGGCAGACGCGGTCAAAGATATGCTCCAACGCCGATACGTCCTGCTTGCGATTGGTGAACTGGATGCCGTTTTCGGTGAGAACCGTGTGGATATTGTAGGTCACTGCCGCGATGAGATTGCGCAGGAACTGGGCTGCAATCTTCTTGCCCGCCTTCTCATCCAGCACGACATAGGCAAACTTTGAGCTTCGGTCCCATCGCAGCGTCTTGAACGCTGTAGCGCTTGCGCGACTTGGCGACTGTCTTGACGTTGATGCCCAGTTCCCGGCTCAGCGCCGCGTTCGAAGTTTTCGATCGCTGTATGAGAGCCCGGGCGGCGTGCATGGTCTTGGCGCTCCCGCAAAAAATTTGTCCCATACAGCATCCTTGTGATGGTCACAGATCAGTAGTCCGTCACATGCTGGGGCCAAACATCTCGGGTCAGGATGCATAACCAGTAGATGACGAGGGCGTCGAGGGCGATGGCCGAAAGGAAGACTTGCGGGCACCACTCATATCGGGTGGCCACGCGCCTGAGGTCCTTGAGTCTTCTGAACATGATCTCGATTTGATTGCGCCGCTTGTATCGGCGTTTGTCGTAATTGACCGTCCTCCTTTGTGGATCATCGCAGACCCACCTTGGCACATCGATGCCGTGGGGGGGCGGTCACATCATCGGAGCCCTGCATGGGTCTTCCCCTTAATTCAAAGGTGGAAAATTCCAGTATGCACTGGCACGGATAACGCGGGGAAGGGCGATGGCGGAGAGGGGTTCAGGTCCCGGCGCGCGGTGCCCCCGGCCACCCGGGCCGGGAGGCGTGCGTTCAACCAGCCGGCCGGACCGATCCACGGACAACCAACGGGCATTCCGCCTTGATCTGGTGATGACCGGGGGTCAGGCCGCCGGCCATGTCTATCAGCATCTCCGCCGCCATGGCGCCCAGTTCGAAATGCGGCAGCACCAGCGTCGTCAGCGGTGGTCGCATGAACTGGGCGATTTCGCGATCGTCGAAGCCCACCACGGAGATGTCGTCGGGGATGCGCAGGCCCAGCTCCTTGAGGGCGTCGTAGCAGCCGAGCGCCATCATGTCGTTGCAGCAGAATATCCCGTCCGGCGGGTCATCCAGGGCCATCAGGTGCCGCGCGCCGTCGTAGCCCGCCGAGGGCTCCCAGTTGCCGGGAAAAACCAGCGCCGGATCGAAGGCGATGTCGGCGGTGGACAGCGCCTGGCGGTAGCCGCGCAGGCGGTCCCGGGTGGCGTCGATGCCGTCCTGGCCGGTGATGATCGCCACGCGGCGACATCCCCGTTCGATCAGGTGCGCCGTGGCGGCGCGGCCAGCAACCAGTTCTCCGGGAAGAACCGAGGGCAGCTTGTGGCGTGCGTCGTAGCAGTTCACGAGGACGGTTGGCAGGTCGTAGAACGCAGCGGGCGGCTTGACCTGGCGGGTCAGCATCGTGGCGTAGATCAACCCCAGCATGGGACGGCCGGTCAGTTGTTCGAGCACCGGGTTCTCGCGGTCGCCCTGGCCGCGCATGACGGACATCGAGACGTTGATGCCGTATTCCAGCGCCTTGGCCCGCGCCCCTTCGAAGATCAGCGGTGTCCACGGGTCGGTGGCGACCTCGTCCGCGACGAACTCGATCAGGCTTGCGGTGGCCGGGACCGCGGTTTCCTTCTGGCCGCGCCGCACCAGCGTGTATCCCAGTTCCTCGGCAGCGAGCCGCACCTTTTCGCGTGTTGCATCGCTCAGCCTCGCCCCGGCGCTGCCGTTCAGCACCAGGGATACCGTGGCTTGCGATACGCCGGCCCGCGCGGCGACATCCATCATGGTCGGTCGCAAGGGACACTCCTTTTTCGACTTGTCCCTGCCTTAGTCGAAAACCGGCAGGGAATGCCACCCTTATGCCTATCTTTGCATGTGTCTGATCCGGTCAAACGAAACGGCGACCACGATGAAGGTGCCGATGAACATGCCCTGCCAGAAGGTCGAGATGCCAAGCAGGATCAGGGAATTCCGAATCACCTCGATCAGAAGGGCTCCGACAACCGCGCCCAACGGCGAGCCTTCGCCCCCGTTCAGGTTGGCCCCGCCGATCACCGCCGCCGCGATCACGGTCAGTTCCATGGCGTTGCCCAGGTTGGTCGTCACGCTGCCCAGCCATCCGGCCATCAGGATCCCGGCGACCCCGGCGGTCAGCGAAGAGAACATGTAGATCGAGACCTTGATCGGCTTCACGGCGATGCCGGTCAGCGTCGCGGCCTGCTCGTTCGAGCCGATGGCAAACACGTATTGCCCCCAGCGCGTCCAGCGGTAGACGAACGCCATCAGCCCGGCCAGCGCGATCAGCATGTAGAGAGGATGTGGCAGACCCAGCGTTGAGCCGCCCCCGACCCATAGCAGCAGATCGTGATCCGGCCCGAAGTTGTAGATCATCTTGTTGTTGGACAGGACCATGGCTGCAGACCGGGCCGCCGACAGCATGCCCAGCGTGATGACGAAGGGCGGCATCCCGGCGTAGGCGATCAGCACGCCGTTCAGCGCACCCACGGCCATGGCCACCAGCAGGGCCGCCGGAGCGGCGATCCAGAACGGGCTTCCGCCCTCCATCAGGACGGAGATCACCATCGCCGAGAGCACCACGACCGACCCGACCGACAGGTCGATCCCGCCGGAGGCAATGACGGTGGTCATGCCGATGGCGATGATCCCGACGAAGGCAAAGTTGCGGGTGACGTTGAACAGGTTGCGCTCGGTGGCGAAGGCGTCGGTGGACAGGGACAGGGCGACGCAAGCGATCACGGCAGCGACGAAGACCCAGAAGACCTGGTGACTGCGCAGGCGCGACAGGGTGCTGCGGTGCTGGGACTGGCCGATGGCCTGTTGCAATGACGACATCGTGGTCTCCTCAGGCGTATTCGATGGCGCCGGTGATCAGGCCGGTCACTTCTTCGGGGGAACTCTGGCTCGCGGGCTTGCTGGCAACAAGCGAGCCGCGCCGCAAGACGGCAATGCTGTCGGACACGGCAAAGACGTCGGGCATCCGGTGGCTGATCAGGATCACGCTGATGCCCTGGTCGCGCAACTGGCGAATCAGGTCGAGGACTTCGGCAACCTGCCGGACGGAGATTGCGGCGGTCGGCTCGTCCAGCAGCACGATGCGCGGATGCGACAACAGCGTGCGGGCGATCGCCACGGCCTGACGCTGGCCACCTGACATGCGCCGCACCAGGTCGCGCGGGCGCGTCTCGGACTTCAGGCGCTCGAACAGCGTGGCGGCGACGCGGTTCATCTCGCCGTAGTTGATGACCTTCAGCGGCCCCATCCGGCGCGTCGGTTCGCGGCCGAGAAAGACGTTGGAGGCCGCCGTCAGGTGATCGCAGAGCGCGAGATCCTGGTAGACAACTTCGATTCCCACCCGCCGGGCATCGAGAGGTTTGCCGAAATCGACCACCTGGTCGTCCAGCCGAATCTCTCCCGAGGTGGGGCGAAAGTTGCCGGCGATGATCTTTACCAGCGTCGACTTGCCCGCGCCGTTGTCGCCCATCAGGCCCATGACCTCACCGGGCCGGATCTCCAGCGATATGTCGTCCAGAGCCCGTATCGCTCCGAAATGTCGGGATATTCCGGTCAGTTTCAACCGAGACATCGTTCTCCTCCCTCGCCGGATTTTTCCGGTCCTTGGTGCTGACGCCATGGCGCCAGGATGTTGCTTATAGGATTAGCACCTTGACGTGATAATATTAGTAATGCCTATTATTGGCCCAAGTGCAACATGATGCAGTCAGGGTAGGCGATGCGGTTTCTGCTGACAGGCGTAACGGGAAAGGTGGGCGCCAGCCTGCTGCCCGCTTTGCTGGCGGAGCCGCGGCTCGCCGGGGCCAGTGTCACGGCGCTGTGCAACAACCGCGTCATCCCGGAAACGGATCGGGTCACGGTCGTGCGGGGATCGCTGGCCGACCCCGGCGTGCTGGGCCGGGCCATGGCCGGTGTCACCCATGTCGTGCACATGGCCGCCGTCAAGGAATCGCCCGATCTTTTCATCGACGTGGCGATTCGCGGCATGTTTCACCTTCTGGAAGCGGCGCGCCTGTCGGATACCGTGCGGCAGGTCGTCCTGATCGGCGGCGATTGCGCGGTCGGCCACGCCTTCCAACCGTTTGACGGGCCGGTGACCGAGGCCGCCCCGCGCAAGGCCTATCCCGGCGTCTACGCGCTGACGAAGGTGATCGAAGAGGTGATGCTGGAGACCTACCAGCACCAATACGGGCTGAACGGCTGTATCCTGCGGGCGCCATGGATCATGGAAAAGGACGACTTCCGTTTCGCCATGACCTTTGGGCCGGAACAGTTCGGCGGGCCGGATTGGGCGCAGTATCTCGACCCCGAGCAAATCGCCCGGGCGCAGGCGGAGAACCTGGTGCCGCTCGTGCTCGACCGCGACGGCCAGCCGTTGAAACGCAACTTCGTGCATGTCGACGATCTCGTCGCCGCGATTCTCGCCGCGATCGACAATCCGGCGGCCGAGCGGCAGCTGTTCAACATCGCGATGACACAGCCGGTCTGTTACGGCGCCATGGCCGCCTACCTGCACCGCACACGCGGCCTGGAGGCGATCCGGGTGCCCACGGACATGATCGGCAATTTGCTGGACAACGCCCATGCGCGTCAGCGCCTGGGCTGGTCCCCGACCGTGGGGCTGGAGGACTTGATCGAACGAGCGTGGCGCCATGAACGCCCCGCCAATGAGCCAAGGAAGGTCTGGTAC
Organism: Tropicibacter sp. S64; assembly: GCF_049803835.1. NCBI lineage: Bacteria > Pseudomonadati > Pseudomonadota > Alphaproteobacteria > Rhodobacterales > Roseobacteraceae > Tropicibacter > Tropicibacter sp. S64. The sequence continues at coordinate 190,404 of NZ_JBNAGK010000008.1, read as the reverse complement.
CCGGGCTGACCGGGCCGGACGACACGTTCACATCCAATGGGAGGACTGCACAGTGAACAGGAAATTGGGACTTCTGGCGACGGCGGCCATGGTGGCCGGGCTGGCCAGCATGGCGCAGGCGCAGGACAAGAAGACGCTTGCCATCGTGGTCAAGGGGCTCGACAATCCCTTCTTCGAACAGATCAACCTGGGCTGTCAGGAGTGGGCAAAGAACAACCCCGACAGCGAGTACGAGTGCCTGTATACCGGTCCGGCGTCTTCGGCGGACGAGGCGGGCGAGGTGCAGATTGTCGATGACCTGCTGACGCGCGGCGTGGCGGCCATCGCCATCTCGCCATCGAACGCTCCGGCGATGGCGAACCGCGTGCGTGCCATCGCGCCCAGCGTGCCGGTGATGACGGTCGATGCGGACTTCCTCGAACAGGACCGCGACATCCGGGCCACCTATCTCGGCACCGACAACTACCTGATGGGCGTCAAGATGGCCGAGGAGGCCATGAAGCTGAAGGCCGAGGGCGGTTCGGTCTGTCTGCAGCTGGGCAACGTGGCAGCGGACAACATCAACGCCCGGGCGCAGGGCTTCCGCGACACGGCGGGCGGCGAGAAGGGCATCGACCGGCTCAGTGGCCAGAACGGCTGGACCGAGATCGAGGGCTGCCCGGTCTTCACCAACGACCAGGCCGATCTCGCGAACCAGCAGATGTCGGATGTCTTCATCGCCAATCCCGACCTTGATGCCTTCATCCTGATTGGCGGCTGGGCGCAGTTCGCGCCGCAGGCGTACACGCAGGTGACGGATCAGGTGATGGACAAGCTGAAGTCGAAAGAGCTGATCATCATTGCCGGTGACACCCTGCCGCCGCAGACCAAGGCGTTCCGGGAGGGTCGCAGCCATGCGCAGGTCGGCCAGCGGCCGTTCGAGATGGGCCTCAGGTCGCCGGACGTGATGATCCAGCTGATCAACGGGGAAACGGTCGAGGACCCGCTGTTCACCGGGCTGGACGTCTGCAACCAGGACGATCCGGGCTTCTGCAAGGATAACTGACCCGCCAATGCGGCCCGCGCGCGTTCGCGGGCCGCACGTGACCCGACATGCCGGTCGACCGCCTGCCGCAGTCCATGCGGAGGACAGGCGACCTGTGCCTGACGCCCGCAGAGGCGGGCCACCATTGAAAGATCTGGGAGGAACGATGAACAAAGCACTGACCCTGGCCGTCGCGACGGCCTCCCTGATTGCGACCGGAGCGGTCGCGCAGGAAAAACCGAAACTGGCCTTCGTGGTGAATGCCGCGTCGGACTTCTGGAAACTCGCCGAGGCGGGCGTGAAGGCCGCGCAGGCCGAGTTGCCGGGTTACGAGTTGCAGTTCCGCTACCCGGCGCAGGGCACGGCGGCGTTGCAGAACGCGCTGATGGATGACCTCGTGGCCGCCGGCACCGACGCCATCATGATCTCGTCGGTGGACCCGAAGACCTCGATCGACGCGTTCAACCGCGTCGCCGCGCAGGTGCCGCTGTTCACCACGGATTCCGATGCGCCGGACAGCGACCGCATCGCCTATCTCGGCTCGTCCAACACCGATGCCGGGGTGCAGGCGGGGGAGATCGCCGTGGCGGCCATGCCGGACGGCGGCAAGTGCATGGGCTTCGTCGGCTTCCTCGGCGCGGACAACGCGGTGGAACGCATCGCGGGCTTCCGCCAGGCGGTTGAAGGCTCGGGGATCGAACTGGTCGACGTGCGCGGCGACGACGTGGACTTTGCCCGCGCCCGCTCGAATGTCGACGACGTTCTGGCCGCCGATCCGGATATCACCTGCATGGTCGGCTTCTACAGCTACAACCCGCCCAAGATCTACGAATCTCTGCAGGCCAATGGCAAGCTGGGCGCGATCACGGTCATCGCCTTCGACGAGGATCCGGTGACGCTGGGCGCGGTGCGCGAAGGCTCCTTTGCCGGGACCGTCGTGCAGGATCCCTACCAGTGGGGCTACCAGGGCATGCACCTGATGGCCGATTACCTGGAGGGTGACATGAGCGGTGTTCCCGAAAACGGCCTGATCATCGTGCCGACAAAGAAGATCGACAAGGACAATGTCGATACCTTCGAGGCGGAACTGAAGGCACGGATCAACGGCTGACCGACAAGCGGTTACCTCCCGCTTGCAAGGACTGCGGGCCTGACCTCCTCATCTTGGGTCCGCAGTCCGACCGGCAAAGGAATACATATGGCGCAGCCCATCACCCTGGCCTTGTCCGGCATCACCAAGGTCTATCCCGGCGCCGTGGCGCTGAACGGTGTTTCGCTTGAGGTCACCGGCGGCGAGATCGTCGGGCTGATCGGCGAGAACGGCGCGGGCAAGTCGACCCTCATGAAGGTGCTCGGCGGCACGGTCCGTCCGGATGGCGGGCGGATCACGGTCGACGGAGAGGCGCACGACGGGCTGACACCGCGCGCGGCGCAGGCGTCCGGCATCGCGCTGGTGCATCAGGAACTGAACACCTTTTCCAACCTCGACGTGGCCGGGAACATCCTGTTGGGCCGCGAGCCGCGTCGCGGATTGTTTCGGCTGATGGATCGCGCTGCGATGGCGCGTGAGGTGCAGCCGTACCTCGACATGCTGGGTGCGCGGTTCCGACCCGGCGACAGCGCCGCCGATCTGTCGCTCGCCGACCAGCAATTGCTGGAGATCGCCCGCGCCCTCTCGATGCGGGCACGGCTCGTGGTGCTCGACGAGCCGACATCCAGCCTGACGCTTTCGGAAACCGAGCGGTTGATCGCCGTCATGCGCGATCTGCGGGCGCAGGGCGTGGCGGTCCTGTTCATCACCCATCGACTGGACGAGATCCGGCAGGTCTGCGACCGGGTTGTCGTGCTGCGCGACGGCAACAACGCCGGCGCCCTGAACAAAGCCGAAATCACCCGCGACCGGATGGTCGAAATGATGGTCGGCCGCAGGATCGGACGCCATGCGGGCCACCGGACACATGCGGCGGGCAGACCGGTTCTGGAGATCGAGGCGCTGCGCACGCGGGCCTATCCCCATGCGCCGGTTTCGCTGTCCGTCAAGTCGGGCGAAATTCTAGGGTTGGCGGGACTGGTGGGTGCGGGTCGTTCGGAACTGGCCCGGACGGTCTTCGGGATCGACGCGAAACTTGGCGGAACGATCCGGCTCGATGGCATGCCGCTTCGCGACGGCGTGGCGGCGGCCATCGCGTCCGGTGTCTGTCTGGTGCCCGAGAACCGCAAGGAAGAGGGGCTAATTCTCGATTTCCCCGTGGTCGAGAATGTCTCGCTGCCGAACCTTGCCGGCCTGAGCAGGCGCGGCCTTGTCGACCGGCGGGCCGAGGCTGCGATGGGGGACACCGCCCGCGCACGGCTGGGGATCAAGACCGCCAGCCTGCAGACCGCGGTGGGCGCCCTGTCCGGCGGCAACCAGCAGAAGGTCGTACTGGCGAAATGGCTTGCGATGAACCCGCGCGTCATCATCCTCGACGAGCCGACGCGCGGCATCGACGTGGGCGCCAAGGGCGAGGTCTATGCGCTGATGCGCGCGCTGGCCGGGCAGGGGGTCGCGATCCTGATGATCTCCAGCGACATGGAAGAGGTGATCGGCGTCTCGGACCGCGTGGCGGTGATGCGCGAAGGGGGCGTGACCGGCATCCTGCCGCAGGATGCCCTCAGCGAGCAGGCCATTCTCGGCCTGGCGGTTTCATAGGATCCCAGCGGAAGGAAACAAAGACGTGCAGAAGAAGGATATCGGCCTCGCGGTTCTCGTTCTGGCCGTGGCCGCGGTGGTCGCGGCCATCAACCCAAGGTTCCTGTCGCCGATCAACCTGGCCAACACCGCGAACCTGATCGGTTTGTTCGGGCTATTCTCCATCGCCGAGGCCTTCGTCATCGTGACGGCCGGGATCGAGCTCTCCGTCGGATCGGTCATTGCGCTGCTGGGCGTGTTGTTCGTCGACATGGTGGTCGTTCAGGGTGTGCCCTGGCCGATCGCATTGGTGATCGTGCTTTGTCTCGCCGCCGTGATCGGTGTGCTCCATGGGCTTCTGATCACCCGGCTGCGCCTGCAACCCTTTGTCGTCACGCTCTGCGGCCTGCTGATCTATCGCGGCATCGCGCGGTTCTACACCGCCGACGGCACCGCCGGGTTTTCCTTTGGCGCGAATTATCCCAGTCTCGAATGGGTCTTTTCCGGACGGACGTCGGGCGTGCCGCATTCCATCGTTGCCTTCGGCCTTGTCGCGGTGGTGTCATGGTTCGTGCTGCACCGGTCCGTCTTTGGTCGTCACCTTCTGGCGGTGGGCAAGAACGAGGAGGCGGCGCGGTTCTCCGGGATCAACACCACACGGGTCATCATCACCGCCTATGTGATCTGCGCCATGCTGACCGGGCTGTCGGCGGTGTTCTTCGCCATGTACACGCGATCCATCCATCCGGCCTCTCATGGCAGTTTCTATGAACTCTATGCCATCGCGGCGGCGGTTCTGGGTGGTTTCTCTCTGCGCGGCGGCGAGGGGTCCATCGTCGGGGTGGTTCTGGGGGTGGTTCTGTTGCAGGTGCTGCAGAACCTTGTGAACCTGCTCGGTATTCCGTCCTCGCTGAACTTTGCCGTCATGGGCGGAGTCATTCTGCTGGGGGCCATCGCCGACACGCAATTCGCCCGCTACCGCGCGGCACGACAACAGGCGGCGGCTTTCGCTGCGCTGGAGGGCAAGGCAGTCCCGGAGGCGACGCCCGCTGAACCGTCACCAGGGCGTGTACCCGGGGCGCATTGACCGGCCGCGACGCGGCACCGGGAAGGCCAGGTCCCCGAAGAGTCGGTGACGGGCCGGCCGCGCGCCCGGCAGGCCCGTGCCCCTATGCCAAGCTGACGCCCCCTTACGCTCTCACGCGGCAGTTGCTTCGTAGCCGGCGCTCCTGATGGCGTCGGACAACAGGTCGGCGCTCAGGGCGCTGTCGATGTGCACCGTATGCGTCCCCAGATCGCAGGTCACCCGCGCCGCCGGGTCCGCCGCCTTGACGGATTTCTCGATGGCCGACGTGCAGTGGCCGCAGCTCATGTCAGGTACTTTGAAGTCCATGGTCACACCTTTCCGGGTCTTGACTGCCCGCGAGATAGAGGTTCCAGCAGGGGGAAGGTCAAGGGTCGGCCCGGCTCACGGGAAACTTTTTCAAAACCCTTGACCCTCCAGTGACTGGAACCCCTATATCCCCGTCAACACCGAGCCGAAGGAGACCGCCATGTCCGCCCCGATTCCCCTGACCCTGTCCGTCGAAGGCATGTCCTGCGCCTCCTGCGTAGGCCGCGTCGACCGTGGCCTGTCGGCGCTGGACGGCGTCGAAGACGTTGCCGTCAACCTTGCGTCGGAAAGTGCACGGATGACCCTGGACTCGCCGGATCGGGCAAACGCCGTGGTTGCCGCGCTGCGCGAGCTTGGTTATCCGGCGCGGACCGGGCGCGTGACGCTGAACATCGAGTCCATGTCCTGCGCATCCTGTGTCGGGCGGGTCGACAAGGCACTGGCGGCGGTGCCCGGCGTGCTGGAGGTCAATGTCAACCTCGCGTCGGAGACCGCCACCGTGGCCTTTGCGGAAGGGGCGGTGACACCGGCAGACCTGGTGTCAGCCAGCACGCAGGCGGGGTATCCCGCGCGGCTGTCCGGACCAGCCGACACCGAGGACCGCAGCACCCGCAAGGCCAACGAGGCGCGCGATCTGTCGCGTCGCATGGCTTTTGCCGCCGCGCTGGCCCTGCCGGTGTTCGTCGTGGAGATGGGCGGACACGCCTTTCCCGCCTTTCACCACTGGATCAATGCCACAATCGGTCAGCAGACCAGCTGGGTGCTGCAGTTCATCCTGACCTCCATCGTTCTTATCGGGCCGGGGCAGATGTTCTATCGCAAGGGTATCCCCGCGCTGCTCAAGGGGGCGCCGGACATGAACAGTCTCGTCGCTGTCGGCACCGGCGCGGCGTATCTCTATTCGGTCGTGGCAACCTTCCTGCCGGGTCTGCTCCCGGACGACCTGCGCGCAGTCTATTTCGAGGCCGCGGCGGTGATCGTCGTGCTGATCCTGCTCGGCCGGTTCCTCGAAGCGCGGGCGAAGGGGCGGACGGGGGCCGCCATCGAGTCGCTGCTCGGCCTGCAGGTCAGGACTGCCCATGTGCTGCGGGGCGGCGAGACCGTCGAAGTCCCGGTCGAAAATCTGGTGCAGGGAGACATCGTGCTTGTCCGTCCGGGTGAACGCATCGCGGTCGATGGCGAGGTGACGGAAGGCTCCAGCCGGGTCGATGAAAGCATGCTGACCGGCGAGCCGATCCCCGCCGCGAAGGCTTTGGGCGACGCCGTGACCGGCGGTACGGTCAACGGAACCGGCAGCCTGCAGATCCGGGCAAGCCGCGTCGGGCAGGACACCACGCTGGCGCAGATCATCCGAATGGTCGAAGAGGCGCAGGGGGCCAAGCTGCCGATTCAGGGCCTCGTCGACCGCATCACCTTGTGGTTTGTCCCCGCGGTGATGAGCTTTGCCGTGCTGACGGTGCTGGTCTGGCTGGTCGTCGGGCCGCAGCCTGCGCTGACCATGGCGCTGGTGGCCGGGGTGTCCGTGCTGATCATCGCCTGTCCCTGCGCCATGGGCCTCGCGACGCCGACCTCGATCATGGTGGGCACCGGGCGTGCCGCCGAACTCGGGGTGTTGTTCCGCAAAGGCGATGCGCTTCAGGCGCTGGACGGCGTGCAGGTTGTCGCGCTCGACAAGACCGGCACCGTGACCGAGGGGCGCCCCGAACTGACCGATCTGGAGCTGGCACCGGGCTTCGACCGCGCAACCGTCCTGCCGATGATCGCCGCCGTCGAGGCCCGGTCCGAGCATCCGGTGGCGGAAGCTATTGTCCGTGCGGCCCGTGCGGAGGCGGCGGTGCTGCCGGCGATTGCCGGGTTCACCTCCGTCACCGGCTATGGTGTGCGGGCCGAGGTGGACGGGACCGACGTGCTGATCGGCGCTGACCGCTACATGACTCAGGAAGGCGTGAATGTGTCCAGCCTCGCGGATCGCGAGGCCGATCTCGCCAACCGGGGCCGTACCGCGCTGTATGCCGCCATCGGCGGGCGGGTCGCGGCGGTCATCGGCGTCGCCGATCCGGTCAAACCTGCCAGCAAGGCCGCGATTGCCGCCCTGCGTGCCAAGGGGCTGACCGTCGCGATGATCACCGGCGACAAGCAGGCCACCGCCGAGGTCATCGCCCGCGAGACCGGAATCGACCACGTTGTCGCGGGCGTCCTGCCGGATGGCAAGGTCGCGGCGCTCGACGCGCTGCGCTCGGACGGAAAGTCCGTGGCTTTCGTCGGGGACGGGATCAACGATGCGCCGGCGCTGGCCCATGCGGATGTGGGGATTGCCATTGGCACGGGCACCGATGTGGCCATCGAATCCGCCGACGTGGTGCTGATGTCGGGCGACCTGCGCGGGGTGGTGAATGCCTTCGAGGTCTCCACCCGCACGATGCGCAACATCCGCGAAAACCTGTTCTGGGCCTTCGCCTACAACACCGCGCTGATCCCTGTGGCGGCGGGGGCGCTCTACCCGATCTGGGGCGTGCTGCTGTCGCCGATGCTGGCGGCCGGGGCCATGGCGCTGTCGTCGGTCTTCGTGCTGACCAACGCCCTGCGTCTGCGGCGGATCGCACCGGCGCTGCCCGAACAAGCGGGCCGGAGGGGTCCGCATGCCGACCCTGTCGCCACCCCGGCCGAATGAAGCAAAGGAGATTGCCATGAACATCGGAGACGTGGCCCGCCTGTCCGGGTTGCCGCCCAAGACGATCCGGTATTACGAGGACATCGACCTCGTGCGCCCGCTGCGCAGCGAGAACGGCTATCGCAGTTTCCGCCAGCAGGACGTGCACAAGCTGGCCTTTCTCGGGCGGGCGCGGGCGTTGGGGTTCACCATCGAAAACTGCCGGACCCTGCTGGCGCTCTACGAGGACGAGAACCGGGAGAGCATGCAGGTCAAGGCGGTGGCCGAAGAGCATCTGCGGCAGATCGACGACAAGATCGCCCAGCTGCAATCCATGCGGGCGACGCTGGATCAACTGGTCCATGCCTGCGCCGGGGATCACCGTCCGGACTGCCCGATCCTGCAGGACCTGGCGCGAGAAACCCCGGACGCGGAGGCCTGACGCGCGGTACGGAATCCAGGTCCGGGGCGCTTGGGGGCCGATGCTTTGGGCCTTTTCATTTCCCGCGCGGGCTGCCAGCATGCCGCCATGACACAGGATCTCATCGACCCCCGCGCCCTGGACCGCCTTGCCGAGGTGGCCGTTTCCGTTGGCCTGAATCTGCAGCAAGGTCAGGATCTTATCCTGACCGCGCCGGTGGCGGCGCTGCCTCTCGTGCGGCGCATCGCAGCCGCGGCCTACCGGGCCGGGGCGGGGGTTGTGACGCCGATCTTCTCCGACGAGGAACTGACGCTGGCGCGGTATCGCAACGCGCAGAAAGAGAGTTTCGACAAAGCGCCGACCTGGCTGCTGGAAGGCATGGCGGCGGGGTTCGCGGGCGGCGCGGCGCGGATGGCGATTGTCGGGGACGACCCGATGCTGCTGGCCGAGGAAGACCCGGAGAAGGTGGGGCGGGCGGGGAAGGCGAATTCCATCGCCTACCGGCCGGCGCTCGACCATATCGCCAACTTCCGGATCAATTGGAACATCATCAGCTATCCCACAGCCTCCTGGGCCAAGAGGATTTTCCCGGACCTGCCGGAGGACGAGGCGGTGCGACGGCTGGCCGATGCCATCTTCGCGGCCTCGCGGGTGCTCGGGGAGGATCCGGTGGCCGAATGGAAAGCGCATAACGCGGCCCTCGCGGAACGAACCAAGTGGTTGAATGCACAGCGGTTCGATGCGCTGCACTTCACCGGGCCGGGGACCGATCTGCGGGTTGGCCTCGCCGAGGATCACGAGTGGATGGGCGGCGCGTCGAAGGCGCAGAACGGGGTGGTCTGCAACCCGAACATGCCGACCGAAGAGGTCTTTACCACGCCCCATGCGGCGCGGGTGGAAGGCACGGTCCGATCCACCAAACCCTTGTCCCATCAGGGAAGTTTGATCGACGGCATCGAGGTGCGCTTCGAAGGCGGGAGGATCGTGGAGGCGAAGGCGTCGAAGGGCGAGCAGGTTCTGCTGAAACTCCTGGACACCGACGAGGGCGCGCGGCGGCTGGGTGAGGTGGCGCTGGTGCCGCATTCCTCGCCGATCTCGCAGTCGGGCCTGCTGTTCTACAACACGCTCTACGACGAGAACGCGGCCTGTCATATCGCGCTAGGTCAATGTTATTCCAAGTGTTTTCTCGATGGCGCCTCGCTCTCCCAAGACGAGGTGAAGGCGAAGGGCGGCAATGCCTCGTTGATCCACGTCGACTGGATGATCGGCGGGGCCGAGACGGATATCGACGGGGTGAAACCCGACGGGAGCCGGGTTCCGGTGTTCCGCAAGGGCGAATGGGCGCGTTAACTCGGCGGAATCACACCCTTTTTCAGGATGATGTTGCCGTAGAGCCGACCCTCGCCGGTCTGGATCGCGGCAAAGCAGCCGCGGGCTCGATCGTAGAAGGCAAAGCGTTCGAGGCTTGCAATCGGCGCGGGGTTGTCGGCGGTTCGGTCGATAATGTCCTGGAATTGCGCGACAATGTCCGGAACGGCCTCGGGATCGCCGACCACCTGCATGGTCAGGGCCGGATCGGTCACGAAACTGTCGAGCGGCATCAGCGTCAAGACCGCGTCGAGCACATCCGTCGCGCTGATGCCGTCCAGGCGGTGAACGCGGGAACACATTGAAGCTGCGGGAAAATTCGCGTCGCCGATGACGATCTCGTCGCCATGTCCCATGGCGCGGAGCGTGTGCAGAAGATCGGGCGAGAGAATGGCGGGAATGTTGCGTAACATGAGGTCCTCCTTGGCCAGAGAAGACGCCGGGGCGGGGATTTGTGCAAGAGGGATGAACGACCCGTGCGGTCCGTTCATTTCCGGCCTCTTACGCCGAATCCGGCCCGGCGTTCGGGCGCGCCTGCCGGATCGGGGCAGGTTTGGTACAAAACCTGCCGAGTTTCGTACAGATTACACCCCGCCGCCGGAGGCGCTTTCGGGCGCGAATTCCGGGTTTGGTACGATTCGGGCCGAATTTCGTACAGATTGACTCTGGCCGGGCGCCGCGCGGGCATGGTCCCCAGGTTTGGCGAAATAAATGGTTAAACAGGCCGGTTTCGCGACGTTGTGTCTCGCCCCGGATCGCGTCAGAGTGCGCCGCAAAAGAAGGGGAACGGGACATGGGACTGGTCTTTGTCGGGATCGTGATGGGGCTGTTCGGGACAGCGGCAATGGACCTCTGGGCGCTGCTGCTGGCCCGGGTCGCCGGGCAAGGGCTGCCGAACTGGGGCAACGTCGGGCGCTGGGTCGGACATCTGCCGCGCGGCACGGTGTTTCACGATAGCATCGCCGAAGCGGAGCCGGTGCCCGGCGAGGTCGGGATCGGCTGGGCGTTTCACTATGCGGTGGGCATCGTCTACGGCGTGATCTTCGCGGTCCTAGCCGGTGGCGACTGGCTGGCGCATCCGGCGTTCCTGCCGCTCTGGATCTTCGCGCTGGTGACCATCGCCGCGGGCTGGTTCCTGCTGCATCCGGGGATGGGACTGGGCCGGGCGCTGTCGAAGACCGACAACCCGTGGAAGGGGCGGATCATGGGGCTGATCGCGCATACGGTGTTCGGGATCGGCATGTGGCTGCCGGTGGTGGCGCTGTTCTGAGCGCGGGATTTCCCCACGCCTGCCTCTCCCCCACCCTGACCCTCCCCAAGGGGGAGGGAACGCCCCCCTGAAACGAGAAAAGCGCCCCTCGCGGGGCGCTTTCCCTTGTGCCTCTGTCATCGGGCGAGGGAACGCCCGGCAGAGAAGTCAGAGCAGCTCGAGGTTCGACGCGCTCTCACGGCCGTCGCGGCCGGACTGCAGCTCGTACTGAACCTTCTGGTTGTCTGCGAGGCCGGTCAGGCCGGACCGCTCGACGGCGGAAATGTGGACGAAGATGTCCTTGCCGCCGTTATCGGGCGCGATGAAGCCGTAGCCTTTGGTGGTGTTGAACCATTTCACGGTGCCAGTGGCCATATCCGTGGTCTCCTTGTTGTTGCCGCTCGCGGAGGTGCAGCGGCCCGGCGTAGGTCAGAGCAGAATCGAGCTCTGTCGCCGTTGAAGGGAGACAGGGTAGGCGATCGTGGTAACGTAGCAGGCTCAGCATATCGCAGATTTGGTGATTCTGGGCAAGGGCGATTGCGTTAACGTTGTGTTGAGTGTTGGCGCTAAACCGGCTGAATTTCTGTGAATGTTGGCGGGGTGGGTTGGAAACCCACCCTACCGCTTTGCCCGGAACGCGCTGGGCGGGGCGTCGTATTCGGCGGTGAAGGCGCGGGTCATGGCGGCGGCATTGGCGTAGCCGCAGCGCAGGGCAATCTCCGCAATCGTCCAGGTTGATTGCTGGGCATGGCGGCGGGCGGCGGCGAGGCGCAGGCGCTTGTAGACCGTGGCAGGCGGCGCCCCGAGTTCGGCTCGGAAGGCGCGGGCGAGGGTGCGTTGCGAGGTCTGGCAGCGGGCCGCGAGGGTTTCGATGGGCAGCGGCGCTTCGAGATTGGCGGACATCAGCGCGAGACAGCGCTCGACCAGCGGGGAGGTCGCCTCACGGGTGAGCCGGGCCTGCGGGGCTTCACGGGTCTGGTGGAGGAAGAAGGCGGAGACTTCGAGTTTGAGCGCGGCGCCGTGCGACTGGCGGATCAGTTCGAGCGCGAAGTCGAAGGCGGTCATGGCGCCGCCGCAGGTCATGCGGTTGCCGTCGATGACGTAGCGCTCGGCGCGGGTGTCGAGATGCGGGAAGGCCTCGGAAAAGGCGGTCAGCTCGTCCCAGTGAATCGTCGCGGCCCGCCCGTCGAGAAGCCCGGCATGGGCCATGAGCCAGGCCCCGGTGTCGAAGCCGACCATCACGGCAAAGCGGCGGGCTGCGGCGGTGAGGGCGCGGGCTGTCGCGGCGGTGGCGTGGCGTGGTGCGTCATAGCTCGACAGGACGAAGAGGAAGGCGCCGGAGGGGGCGTCGCGCAGGCGGCCGTGGGGGAGGACGGGCAGGCCGGAGGAGGACATGACCTCGCCGCCGTCGAGAGTGACGAAGCGCCAGCGGTACGCTTCGCGGCGGAGGATCTCGTTGGCGGCGCGGAGTGGCTCAACCGCATTGGCGAGGCAATGGTTGGAGAAGCGCGGGAAAAGCAGGATGGTGACATCCTGCGTCCCGGGCGCGGCGGTTTTCCAGTTCTGCATGATATTTGTCTATTTCTGCATCATGGGGCCGGTCAAGAGGGCTACCACTTCGGGAAAAGGCCGCGGAGGGATGGGATGCAGTTCGGACTGACCAGCGAACAGGAGATGATCGTCTCCACGGTGCGGGACTTCGTGGAGACGGAGATCTACCCGCATGAGGCGGCGGTGGAGCGGGCCGGGCAGGTGCCCCGGGAGCTGGGCGAGGCGATCAAGCGCAAGTGCATCGACCTCGGCTTCTATGCCTGCAATTTTCCGGAGGAGGTCGGCGGCGCGGGGCTGAGCCATCTCGATTTCACGCTGGTGGAGCGGGAACTGGGGCGCGGGTCCATGGCGCTGACGCATTTCTTTGGCCGGCCGCAGAACATCCTGATGGCCTGCAACGCGGAGCAGCGGGAGCGGTATCTGCTGCCGGCGGTGCGGGGCGAGCGGATGGACGCGCTGGCAATGACGGAGCCGGATGCGGGCTCGGACGTGCGCGGCATGAAGTGTTCGGCGCGGCGCGAGGGGGGCGATTGGGTGGTCAATGGCTCCAAGCATTTCATCTCCGGGGCGGAGCACGCAGACTTCTTCATCGTCTTTGTGGCGACGGGGGAGGATGACACGCCGAAGGGGCCGAAGAAGCGGATCACCACCTTCCTCGTGGATCGCGGCACGCCGGGGTTCGAGGTGCGGGACGGGTATCGCTCGGTCAGCCACAAGGGGTACAAGAATTGCATCCTGTCGTTCGATGAATGTCGCCTGTCCGATGCGCAGGTTCTGGGTGAGGTCGATGGTGGCTTTGCGGTGATGAACGAATGGCTCTATGCGACGCGGCTGACGGTGGCGGCGTTCTGCGTGGGGCGGGCGCGGCGGTGTTTCGACATGGCCTTGGCCTATGCGGCTGAACGGAAGCAGTTCGGGCAGGCGATTGGCAAGTTCCAGGGGGTCGGTTTCCAGATCGCCGACATGATCACGGAGATCGACGCCGCCGACTGGCTGACGCTGGCGGCGGCCTGGCGGCTGGATCAGGGGTTGCCGTCGAACCGGGAGATCGCCTCCGCCAAGCTCTATGCCTCGGAGATGCTGGCGCGGGTGACGGATACCACCTTGCAGATTTTCGGCGGCATGGGGCTGATGGACGACTTCCCCATCGAGCGTTTCTGGCGGGATGCGCGGGTTGAGCGGATCTGGGACGGCACCTCGGAGATTCAGCGGCACATCATCAGCCGGGACCTCCTGCGTCCGCTGGGGGCGTGATGGAGCGTTTGCTCAGGCCCCGGTCAATTGCGGTGATCGGCGGCGGCGCGTGGTGCGCGAATGTGGTGGAGCAATGCCGCCGGATCGGCTTTGCCGGGCCGGTCTGGCCGGTGCATCCGACGCGTTCCGAGATCGCGGGGGAGCGTGTTTACACCGATGTGGACGCCCTGCCGGACGCGCCCGATGCGGCCTTTGTCGGGGTCAATCGCGACGCCACGCTGGACGTTGTTGCGCGGCTGGCAAGGCGCGGCGCCGGGGGCGCGGTCTGCTTTGCCTCCGGGTTCCGCGAGGCGCAGAGCGAGCTGGCCGACGGGGCGGACAAGCAGGAGGCGCTGCTCGCGGCGGCGGGAGACATGCCGATCCTCGGGCCGAATTGCTATGGCTTTCTGAATTATCTCGACGGGGCGGCGTTGTGGCCGGATCAGCATGGCGGGGTGCGGGTGGAGCGGGGCGTGGCGATTGTCACGCAATCGTCCAACATCGCGCTGAACCTGACCATGCAGCGGCGCGGGCTGCCGCTGGCCTATGCCGTGACGGTGGGCAATCAGGCGCAGCAGGGGCTGTGGGATGTGGCGCGGGCGCTGGTCCGTGATGCGCGGGTGACGGCGATTGGGTTGCATGTGGAGGGCGTGGGCGATCTGCGCCGTCTGGAGGCCTTCGCGGCGGAGGCGCGGGCCTTGGGCAAGCCGGTAGTGGTGCTGAAGGTGGGCCGGTCCGAGCAGGCGCGGGTCGCGGCGGTCTCGCATACGGCGTCCCTGGCGGGGGGAGCGGCGGGGTCGGATGCGTTGTTCACGCGGTTGGGGATCGGGCAGGTCAGCGGGCTTGCGGAGATGCTGGAGGCGCTGAAGCTCCTGCATGTGGCGGGGCCGTTGCGCTCCGGGCGGATCGCCTCGATGTCCTGTTCCGGCGGCGAGGCCGGGCTGATGGCCGATCTGGCGGTGGGCCGGGGGGTGGCGTTTCCGGATATGGATGCCGGGCAGCGGGACGGATTGCGGGCTGCTTTGGGGCCCAAGGTCGCTCTGGCCAACCCTTTGGATTATCATACCTATATCTGGGGCGATGAGGCGGCTTTGACGGCGGCCTTCGGGGCGATGATGGCCGGGGACCTTGCCATGGGTTGCGTCGTGCTGGACTTCCCGCGTGGGGATCGCTGCAGCGCGGCGGACTGGGAGCCGGTGATCGCGGCGGTCGCAGCGGTGCGGGAGCAGACGGGCAAGCCGATGGCGCTCGTCGGGTCCATTCCGGAGGCGATTTCGGAAGAGATGGCGATGCGGCTGGTCGGCATGGAATTGGTGCCGTTCTTGGGCATGGCGGAGGCGATTGCGGCCATGGAGGTCGCGGCCTTCATCGGGGGAATTGCCGGAGCGGCGGAGCCTGTGTGCCTGCCGGTGCCGGGCGCGTCCGGCTGGCCGCTCAGCGAGGCGTTGGCGAAGGGGATTCTGGCCGGGTTCGGCGTGGATGTGCCTTTGTCGGAGCGGGTGTCGGGGTCCGAGGCGGCGAGCGCGGCTTCGGCGCGGCTGGGCTTCCCGGTGGTGCTGAAAGGCGAGGGCGTCGCGCACAAGACGGAGGCCGGGGCGGTTGTGCTCGGACTGATGTCGGAAGAGGCCGTGAGCGCAGCGGCGGAGACCATGGGGAGCGAGAGTTTCCTCGTGGAGGAGATGATCACCGGCGCGGTGGCGGAACTGCTGGTCGGCGTGGTGGCCGATCCGCACGGCTATGTGCTGACACTGGGCGCGGGCGGCACGCTGGCGGAACTGCTGGGCGATACCGTCTCGCTGCTGGTGCCCGCGTCGCGGGAGGCGGTGTCGGCGGCGCTGGATGGGTTGCGGATCGGTCCCGTGTTGCGCGGCTATCGCGGCAAGCCGGGGGTGGACAGGGACCGGTTGCTTGACGCCATCATGGCGGTGCAGGCGTTCGTTGAAGCGGAGCGGCCGTTGGAGGTGGAGATCAACCCGCTGATCTGCACGCAGACACGGGCGATTGCGGCGGATGCGTTGATCCGGATGGAGGGAAAGACATGAGCGAAGGTCCGATCAGGGTGGAGCGGCGCGGTCCTGTGCTGGAGGTGACGCTGGACCGACCAAAGGCGAATGCCATTGATCTCAAGACAAGCCGGATCATGGGGGAGGTTTTCACGGACTTCCGCGACGATCCGGATTTGCGCGTGGCCATCGTGACGGGTGCGGGGAAGAAGTTCTTCTGCCCCGGCTGGGACCTGAAGGCGGCCGCGGACGGGGACGCGGTGGACGGCGATTATGGCGTCGGCGGCTTTGGCGGGTTGCAGGAGCTGCGCGGGCTGAACAAGCCGGTGATCGCGGCGGTCAATGGGATTTGCTGCGGCGGCGGGCTGGAGCTGGCCTTGTCGGCGGACATTATCCTTGCGGCGGATCATGCGACCTTTGCTCTGCCGGAGATCCGGTCGGGGACCGTGGCGGATGCGGCGTCGATCAAGCTGCCGAAGCGGATACCCTATCACATCGCCATGGAGATGCTGCTGACCGGGCGCTGGCTCGACGCGGAGGAGGCGGCGCGGTGGGGATTGGTGAACCGGGTGCTGCCGGGGGAGGGCTTGATGGCGGCGGCGCGGGCTTTGGCGGATGAGCTGGCCTCGGGCCCGCCGCTGGTTTTCGCGGCGATCAAGGAGATCGTGCGGGAGGCGGAGGACATGAAGTTTCAGGACGCGTTGAACCGCATCACCCGCAGCCAGTTCGCCACGGTCGAGACGCTGTACAGATCCGAGGACCAGAAGGAAGGCGCCCGCGCCTTCGCCGAGAAACGCGATCCCGTTTGGAAAGGACAATAGCGGTGTCAGCAAAAGTGGGAACCGGTTTTGCGCCCGGACACTGCGTTAGAGAGGGAATACCATGCCATTGACCATGAACCGCGAGGTTTTCATCACCTGTGCCGTGACCGGATCGGGCGGCACGCAGGACCGCAGCCCGCATGTGCCGCGCTCGCCCGAGCAGATCGCCAACAGCGCCATTGACGCCGCGAAGGCCGGGGCGGCGGTGGTGCATTGTCATGTGCGCGATCCCGAGACCGGCGCACCCCGGCGCGATGTGGCGCTCTACCGAGAGGTGACGGAGCGCATTCGCGATGCGGAGGTGGACGTGGTGCTGAACCTGACCGCCGGGATGGGCGGAGACATGGTGTTCGGGCCGGTGGAACAGCCCCTGCCGGTGCAGGTTCGCGGCACGGACATGGTCGGCGCGACGGAGCGCATGGCGCATATCGTGGAGTGCCTGCCGGAGATCTGCACGCTCGATTGCGGGACGATGAACTTCGCCGAGGCCGATTATGTCATGACCAACACGCCCGGGATGCTGCGGGCGATGGGCGGGATGATGACGGCGCTGGGGGTGAAGCCGGAGATCGAGGCCTTCGACACCGGCCATCTGTGGTTCGCCAAGGAGTTGGTGAAGGAGGGCGTGCTCGCCCCGAAGGCGCTGGTGCAGCTGTGCATGGGGGTGCCCTGGGGCGCGCCGAACGACCTCAACACGCTGATGGCGATGGTGAACAACGTGCCGGAGGACTGGACGTGGTCGGCGTTTTCGCTGGGGCGGGACCAGATGCCTTATGTGGCGGCGGCGGTGCTGGCCGGGGGCAATGTGCGGGTCGGTCTGGAGGACAACCTCTGGCTGGACAAGGGCGTGCTGGCGACGAACGCGCAGCTGGTCGAGCGGGCGGTGACGATTGTCGAGAATATGGGGGCGCGGGTGATCGGGCCGGAGGCGGTGCGGGAGCGGCTGGGTCTGGTCAAGCGGGCGCCGAAGTGACTCATCAGGGCAAGCGCGTGGTGATCACCGCCGGGGGTGCGGGGATCGGGGCTTGTCTGGTGCGCCGGTTCCTCGCCGAGGGGGCGCGGGTGACCTATTGCGATCTGGACCCGGGCGATGTGCCGGAGGGCGCGTTGGGTCTGGCGGCGGATGTGACGGACGAGGCCGCGATGGGCGCGTTTCTGGCTGCGGCCGAGGCGCAGCTCGGCGGCGTCGACATCCTGTGCGCCAATGCGGGCACCGGCGGGCCGGTGGCGCCGCTGGCGGAGATGGATTTCGCCGCGTGGAAGACCTGCCTCGCCACCAATCTCGACGGGGCGTTCCTTGCGTGCCGCTGGGCGGCGCGGTTGATGGCGGCGCAGGGCAGCGGCGCGATCGTGCTGACCTCCTCGACCTCCGGGCAATGGGGCGTGCCGACCCGCGCGCCTTATGTGACGGCGAAATGGGGCATTCTGGGGCTGATGAAGACCCTGGCCATGGAACTCGGGCCGAAAGGCGTGCGGGTCAACGCGATCTGCCCCGGCGCGGTGGAAGGCGAGCGCATGGAGCGGGTGCTGGCGCTGGAGGCCGCCGCAAAAGGCGTGCCGGTGGCGGCGATGCGGAGCCTTTACGCCGAAGGCACGAGCCTTCGGACCTGGGTGACGGCGGACGATCTGGCCGACACCGTGCTTTTTCTCACCTCGGCGCAGGGGGCCCGGATTTCCGGGCAGGCGCTGGCGATTGATGGACATACGGAGCGGATGACATGAAGGCAGCGATTGTTGGCGGCGGGGTGATTGGCGGCGGCTGGGCGGCGCGGTTCCTGCTGAACGGTTGGGACGTGGTGCTTTACGACCCGGACCCGGAGGCGGAGCGCAAGATCGGAGAGGTGCTGGCCAACGCGCGGCGGGCCTTGCCGGCGCTCTATGACAAGGCGTTGCCGCCGGAGGGGACTTTGACGGTCACGACCGACCTTGGCGCAGCGGTGGCGGACGCGGATTGGGTGCAGGAGAGCGTGCCGGAACGGCTCGACCTCAAGCATAAGGTTCTGGGAGAGATCACCCGGCTGGCCCCGGACAGCGCCGTGATCGGCTCGTCCACCTCCGGGTTCAAACCCTCGGAGCTGACGGCGCAGGGGGCGCGGGCCATCGTCGCGCATCCGTTCAACCCGGTGTACCTGCTGCCGCTGATCGAACTGGTGGGCGATGCGGCGGAGTGCGAACGGGCGGCGGAGGTGTTGCGCGGGATCGGGATGTTTCCGCTGCATGTGCGCAAGGAGATTGACGCGCATATCGCGGACCGTTTCCTCGAGGCGGTCTGGCGCGAGGCGCTGTGGCTGGTCAAGGACGGCATCGCCACGACGGAGGAGATCGACGAGGCGATCCGCATGGGTTTTGGTCTGCGCTGGGCGCAGATGGGCCTGTTCGAGACCTACCGGATTGCCGGGGGCGAGGCAGGCATGAAGCATTTCATGGCGCAGTTCGGGCCCTGCCTGACCTGGCCCTGGACCAAGCTGATGGACGTGCCGGAGTTCAACGACGACCTGGTGGACCTGATCGCCGGGCAATCGGACGCGCAGTCGGGGCATCGGTCGATCCGGGACCTGGAGCGGCTGCGGGACGACAATCTCGTCGGCATCCTGCGGGCGTTGAAGAAGAGCGGCAGCGGGGCCGGGGGGGTGATCCTTGGGCATGAGGCGGGGTTGCTGGAGCCGGAGCAGGGGGTGCTGCCGGTGACCGTGTCGCGGGTCATTCCACAGGGGTGGACCGACTACAACGGCCACATGAACGAGACGCATTACGTGGAACTGGGCTCGCAGGCGACGGACCGGTTCATGGCGATGATCGGCTGCGATGCGGCGTATATCGCGGCGGGGGGGAGTTACTTCACGATGGAGAACACCGTGCGGTATCTGGCGGAACTGAGGGCCGGGCAGAGCGTGACGGTGGACACGCAGGTGCTGCTCGGAGAGGGCAAGAAGCTGCGGCTGTTTCACCGGATCCGGGATGAGGACGGGACGTTGGCGGCGACGGTGGACAGCTTCATGGTGCATGTGAGCCTGGAGACGCGGCGCAGCTCTGCGCCATCGGAGGAGATCGCCGCGCGGCTTGCGGCGTTTGTGACGGCGCAGGCAGGGCTGGACTGGCCGGAGGGCGCACGGCGGTAGGGGTTCCCCCCACCCTGACCCTCCCCGGAGGGGAGGGGATGTGCCGCGCATGGATCGGGGGTTCCCTCCCCCTTGGGGAGGGTCAGGGTGGGGGCAAGACGGTCCCGGAGGGTCCTGCCTTCCGTCAGGGCCGCCCTGCCATCTGCCCTTGCAAAGTCTTCAGGATGCGGCGGAACGGCGCGCGGTGGCGGTTTCTCAGGTGAATCGAGACATAGACCGGCTGCGCGATGCGGGGGGCGTCCGGGATGAGGCGGGCCTGACCGGCGGCGGCGAGGTCCAGCGCGGTCTGGCGCAGAACGTAGGTGCTGCCGCCCAGGGCGACGAGCAGGCCCCGGATCACGGCGTTCTGGCCGCTGGACACCGCGCCGACCGAGAGGAACGGCAGCAGTTCGGCGTGGGAGGTGGAGAAGGCAGGGGCGTAGTTGGGCAGGATGTAGCTGTCCGGGCTGACCGCCGCGAGCGTCTCCGTCTCGGTCGAGACCATCTGGTAGTCCACCGCGCCGAGGCTTTCGAAGTGCAGGTCGGGGCCGGGTTTTGGGGTGAACAGAATGGCGAGGTCGAGCGTGCCGCTGGCGACGTCCGCGCACATCTGGCTGGAATAATCCGCCTCGACATAGAGCGCCGCCTCCGGCAGGGCGCTTTGCAGGGCGCTGACCCAGGACGCCACGCGATCCCCAAGGAGGTCGTGCTGGATTCCGACGCGCAGGGTGGTCGCCGCCTTGCCGCTTTCGCGCACCGCCTCGCGGGCGACGGTCCAGTTGCGGCGCAGGGTGCGGGCGTGCGGCTCGAAGCGCAGCCCCTGCGTGGTCAGCTCCGTCCCGGCGCGGCTGCGGCGCAGCAGGGTGCAGCCGAGGGCAGCTTCCAACGCACGGACCCGGCCGGAGACCGTGGACTGAGTCACGCCGAGCCGGCTGGCGGTGCGGTTGAAGCTGCGTGTCTCGCACAGGTCGAGGAAGGTATCGATCAGGTCGATGTTCATGGAATGCCCGTTAATCGGATTTTCCGATCAAAACATAGGTGCGAGGCGAATTGAACAAGCGATCGCACGGCGCGATAGTTTTTCCAGAAGGCAGAAGGAGCAAGGCCGTGGCAGGTATACCGGATCAGGCGCGGGTGGTGATCATCGGGGGCGGGGTTGTCGGGGTCTCGTCGCTGTATCATCTGGCGAAGGCGGGCTGGACCGATTGCGTGCTCCTGGAGAAGAACGAGCTGACGGCGGGTTCGACCTGGCACGCGGCGGGCAATGTGCCGACCTTCTCGACCTCCTGGTCGATCATGAACATGCAGCGCTATTCGACCGAGCTCTACCGTGGCCTCGGCGAGGCGGTCGATTACGCGATGAATTATCATGTGACCGGGTCCGTGCGGCTCGGGCATTCGGACGCGCGGATGATGGAGTTCGAGCGGGCGCGGGGGATGGGGCTGTACCAGGGCATGAACCTGGAGATCCTCTCGCCGGAGGAGATCCGGCAGCATTATCCGTTCATCGAGACGCATGACCTCAAGGGTGCCCTCTACGATCCGGCGGATGGCGACATCGACCCGGCGCAGCTGACGCAGGCGCTGGCGAAGGGGGCCCGGGACATGGGGGCGCGCATCCTGCGCTTTTGTCCCGCGACCGGGGTGAGCCGCGAGAACGGCGAGTGGATTGTCCATACCGCCCAAGGGGACATCCGCTGCGAGATCGTGGTGAACGCGGCGGGCTATTATGCGCAGCGGGTGGGCGAGTGGTTCAGGCCCTTTGGCGGGCGGACGGTGCCGATGATGGTGATGAGCCATCAGTACATGCTGTTCGAAGAGATCCCCGCGATCCGCGACTGGTCGAAGAAGGTGGGGCGCAAGTTGCCGCTGCTGCGCGACGTCGACACATCCTATTACCTGCGGCAGGAGAAGACCGGATTCAACCTTGGCCCTTACGAGCGGCCGTGCCGGGCGCATTGGGCCTCGCCGGATGATCCGATGCCCGAGGATTTCAGCTTCCAGCTTTACCCGGACGATCTCGACCGGCTGTCGTTCCAGATCGAGGATGCCATGGCGCGGGTGCCGCTGCTGGCAGAGGCGGGGATGTCGAAGGTCATCAACGGACCGATCCCCTACGCGCCGGACGGCAACCCCCTCATCGGGCCGATGCCCGGGGTGCCGAACGCCTTCGAGGCCTGCGTCTTTACCTTCGGCATCGCGCAGGGCGGAGGCGCGGGGAAGGTGCTGGCCGAATGGATCACCGAGGGGCAGACGGAATGGGACATGTGGTCCTGCGATCCGCGCCGCTTCACAGATTACACCGACCCCGACTACTGCGTGCAGAAAGGGATGGAGGTCTACGGCAACGAATATGCCATGCATTTCCCGTGGCACAGGTGGCCCGCCGCGCCGGACCGCAAGGTCTCGCCGGTGCATGACCGGGTCAAGGCGTTGGGTGGTCAGATGGGCGCTTATGCCGGATGGGAGCGGGCGAACTGGTTTGCCGCGCCGGGGGATGACACCTCCGAGGCGGCGACGCAGACCTGGGAGCGCAGCGGGCCGTTCGAGGCGCGTATCCGCGCCGAGTGCGAGGCCGTGCGGGACGGCGTCGGCGTGCTCGACCTGCCGGGGTTCTCTCGGTTTCATCTCACCGGCGCGGGGGCCGGGGACTGGCTGCTCGGTCAGATCGCCGGAGGGCTGCCGAAGCCGGGACGGCTGTCGCTGGCCTATTTCCCGGACAGCCGTGGGCGGATCGTCACGGAAATGTCCGTGGCCTGCAACGGCGTGGACGACTACACGCTGATCACCGCCGCCACAGCGCAATGGCACGACTACGAATGGCTGAAGCGGACCCTGCCGGCGGGGCTGACCCTGCGGGACCGCTCGCGGGACCTTTCGACGCTGATCGTCACCGGGCCGGAGGCGCGGGCGCTGTTCGAACGCATCGGCACGGAGGCCGACCTGTCCCTGCCCTGGCTTTCGCATCAGGCGGCGACGGTTGCGGGCAAGCCCTGTGCCTTGGCGCGGGTGTCCTTTGCCGGGGAGTTGGGCTGGGAAGTCCATGCTCTGAACGAACATATCCCGGCAATCTACGAAGCGGTACTGGGTGCGGCTGCTATGCCGTTTGGCATGTTCGCGCTCAATTCCTTGCGGATCGAGAAGGGGTATCGCGCCTGGAAGGGCGATCTCTCCACCGATTACAGCCTTGTCGAGGCTGGTCTGGAGCGGTTCATCAAGCTGGACAAGCCGCAGGATTTCCCGGGCAAGGCGGTGCTGGCGCGGCAGATGGCGGAGGGCACGGCGAAGCGGTTCGTGACCCTGAAAGTCGAGGCGGGCGCGGCGGATGCGCCTTACATGTCAACGCTTTGGCATGAGGGCAGCGTGGTGGGGGAGACCACCTCGGGGGCCTGGGGCTACCGGGTTGGCGCATCGCTGGCGCTGGGGATGCTGCGCAGCGATCTGGCGGTGCCGGGAACGAGGGTCGAGGTCGACATCTTCGGCAGGCGCTGCGCGTCGGAGGTGATGCCGGAGGGGCCGCTTTGGGATCCGAAAAACGAAAGGCTGCGGGCCTGAGACGGCCCATTTTGAGGAAAGGTCAAGATCGTGACGGCACCCATTGAAATCCATGATCGCAAGCGGCGGCCCGGTGGCCGGGCCGCCCGGGTGGCGACCCGCAGCGCGCCTCTGGCGGAGGACCGGCGCCCGGTTCGGGCGGGTCTGTCCGGTGGGCAGTACAATCCGCTGACCGAGGCCGAGGTGCTGCGCATCCACCATGCGGCGCTGGACGCGCTGGAGCAGGTCGGCCTGTCGCAGGCGCCGGAGAGCGGTGTCCAGGCGATGGTGGCGGCGGGGGCTATTCAGGGCGAGGACGGGCGGCTGCGCTTCCCGCGGGCGCTGGTTGAGGACATGATGGCGAAAGCGGCGAAGGAGATCACGCTTTATGGCCGGGACGAAAAACACCACCTGACGCTGTCCGGGACTCGGGTGCATTACGGCACCGCCGGGGCGGCGGTGAACATCGTCGATCCGTTCACTGGCGACTACCGGCCCTCGACGGCAAGGGACCTGTACGATTCGGCCCGTCTGGCGCACAACCTTGACAACATTCATTTCTTCCAGCGGACCATGGTGTGCTGCGACGTGCCGGACCTCGTGGAGATGGACCTGAACACCGCCTATGCGGCGGTGGCGGGGACGACCAAGCACGTCGGAACGTCAATCTCCGATCCCATCGGCGTGGAGCCGGTGTTCGAGCTTCTGCACATGGTGGCGGGGTCGGAGGCGGCTTGGCGGGAGCGGCCTTTCGTGTCGCTCTCCTGTTGCTTTGTCGTGCCACCGATGAAGTTCGCCACGGAAAGCTGCATCACCATGGAGGCGGCGATCCGGAAGGGCATGCCGGTGCTGCTGCTCTCGGCGGGGCAGGCCGGTGCGACGGCCCCCACGCCCATCGCCACGGCCATCGTGCAGGCGGTGGCGGAGTGCCTCGCGGGCGTGGTCTATGTCAACGCCATCGCACCGGGGCATCCGGCGATCTTCGGCACCTGGCCGTTTGTCTCGGACTTGCGCACGGGTGCCATGTCCGGCGGCTCGGCGGAGCAGGCGCTTCTTTCGGCGGGCTGCGCCCAGATGCACCGCTTCTACGGCATCCCCGGCGGCGCGGCGGGCGGCATGTCGGACGCCAAGGTGCCGGACATGCAGGCGGGCTGGGAGCAAGGCATCATCAACGTACTCTCCGGCCTGTCGGGGCTGAACATGATCTACGAGGCGGTGGGCATGTATGCGTCCCTGCTCGGCTTTTCGCCGGAGGGCATGGTGCTCGGCAATGACGTGATCGGCCAGGCGCTGCGCTGCGTGCGGGGGATCGACGTCAGCGAGGACAGCCTGTCGCTCGATGTGATGAAGGCGGTCTGTCTGTCTGGCGGCCCGGGGCATTACCTCGGCACGGACCAGACGCTGTCGCTGATGCAGACGGAGTACCTGTACCCCGAAATCGGCAACCGCATGACGCCGAAGGTCTGGGAGGAGGCCGGGCGGCCGGAGCTGCTCAAGGTGGCGCACGACCGGGTGCAGACGATCCTGCAGGCGGCGCCGACCATGGTAGCGCCTGACATCGACCGCGCCATCCGCGCCCGTTTCAATATCCGGTTCTGAGGGAGACGGGGATGCAGGTCGGGTTTATCGGGCTGGGGAATGTCGGCGGCAAGCTGGCGGGGAGTCTGTTGCGCAACGGGATTGCGCTGCAGGTGCATGATCTGGACGCGGGCCTCGTGGCGGGGTTCGTGGCGCGGGGGGCGGTTGATGGCGGGTCTCCGGCGGACATGATGGACGCCTGTGACGTGGTCATTACCTGCCTGCCGTCGCCTGCCGCCTCGGCGGCTGTGGTGGCTGCGATGCTGCCGCGGATGCGGGCGGGCAAGACGTGGATGGAGATGTCCACCACGGATGCGGACGAGGTGGTGCGGCTGGGCGCCTTGATCGCGGAAACCGGCGGTCTGGCGGTGGAATGCCCGGTGTCGGGCGGCTGTCACCGGGCGGACACGGGCAATATCTCGATCTTCGCGGGTGGTCCACGGGCGGCGGTGGACCATGTCATGCCGCTGCTGAAACACCTGGGGCGGCGGATCTTGCACACCGGGCCGCTCGGGTCGGCGTCAAAGCTGAAGGTCATGACGAACTACCTCGCCACGGTGAACCTCTTGTCGCTCTGCGAGGCGCTGACCGTGATGAAGGCGGAGGGGCTGGACCTCGGGGTGACCTACGAGGCCATCAAGATCAGCTCCGGGACGTCGTTTGTGCATGAGACGGAAAGCCAGCTGATCCTGTCGGGATCGCGGGACGTGAACTTCACGATGGACCTCGTGCAAAAGGACATCGGGCTGTTCCAGAAGCTGGCAGATGACGGCGGCGTGCCGCTGGAACTCTCTCCGCTGATCATCGCGATGATGACGGATGGGCAGCGGCGGTACGGCGTCAGGGCGCAATCGGACCGGATGATCGAGCGGCTGGAAGAAGCGACGGGCTTGAGCATTCTGGCGGACGGGTTCCCGATGGAACTGATTGACGACGAGCCGGAGGAGGAGGGGTACGAGGTGCGGCGCCGGTAACCTTGTGTTGAGGGTCGTGACGTAGCGTGGCGGGATGCCGCGCTATGTTCGCCCACAGGTCCGAGGGGCCAATGTCTTTTTCACGGTTTGCCTTGCGGAGCGGGGCGGAACATTGCTTGTCGATCACGTGGACGTTCTGCGCGAGGCGGTGAAAGTGACACGGGACAGGCGTCCCTTCGGGATAGACGCGTGGGTTGTGCTGCCGGATCACATGCACGCGGTCTGGACGCTGCCTTTCGATGACGCGAATTACTCGGAGCGCTGGGGTGCAATCAAGGCGCGGTTCTCGAAGTTCGTGCGGTTGAAACTTGGGGAGACGGTGGGTTGCAAACCCACCCATGTCGATCAACTTCGGACGCAGCGGTCGCGGAGCAAGGTCGACAAGCAGGATGCCGGGATTTGGCAACGGAGGTTCTGGGAGCATCATATCCGGGATGAAGCCGACTATGCCGCACATCTGCGGTATTGCTGGAGCAATCCCGTGCACCATGGATTGGTCGAAAAAGCCGGGGATTGGCCGTTTTCATCGTTCCATAGAGAGGTTCGGCTGGGTTTGGCCGACCCGGAGTTTGTCGGTGAGTTGCACGAAGGAAGGTTTGGCGAGCCGGTGGGTTGGAAACCCACCCTACATAGTGCCGGTCCGTCACGCCAAAGGGGTAGGGTGGGTTTGTAACCCACCCATGCACCGCCCTTACCGTGTAAATTTCTTGTGCTTCATGCGCTTCGGCTCCAGTGCATCTGCCCCGAGACGCCGCTTCTTGTCCTCTTCGTAGTCTGTAAACCCGCCCTCGAACCATTCCACATGCGCGTCGCCCTCGAAGGCGAGGATATGGGTGCAGATGCGGTCGAGGAAGAAGCGGTCGTGCGAGATCACCACGGCGCAGCCGGCGAAGTCGACAAGAGCGTCTTCGAGGGCGCGGAGGGTTTCGACGTCGAGATCGTTCGTCGGTTCGTCGAGCAGGATGACGTTGCCGCCCTCCTTGAGCAGGCGCGCCATGTGGACGCGGTTGCGCTCGCCGCCAGACAGCTGGCCGACCTTCTTCTGCTGATCGCCGCCCTTGAAGTTGAAGGCGCCGCAGTAGGCGCGGGAGTTCATCTCCGCGTCGCCGAGCTTGATGAGTTCGGCGCCGCCGGAGATGGCTTCCCAGACGGTGTCGTTGGCCTTGAGGTCGTCGCGCGACTGGTCGACATAGGCGAGCTGCACGGTGTCGCCGAAGGAAATCTCGCCCGCGTCCGGCTGCTCCTTGCCGGTGAGCATCTTGAACAGCGTGGATTTACCCGCGCCGTTCGGGCCGATGACGCCGACGATGCCGCCCGGCGGCAGTGAGAAATTCAGCCCTTCGATCAACAGCTTGTCGCCCATCGCCTTCTTGAGGTTCTCGACCTCGATGACCTTGGAGCCAAGGCGCTGGCCGTTCGGGATGATGATCTGGGCGCGCGACAGCTTTTCGCGCTCGGACTGGTTCGCCATCTCGTTGTAGGCCTGGATACGGGCCTTGGACTTGGCCTGACGCGCCTTCGCACCCTGCCGCATCCATTCGAGTTCGCGCTCCAGCGTCTTCTGCTTGGCCTTGTCCTCGCGGGCTTCCTGCTCAAGCCGCTTCGCCTTCTGCTCCAGCCAGGAGGAGTAGTTGCCCTCGTAGGGAATGCCCCGGCCGCGGTCGAGTTCGAGGATCCAGCCGGTGATGTCGTCGAGGAAGTAGCGGTCGTGGGTGATGATGAGGATGGTGCCCTTGTAGTCGATCAGGTGGTTCTGGAGCCAGGCGATCGTCTCGGCGTCGAGGTGGTTGGTCGGTTCGTCCAGCAGCAGCATCTCGGGCGCCTCGAGCAGCAGCTTGCACAGCGCCACGCGGCGCTTCTCGCCGCCGGAGAGGGTTGCCACATTGGCGTCGTCGGGCGGGCAGCGCAGGGCTTCCATGGCGACGTCGATCTGGCTGTCGAGATCCCACAGGTTCTGGCTGTCGATCTCGTCCTGAAGCCGCGCCATCTCGTCGGCGGTCTCGTCGGAGTAGTTCATGGCGAGTTCGTTGTACTTGTCGAGCAGCGCCTTCTTGCCCGCGACGCCAAGCATCACGTTGTCCCGCACGGAAAGCGATTCATCGAGCTGCGGCTCCTGCGGAAGGTAGCCAACGCGTGCGCCCTCGGCGGCCCAGGCTTCGCCGGAGAAGTCCTTGTCGATTCCCGCCATGATCCGCATCAGCGTCGACTTGCCCGCGCCGTTGACGCCGACGACACCGATCTTCACCCCCGGCAGGAAACTGAGACGGATGTTTTCGAAGCACTTTTTGCCACCCGGATAGGTCTTGGAGACACCGTCCATGTGATAGACATACTGGTAAGAGGCCATGATCCGCTCCGCTTGCAATGACGAGATTTCGGCGCTCAGTACCCTTTTGCGCGCTGCGGCGCAATCGGCCTGCGGAAGGCGGGCGTCGCCCGTCCGGCGGGCAAGAAAAAACTGTCCTGTGCCGGAGGATGGCGATGCGGTCCTGCCAAGGCTTTGGTGCGCCGCACTTTTTCGGACTTCGTTCCGGGCTCTCCCCAGGTGTCGGACCATTTCGCGATTAATTCGATATAAAGAAGTCACGGTCATGAGTGTGTCCGGAGCGCAGGCAGGATTGCCGCGACCGCATGACCCGCACCGGAGAGTCGCCGATGACCGATACACCCCAAAAAACGCCCGCCAGTTTCTGGGCCAGGATGCCCCTCACCCGCAAGTTGCCGATCATGATCGCGGTTCCGACGATCCTGCTGGCCATGGCCATGTCGGGGTTCAGTTTCTGGCAGGCCAGCACCGCGCTGTCCGAGCGGCGGCACATGATCTTCGAGGACGTGCTCTCCAGCCGCGAAGACGCGTTGCGCACCTGGATAAATGAAGTCAACGTCGACATCACTGCGCTTGCGTCGGAGCTCAGTGTCCGCGAGGCCGTTCAGTCGATGACCCGGGCCTGGGACGCGGTGGATGCCTCGACAGGGGACGCCGGTGCCTACCTGCGAAAGACCTATGTCGACGAGAACCCCAACCCGGTCGGTAGCAGGGATCTGCTGGACGACGCCGGGGACCGCACGCCGTGGAGCGGGCTGCACAGCCGGTTCCACGAAGCCTTTCGCACGGTCCAGCAAAAGCGGGGCTACTATGACCTTTTCCTCTTCGATACCCGCGGCAACGTGATCTACTCGGTCTTCAAGGAGGTGGATTTCGCGACCAACGTGATTGACGGCCCCTACGCCGACAGCGGCCTCGGCGCGGTGTTTCGCGAGGCGCTGACGTTGAAGGACGGGCAGCAGGCGCTCTCCTCTTATGCCGCCTATGCCCCGAGCAAAGGCGCTCCGGCTCGGTTCGCCGCCGCCCCTGTCTTTGACAAGACCGGCACACTCGTCGGTGTGGTCGCTCTGCAGATCGGCATCGACGCGGTGACCAATATCCTGAAAGCGTCAAATGCCCTGGGGGAGACCGGCCAGATCAATGCCTTCAACGACAGCGGCCTGGCGCTCTCGGCGTCCCGGTTCGAGGGCGGTCACGTGATCCTTCAATCCCTGAAAAGCAATCCGCTGGTCAAGGCGGCGCTCGAAGGGGTCGAACTGGATGAGATGAGGGCGACGGGACTGAATGGTCATCCGGTCGAAGCCTGGTCGCGCAGCTTCGATCTGGACGGCTTCCGCTGGCACCTGATCTTCGAGCAGGACGAGGCGGAGGTGCTGCGTGTCGAGAATGCGCTGCTGCTCACCACGCTGGGGCAGGTTGCCGTTCAGCTTCTGGTCGTCGTGGCGGTGGCATTCCTGATTGCCCGGGTGTTGACGCGGCGGATCAGCGCCCTGCAGGGCAGCGTGCAGCGCGTGGCCGGGGGCGATTACCGGACCGAGGTCGCGGAGGTGCGGACCGAGGACGAGATCGGCCAGATCGCCCGGGCCTTCAACCGCTTCAAGCGCCAGTTGGCGGAAGGCGAGGAGGCGCGTGCCGAGCGCGATCGCGCGACCCGGCACCAGGAACACGTCATGGAGGTGCTGGGCCAAGGCTTGAACGCACTGTCGAGCGGCCAGTTGTCCTGCCAGATCGAGGAGAATCTCGGGGCGCAATACGAGCGGCTGCGAGTGAATTTCAACGACACGGTCGACGCGCTGACCCTGGTGATCGACGAGCTGCGCGCCAGCGCCGAGTCGATCGACGTGGATGCCCAGGTGCTCAGCGAGGGTGCCGACAACCTCTCCGCCCGGACCGAGAACCAGGCTGCGACGCTGGAGGAAACCGCTGCGGCGATGGAGGAGATCACCAAGAGCGTCCAGTCCACGGCTGGCGGCGCGAAGGAGATCGTCTCCGCGATCGCCTCGGCCCGCAAGCAGGCGGAGCACGGCGAGCAGGTCCGCAACCGGGCGGTGGATGCCATGGGCGCCATCGAAGCCTCGTCCAAGCAGATCAGCCAGATCATCCAGGTCATGGAGGACATCGCCTTCCAGACCAACCTTCTGGCGCTCAATGCCGGGGTCGAGGCGGCGCGGGCGGGCGAAGTCGGTCGCGGCTTTGCAGTGGTGGCGTCCGAGGTGCGGGCGCTGGCACAGCGCTCCTCCGACAGCGCGGCGGAGATCCGCAACCTGATCGTCAATTCGAATGAAAGCGTCAGCAACGGCGTGCGGCTGGTGTCCGACATGGGGGCCTCGATCGAGCGGATCCTGAACGAGGTCGTGCAGGTGTCGGGACGCGTCAACGACATCGCCGCCGGAGCGTCCGAGCAGGCCACGGGTCTGTCGGAGATCAACAACGGCATCACCATGCTCGACCAGGTGACGCAGCAAAACGCTGCGATGGTTGGTGAAAGCGCCGCCGCCGGTCGGGCGCTGCAATCGAAGGCGGCGGACCTGCGCTCGTTGGTCGCGCGGTTCGGCGACGGCGGTCCGGCCAAACGGCGGGCACCCGCGGTGAAGGCGCCGGAGCCTTCGGTCCATGCGGACACGTCCGACCTTGGCTGGGACGCTCTCGATCCGGTGACCATCCCGCTGGACGAGACCCCGCCCGCAAGAGCCACCGGGACCGCCGGGCCGCGGCTGAAGATCGCCGGCGCCGCGCGTCCGGGCAGCGTCGACCTCTGGGACGAGTTCTGACGGCACCCCATCCGTGTCCGGAGTGGGTCGGCGAGGCGGTCCCTGCGGGGGCCGCCTTGTCCGCCCTGGCTTGATGTGACGCGTGCAACCGCCTATTCCGGCGAATGCGGTGTGACGCCGACCGCGGCTCGGGACAGGGAAAATGCGCTCAGAGGACGGGATGATCTTGCGCCCCAGCATGCGGGTGGGGCTGCTCGGCGGGTCGTTCGATCCGCCACATGCCGGGCACCTGCACCTGTCGCGCGAGGCGCTCCGGCGCTTCGGGCTGGACCGCGTGGTCTGGCTGGTCAGTCCCGGCAACCCGCTGAAACCCGATGCGCCCGCGGCGCTGGCCCGGCGAATGGCGGCGGCCCGGGCGCTGGTCGATCATCCACGGATCATCGTCAGCGATTTCGAGGCCCGGGCGGGCTCGCGCTATACCGCCCGAACCCTGTCCCTGATTCAGGCGCACTGGCCCGGGGTGCGGTTCGTGTGGTTGATGGGGGCGGACAACCTGGCGCAGATCCACTGCTGGCAGGACTGGCGCCAGATCATGGGTCGGGTGCCGGTGGGGGTGCTGGCCCGGCCCGGGGCGCGGCTGGCCGCGCGGGCCTCGGTGGCGGCGGCGGTCTATCGCGCCGCGCGGCTTCCGGCGACCGAGTCGCAGCTGCTCGGGCTGGCGGAGCCGCCGTGCTGGTGTTTCATAAACATCCCCATGCGCCCGGAAAGCTCCAGCGCAATCCGCGCGCGAGGGGAGTGGACGCCGTGAGCGCCAGACGCGCTGCGCGGGCGTCAAAATGTGATCACCGGCCCGGGTTCAGGGCCTTGCGACCCCTGCTGCCTTCCGATTAGATCGCGGCATGACGAAAGAGATTTCCAGACGCGGATTCCTGCGGGCTGCCCTGACTTCGAGCGTGGTCCTGGCGGCGGGGCCAGTGTTGGCCAATCCGCCCGAGCGCTCGCTTCGCCCGATTGCCCGCGGCACCGACTTCCTCAAGCAGATCCAGACTCCCGCCGAGGCGCTGATCAGGCAGGCGAAACTGGGCGGCGACGTGGCCTTCAGCGTGGCCGACGTGAAGACCGGGCATGTGCTGGAAGAGTACAATGCCACGCTCGGGCAGCCGCCCGCCAGCGTGGCCAAGGCGCTGACAGCGGCTTATGCGCTGGAAACCCTGGGCCCGGGCCATCATTTCGTTACGCGGCTGATCGCGACCGGCGGGATCAGCGACGGGGTGATCGCGGGCGATCTTGTCCTCGCCGGTGGCGGCGATCCCGATCTGGACACCGACGGGCTGGCGGCGCTGGCGGCGGACCTGAAGGCGGCGGGCATCCGCGAGGTCAAGGGCGCTTTCAAGGTCTGGGGCGGTGCGCTGCCGGATGTGCGGACCATCGACACCGGGCAGCCGGATCACGTAAGCTACAGCCCGGCGGTGTCCGGGCTGAACCTCAACTACAACCGCGTGCATTTCGAGTGGCGCCGGTCCGGTGGCACATACACCGTGACCATGGAGGGCCGCAGCGAGGCGCACCGCCCGGCGGTGCAATTCGCGCGGATGGCCGTCGAGGCGCGCAGCCTTCCGGTCTACACCTACGCCGACACCGGCGGGCGCGACGAATGGACCGTGGCAAAGGGCGCTCTGGGCGACGGCGGGGCGCGGTGGCTGCCAGTGCGCAAGCCGGAACTCTATGCCGGCGAGGTCTTCCAGACCTTTGCCCGATCCCACGGTATCGTGCTGAAAACGCCCGAAATCTTGCGGGATCTGCCGGAGGGCGAGACCGTGGCCAGCCACGAGAGCGCGCCGCTGCGGATCATCCTGCGCGAGATGCTGAAATGGTCCACCAATCTGACCGCCGAGACCGTCGGCCTCGCCTCAACGATCAAGCGGACCGGGACGCAGCCGAAGGATCTGCGCGAGTCGGCGGCGGCGATGAATGCCTGGGCCAGGGAGCGCTTCGGGCTGACCTCGATGGCCTTCGTCGATCACTCGGGCCTCGGCGAGGACAGCCGGATCAGCGCACCGGACATGCGGGCCGCCCTGGGCCATCTGCGCGAGACCAGCGGTCTCAAGGCGCTGATGAAGCCGTTCCATTTCCGAGACGAACAGCGCAGGCCTATGCCGGATCACCCGGTCGAGGTGCATGCCAAGACCGGAACCCTGAACTTCGTCAGTGGTCTGGCCGGCTATGTGGACCTGCCCGACGGTACCGAGCTGGTGTTCGCTATCTTCGCCTCCAACGAGGCGGAACGGGCCAAGCTGAGCCGGGACGAGCGCGAACGTCCGCCCGGCGGCGCCGCCTGGAACGCACGGGCGAAATCCCTGCAGCAGGGGCTGATCGAACGCTGGAGCGTGCTGTACGGCGCATGACCGCCCGGTCTGGCGGTCATGGTGACGGATGGACGGTGCGCCGTGGCGTCAGTTCTGGATCACGACGCGCATGTTCTGCTTGCCGACGAGTTGGGTCAGCTCGAACAGGCGGGCGGCGTGATCCGGATGCAGGCGCACACAGCCGGCGGAGGCCGGACGGCCAAGGCGGCTGATCTGGTTGGTGCCGTGGATCGCGTAATTGCCGTTGAAGAAGATGGCGTAGGGCATCGGCGCGTTGTTGTACAAGCTGGACTTGTGGTACTTCGACAGCCACTTTGCCGACCAGGTGCCGCGCGGCGTGTACTTTCCCTGGCGCGCGGTGGAAACCGGCCAACGGTAGGCGACCTCGCCATTGTAGACCACGGTCATGGTCTGCGCGGATATGTCGACCTTGGCCACCAGCGGCGCGGCGGCGCCCATGATTGGCATGAGGCTCAGCAGGAGGATGCCGAGGATGGTGAGTGTCTTTCTGTTCATGGTGACCCCCGAAACGAAATGCGGATTATCCCGACCCTGAAAATGTTCAAACAGCTTACAATACCGGGGGTTACCGGTCAGTCAGGGAATCCTGACCCGCCGGACATTTTTTGCCTCGGGTTTGACACAGATGCGTTTCGAATTGCCGGATTGTTTCGCGATCACCCGGGCAGGTGCCGGGCCCGCGCCCCGCGTTCGATGGCGGCGGCGTGCAGGCGGTCGATGTTGAGCTCGTAGCGGATCTCTTCGAGCAGGCGCAACTCGGCCTCGCGCAGGGTGCCATCGGCGGCGGCGACGTCGCAGGCCAGGGCATAGGCGGTCTCGAACAGCCGTTCGGGCAGGTTGTCGCGGATCAGGCCGAAAAGCGCGTCGAGGCCGTCCTCCTGTTCGAACAGGTCGAAGACGAGGCGGGCCATGTCGCTGACCCGGTCGGCATCGTAGTCGCCGAAGATCGGCAGGTTGTCGACCGCGCTCTCGATCTTGACCAGCTCGGCGGTGCGCACGTTCTCGTCAGACGCGGAGACGGCGATCATCAGGGCCACGAGGCTGTCCTGCGGGCTGAGCGGATGCGAAATGTCGGTCATGGCTTGGCCTTTCAGGGCGAATGCGGCGTTGCGGCGCAATTTATTGACGTCATGGCCCCGGGGCAATAGGAAGCGCACTCGATATCCCAACTGGAGTGTTTCAGATGTCCGAGATTCGCGAAGCTGCGATGAACTCGAAAGCGTGGCCCTTCGAGGAAGCCCGCCGGATTCTGAAACGCTACGAGAAGACGCCGCCGGAGAAGGGATATGTGCTGTTCGAAACGGGCTACGGGCCGTCCGGCCTGCCGCATATCGGCACCTTCGGAGAGGTGCTGCGGACGACCATGATCCGCCGAGCCTTCGAGGCAATCTCGGACATTCCGACGCGGCTGATCTGCTTTTCTGACGATCTCGACGGGATGCGGAAGGTGCCGGGCAATGTCCCGCAGCAGGAGATGCTGCGCGAGCATCTGCAAAAGCCGCTGACCTCCGTGCCCGATCCGTTCGGCACGCATGAGAGCTTTGGCCACCACAACAACGCCATGCTGCGCCGCTTCCTCGACACGTTCGGCTTCGAATACGAGTTCTACTCGGCGACCGAATTCTACCGCAGCGGACAGTTCGATGACGTGCTTCTGCGAGCGGCGGAACGCTATGATGACGTCATGGCCATCATGTTGAAATCGCTGCGCGAAGAGCGGCGGCAGACCTATTCGATCTTCCTGCCGATCCATCCGGAGACGGGCCGGGTGCTTTATGTGCCCATGAAGCATGTGGATGCAGCGAAGGGTGAGATCACCTTCGACGACGAGACCGGAAAGGAATGGACCCTGCCGGTGACCGGCGGCAACGTGAAGCTGCAGTGGAAGCCGGATTTCGGAGCCCGTTGGGCGGCACTGGGTGTCGACTTCGAGATGTACGGCAAGGACCATTCGACCAACACGCCGATCTATGACGGCATTTGCCGGGTGCTGGGACAGAAGGCGCCGGAGCATTTCACCTATGAATTGTTCCTCGACGACCAGGGCCAGAAGATTTCCAAGTCCTCCGGCAACGGGATTTCCATCGACGAATGGCTGACTTACGCCTCTACGGAGTCGCTGTCGTATTTCATGTACCAAAAGCCGAAAACGGCGAAGCGGCTGTATTTCGACGTCATTCCAAAGGCGATGGACGAGTATCACCAGCAGCTTCGGGCGTATCCGGATCAGGATGTGACGGCGCAGTTGAACAACCCGGTCTACCATATCCACAACGGCGCTGTGCCGGAGAGCCGGATGGTGGTGCCGTTCTCCATGCTGCTCAACCTCGCCAGCGCGGCGGGGGCGCACGACAAGGAGGCGATGTGGGGCTTCATCCGACGCTACGCGCCGGATGCCTCGCCCGAGACGCATCCGGACCTCGATGCGGCGGCGGGGTATGCGGTCAAGTACTACGAGGATTTCGTCAAGCCGACGAAGACCTTCCGCGCGCCGACCGACGCGGAGCGGGCGGCGATGGAAGACCTCGCGGCGCGGCTGCGGGCCTGGGACGGGGCGACCGACGACGAATCGCTGCAGAGCCTCGTGTTTGCTGTTGGCAAGGAACACGGGTTCGAGCCGCTGCGCGACTGGTTCAAGGCGCTCTACGAGGTGCTGCTCGGCCAGAGCCAGGGACCGCGGTTCGGCGGCTTCATCGCGCTTTATGGCGTCGACGAAACCGTGGCGCTGATCGCAGATGGCCTGGCGGGCAAGCTCGGCTGATCGGTCAGGAACCGATGCGACGCGCGTAGCCTCCGAAGGATGGGACCGGCGGCACCTCCGCCTTGGGTTTTGCGGCTTCGACCTCGGCCTTGGCGGCGGCAACCTTGAACGGGTCGTGGTCGTCCGCGCGGCGCTGCGGCATGGTTTCCGCCGCCTTCGTCAGGTCCAGCCATTTCGCCCGGTCATAGACCGCCTGGGTGGGCACGTTGAGCGTTTCGGCCACAAGCTGTGCTTTGCCGTCGTACCAGAGGGTCTTGAACGTGTCGGCGGGCATCAGCAGGTCGAAAGCGAAGATTCGCGCCTCCCGCAGGGCCTTGCCATCGGTGGGGTGATAGAGCGCCTGAATACCGACGCCGGGATGCAGCTCCCGCGTTTTCGGAATGTGCAGCAGCCAGTGGCCGAGGCCGGTGGCGAGGGTCATCCGGTCCTGCCGGGTCTTGCCCAGTTTCGGCAGCCAGATCACCGGGTGCCGGTCCAGCGGCACGTCGAGAAGAATTTCGTTCGGACTTTCCGAATATTCCACGTCGACGTTCAGAGCGCGGCAGAGCTTGTCCAATGGACCGCCGTCGCGGAGGGTAAGGCCCGGGTTCTGTGACATCATGTCGTCGATCGTCTGAACGATTTCCTCCTCCGTCATGTCGGCGGCAATCGGTTCGATATAGGGGTATCTTGGGTAGGCCCTTGGCATGTAATGGTCCTCTTGAATGGGTATCTGCAGCTGGGCTGTGTGCACGGCTTTCGTGCTTTTACACCCGAAGGCTTTACAGACCGCCAAACAAATCCGTCGCTTTTGACCCGAATGCGCGGCGTTCTATCTAGTCAGGGAGAGAGCGGCTTTCGGGAGGTGTGAAATGCTCAGGCTACTGAAGGGTGTGGCGCTCGCGGCGATGTTGGCCGGGGCGGTGCAGGCGCAAGACGGGATGGCCCCGGGCAGCGCCATCGAGGGGACGATCCGCAGCCAGGTCGATGCCTTTCTGACGGACGATTTCGGGACCGCCTTCACCTTTGCCGGGCCGGGTATCCAGCGCATGTTCGGCACGCCGGAGAATTTCGGCGCGATGGTGCGCAATGGCTATCCGATGGTGTACCGGCCGGAAGACCTGCGGTTCGGCGAGTTGCGCGAGATCGGCGGGGCGCTGTGGCAGAAGGTCTTCGTGGTCGATGCGGAGGGTCGCACGCATGTGCTCGACTACCGGATGGGCGAGTATGACGGCGGCTGGCGGATCGACGGGGTCCAGATTCTGGAGGCTCCGGAGGTGAGCGCATGAGGATGTGAGGTCCCGGCGCGAAGGCCGGGACTGCGTGGCGCCCCGACTCTTGAGGCAGTGAGCGTTGACTTTCTCCCGGCGCGAAAAATCGACTCCGCCCCCTCGCTGCAAAAGTCGGGGCTCTTGCAGCGGGCACCGTACGGTGGTGCAAAGGGGCGTTAACTTCACGATAAGTATTTCTCTTTCCGACCGAGGCAGCGTGGCCTCTCGCGTGGAAAGGGACTCCGATGAACAAAGCGATCACCGACGGTATCGTCTTCATGCCCCCGGCGTTTGCCGCAGGCAATCTTGCACAATTCTCGCGCGGGGACGGCACCCCGGGATCGGCGACGTACAACAACCTGCCGACTGCCGCCTTCGTGCCCGCCGATGCGGACTTTGCCGGGTGCCTCGAGATCCAGAAAACCGACACGACGCAGAAGCTGCGGTACATGGGGCAGACGCCGATCTATCCCGGCTGCTACCTGCGGATCACGGTCCGGATCAAGGCCATTGCCGGATCGCTGGCCAACGTGCGGATCGCGGGCTGGCCGGGCAATGCCAGCGAGTCCATGGTGAGCGGCGTCACGACCACCGGCCCGATCACTCCGCTGACCACCTACGGCGAGGTCGTCACCGCGACCGCCATCGTCGGGACCGGCGTGCGGGGCGGTGTGGACATGGCCTGGGGGCCGACCGCGACCTATGGCCATTTCGGTATCGACCTGACCGGCGCCAGCGGCGGCGTCTTCCGCATCGACGACATCGTGATCGAGGACATCACCGAGGCCTTCCTGCGCGACATGATCAATGTCGTGGACGTGCGTGACTACGGTGCGGTCGGCAATGGCGTGACCGACGACAGCGCGGCTTTCGAGGCGGCGGATGCGGATGCGGACGGGCGCAAGATCTTCGTTCCGGCGGGCACGTACCGACTGAACCAGTCGGTCGAGATCAACAACCGCATCGAGTTCGAAGGCAAGGTCAGCATGCCGACCGATGCGATCCTGTCTCTGACCAAGGATTTCGAGCTGCCGACCTATATCGACGCCTTTGGCGGGGATGAGGAACTGGCGCTGAAGAAGGCGATCCAGTCGCTGATGAACAACGCCGATCACGAGAGCCTGGACCTGGGCGGGCGGCGCATCTCGATCAACGGACCGATCGACGTGCATGCCGCCGTGCCGAACCGCGACACCTACGCGCAGCGCCGGGTGATCCGCAACGGCCAGCTGCGTGCGGAGGACAGCACTGCCTGGAACACCCAGACGGTGACCAGCACGGCGACCTATTCGGCGAACAACCAGTGGAAACTGACCAACGTCAACAACATCGCCAATGTGCAGGTCGGCAGCCATGTGACCGGCGCCGGTGTGGGCCGCGAGATCTATGTCAAGGCGGTCAATATCGGGGCGCAGGAAGTGACCCTGTCGCAGCCGCTCTCGGATGCGGTGGGCACGCAGACCTACACGTTCACCCGCTACAAGTACATTCTGGATTTCAGCGGCTTCGACCGGATCAACGTGTTCGAGATCGAGGGCGTCGAGTTCCAGTGCAACGAGCGCGCCTCCGGCATCCTGCTCGCGCCGCTCGGCACGATCAACGTCATCCGCAACTGCGTGTTCAACCGTCCGCTGAATCGGGGCATCACCTCGCCCGGCGACGGCTGCCAGGGGATGCTGATCGACCATTGCCAGTTCATCTCGAACGAAGGTGACATCTGGGCACAGAACCGCCAGTCCGTCGCGATCAACACCAACGCCAACGACGTGAAGATCCGCAATTGCCGCGCCTCGCAGTTCCGCCATTTCGCGGTCATCAGCGGCGCGCATTCGGTGATTTCGGGGAACCACTTCTTCCAGGGAGACCCGAACCCCAACGGCATCCGCACCGCCGGCATCGTCATCGCGATCCGCGCCTGCAACTGCCAGATCACCGGCAATTACATCGACAATTGCTTCATCGAGTGGACCAACGAGCGCGAGCCGGAGCCGGATTTCTCCGGCGGGTTCGGGTTCGCGGGGCTGTCGATCACCAACAACATCATGCTGTCGTCGGAAGTCGCCTCGTGGTTCTCGTCCATCGTGGTCAAGCCCTACGGCACCGGCCACTACATCAATGGGTTGAACGTCTCGGGCAACACCTTCCGCTGCGTGAACGCCTATATCGACCGCGTGGAGCGGGTGGATACCTCCTTTGCCAACCTCAACCTCGGCAACATGAAGAACGTCTATTTCACCGGCAACACCTATCACAACGTGACCAAGGGCGCGGAGAACCCGCTGCTGGTGACCCACGGCCAGAACAGCCATGCGCAGGTCTGGGAAGTGGACACGGACGACCGGCTGCCGTTCGGCGGGCAGGCGATGGAGATCGAGAGCCTCGTGGTGCGCTCGCGCCCGCGTGATGCCAACAACGTCTCGCAGTTCCATAACCCTTATGCGGCGGGTGAGCAGGGCACGAAGAAGGACAAGGTCCATGTGCTCTGGCCGGTGCCGATGATGGGAGACGTCACCCTGCGGGTGCGCATGGACAAGTAAACCCGCGTTGGCGGGATTTAGACCGGCCGTGTGCCGGTCCGGGCCGGGCCTGCCTTGCGCGGGTCCGGTCCTAGTGTTTGAGGTCGTCCGGGGTGAGGTGAAACGCCTTGCCGAAGCCGCCAATCAGGAAGGCCCCGTTTGGGTCGATGCGCATCAGGGCGAAGTCCGCGAAGCCGATGTAGAGTTTCGCTTTCGGCTGTCTCACCAGGTAGTGCGTTGCAAGGGCGGCATGGTCCGGGTCGCCGTGGTGGATGAACCGCGCGGTTCCCTGAAGGCTCAGGCGCGGGTGGGTCAGCGGATCGCCCTTGGCCTTTGGCTCCCCAACCATGAGCGAACAGAGCGGATTGGCCTTGAGCGCCTGCGTGTGGCTGGCCAGATCGGACACCAGCGCCAGCGGCAGGCCATCCGGCCCCGGCACCACGGCGATGCGGCTGACCAAGGGGGCGCCTGTCGATGGGTCAAGCACTGCCAGCGCGCCGAAACGGGCAGTGGTCATCAGGTCCCGCGCCAGGGCGCGCGCCTCGTCATCGGTGGGGCGGATCGGGGAGGCCATGGGGCGAGAGTAGCGGCTTTCAGAAATTCTTCCAGATGCCGAATTTCACACCCATGGAGGAATCGCCGGTGACCCCGTAGGTCGCCCCGGTCTCCACCATGATGCCCCGCCGTCCGAGCGGAAACACGTAAGACGGCACGATGCGGACAAAGGCCGGATCGTCGGCGGGCTGGCCGGTCTGGACCTGCAACAACACCTTGCGGTCATGGGCGAGATTGCGGCCCCAGGTGAAGTCGATCTTGTAGTCGGTCAGGCTGGTGTCGATCTGCACCTCCGCCAGCGCGTCCATGGTCAGCCAGCCGCGCTGCAGCCCCCACCCGACGGACAGCCCGGGGCGCAGGACCGTGCGGTCACCGATCTGGCCGAACCCGAATGCCACGGCGACTTTCGGCCCGGACTCGCGGTCGAGGAGGGGCCATTGCAGGAAGGCTACGGTCTTGCCCGCGCCGGAGACTGATCGGCCCAGGTCCAGCCCGAGCGTCAGCCGGTCCGTCATGCCGTATTCGAGGTAGAAGGTGTAGTATTGCTGCGTCGGGTTAGGCGAGGTCCAGTGCTCGAGGTTCTGCGGCCAGGCCAGTTGCACCCCGGTGCTGAGGAACCCGGTGCCGCGCTCGCGTGGCCATGCCCCAGCCAGTGCGCCGGTAGCGGTGGCGAGCAGGAACAACAGCGGGAGCAGCAGACGGCGCAAGATCGGACCCTCGGGACAATGTCGCCATCTTCCCGGAATGTTGGTTAAGGCCGGGTTAAGGCCCGGCAAAGTGAGGCCGGTCATGCCCCGGCACCCGGACGTTTCGTGACAATGCGACACTGCGGCAGGTGCCTGGCCCGCCCCACGGGTTTTCCGGGCTGGATTCTCCTATACTGCGTGTGCACTGTGGTGAGACACACTCCGAAGGGACGGACCATGGCGGGACAAGTCATCACAGTGGCGCAGCAGAAGGGCGGCTCGGGCAAGACCACCACGGCGGTCAACCTCGGCGTGGGTCTTCAGGCTTTGGGCCACCGCGTCGCCTTCATCGACCTCGACCCGCAGGGTAGCCTCGGGCGTTGGTTCATGACCCGCGCGGAGAGCCATCCGGACCGGCTGGAGGGCATGGACTTCGCCACCTCCTCGGCCTGGGGCATCTCCTACGAG
This sequence comes from Tropicibacter sp. S64, assembly GCF_049803835.1. Taxonomy (NCBI): domain Bacteria; kingdom Pseudomonadati; phylum Pseudomonadota; class Alphaproteobacteria; order Rhodobacterales; family Roseobacteraceae; genus Tropicibacter; species Tropicibacter sp. S64. Next base: position 149,179 of record NZ_JBNAGK010000008.1, on the reverse strand, counting down.
GTGCGCAAGATGACGGCGGATTTCGATTTCGTCATCGTGGACACGCCGCCGAAAGCGGACAGCGACCTCAGGCCCGCGCTGAGGGTGGCGGCATTGGTGCTGGTGCCGGTCTCGGTCAGCCATGTCGACCTCTGGGCGACGGAAGGTGTTCTCGACCTTGCCCAACGCGAAAGCGCGGAGACGCTGCTTGTGATGAACCGCACCCGTACCAGAACGCGCCTTGGTGCCGACGTGGCAGAGGCCGCGACGCAGATGCATGCGCGGATCGCCGAGGCGGGCTTCGCCAATCGCGTGGTCTATGCCGAGTCGCTCGGGCTTGGCCTCGGCGCGCTGGAGATGCCGAAAGGCCCGGCCCACGCCGAGGTACAGGCCCTGACGGCAGAGGTGGCGCAGGTTCTGGCAAACGGGTAAGGACGGCGCAAAGGAGTGCCGACCATGACCGACCTTGCGACCCTTGCCGAGCTGATCCGCGCCGACAGTGCGTCGCGGGGGCAGACGATCTCGAAGCTCGGCTACTTCTGTGCGCCGTTCCAGCCTGCCGACGGGCCATTGGCAGACAAGGTCATCAAGGTCTACCGGAGCCTGCCGGATGCCTCGGCGCTGGACCGGCTCAAGCGCTGCCACGACCACTACGTCGAAGCGCTGAACATGGCCGATGTCGGCCTGCCGGAAACCGAGTTCCACTTGCTCGACATGGACGGCGCCCGCATCCCGGTGATCGTGCAGCAGGCGCTGCCGACCGACCGGCTGATGCGCCCGCTGATGCAGACCGGCACGCGGGAGGAGACGCTGGAAATGATGGAGGCGGCGGGCGTCGTCATCGCCCGTTTCTGGCACTGGTCCCGGCGCTCCAACAGCCGCATCGGGTTCCACCCGTCGATCCGCAATTTCGCCTATGTGGATGGCACGGCGCGGTTCTTCGACACCTTCCCGCCGCTGATCCACTACTCGCGGGACGAGATGGGGCAAATGCTGCTGCTGTTCTCGGAAAAGCGCCTGATGCGGATGGTCGGTCCCCTCCTGCAAAAGAAGGTCACCGGCATCCAGGACGAATGGTACTCCCCGCCGGAAACGCTGGTTGGCCTCGTCGGCAGCGCCTGCCGCCTGCGTCCGGAACTGGCGAAGGATTACCTCGCCTGGGGCCGTGACTTCGCCAGCCGCGCCATGCAGCCCTGGGCGGACGAGGCCCTCGGGGGCCTGAAAACCCCGCCGCGCCTTCCGGGCTACTGGACCGGCTTCCGCAAACTTCTCGGCCTGCAAGGCGAGCCCAACATCGGAAAATGAAAAGGGCGGAGCGCTCATCGAAAAGCGCACCGCCTCAACTTCTTTGGTCCGAAAATACCGCGGGGTCCGGGGCAGCGCCCCGCAAGAAAATTTTCCCCGCGCCGCAGGCGCGGTGTCCGCCCTTCGGGCGGACGGGTCGCCTCCCCGAAGGGGAGGCGAAACACCTCAGACGATCTTGATCCCGGCGTCCTTGATGTCCTTGAGGAAGGCGTCGAGCCCCTTGTCGGTCAGCACGTGGTTCGCCATCGCCTTGATGACCGCGGGCGGCGCGGTGGCCACATCCGCGCCGATCAGCGCGCAATCCTTCATGTGGTTCGCGGTGCGGATGGAGGCGGCGAGGATCTGGGTCTCGTAGCCGTAGTTGTCATAGATCTCGCGGATGTCGCCGATCAGCTCCAGCCCGTCGATGTTGATGTCGTCGAGACGCCCGATGAAGGGAGAGATGAAGGTCGCCCCGGCCTTCGCCGCGAGCAGCGCCTGGTTAGCGGAGAAGCAAAGCGTGACGTTGACCAACTTGCCCTCGCCGGTCAGCACCTTGCAGGCTTTCAGCCCGTCCCAGGTCAGCGGCACCTTCACGGCGATGTTCTCCGCGATCTCGGCCAGCTTGCGGCCCTCGGCGATCATCGTTTCCGCATCGACGGCGGTGACTTCGGCGGAGACCGGCCCGGAGACCATGTCGCAGATTTCCTTCGTCACTTCGAGGATGTCCCGGCCGGACTTCTTGATCAGCGAGGGGTTGGTGGTCACGCCGTCGACCATCCCGAGATCGTTCAGCTCACGGATGGCGTCGACGTCGGCGGTATCGACAAAGAATTTCATGGGGGCAGCTCCCTTTGATGGCTTGGCCTTTGCTGCCTCGGGCTTTACCCCTTTTCCATGGCCCGCAAAACCCTCCTTCCGCATGAATCGGACATCGGATTCTACGAGACCGGCACGTTGGTTGCCGTGCTGACCGCGCAGCCGCTGGACCGTCCGCTCGACTACAAGGCGCCGGAGGGTGGCTGCTTCCTGGGGGCCTTCGTCGAGGTGCCGCTGGGTCCGCGCAAGGTGCTGGGCGTGGTCTGGGGACCGGGGCTGGGCGGCTTCGATATCGCCAAGGCGCGGTCGATCATCCGCGTGCTCGACACGCCGCCGATGCGCGAGGAAATGCGGATTTTCCTGGAGAAATGCGGGGCGTATACGCTCACGCCGCTCTCCCTGATGCTGCGGCTGGCGACGCGCGCGCCGGGGCTGTGCGATGCGCCGTCGATGCGCAAGGTCTACCGGCGCGGCGATGGCACGCCCTCCCGGATGACCGACGCCCGGCAGCGGGTGATCGAGGCGGCGGAGGAGATGGGCGGGCTGGCCCTGACCCTGAAGGAACTGGCGGACTCGGCGGGCGTGACGACGCAGGTGGTCAAGGGCCTGTTGCCCTCGGGAGCAATCCTCGAAGAGGAAAGCCCGCGCGACACGCCCTTTCCGAGGCTGCACCCGGACTACGGCTCCAAGCCTCTGACGGAGGATCAGGAGGCGGCCGCGGCACAGCTCCGGGCGGCGCAGGTGTCGCACGAGTACCGCACGACCCTGCTCAAGGGAGTCACCGGCTCGGGCAAGACGGAAGTCTACCTGGAAGCGGTGGCCGAGGCGCTGCGGCAGGGCAGGCAGGCGCTGGTGCTCCTGCCGGAGATTGCCCTCTCCGCCGAATTTCTCGCCCGGGTCGAGGCCCGTTTCGGCGCAAGGCCCGCGGAGTGGCACTCCGGCGTGACCATGACCGAGCGGCGTCGGACCTGGCGGATGGTGGCGGAGGGCCATGCGCAGCTGGTCGTCGGTGCCCGCTCGGCGCTCTTCCTGCCCTACCAGAACCTCGGCCTGATCGTCGTCGACGAGGAGCACGATACCTCCTACAAACAGGACGAGGGCGTGATGTACAACGCCCGGGACATGGCGGTGCTGCGCGCGTCGATCCTCGGGGCGCAGGTGGTGCTGGCCTCGGCCACGCCCTGTCTGGAAACCTGGGCCAATGCGGATGCGGGCAAGTACGACCGGCTGGTGCTGACTTCGCGGTTTGGCGAGGCGGTTCTGCCGGAAATGAAGGCACTGGACATGCGTCCGGAAAAGCTGCCGTCCAACCGCTGGATCTCCGCCCGGATGGAAACCGCCGTGCGGCAGCGGATGGAGGCCGGGGAGCAGGCGCTGCTGTTCCTCAACCGGCGCGGCTATGCCCCGGTGACGCTCTGCCGGGCCTGCGGTCAGCAGATCGGCTGCCCGCATTGTGACGCGCGGATGGTCGAACACCGCTTCCTGCGGCGGCTGGTCTGCCACCAATGCGGCGAGTCGACCCCCATCCCGGACCGCTGCCCGTCCTGCGACGCCGAAGACAGGCTGGCCCCGGTCGGACCGGGGGTGGAGCGGCTGGCGGAGGAGGCGACGACGCTGTTTCCGGATGCCCGCATCGCGGTGCTGTCCTCGGACCTCTACGGCACGGCGCGGGAGCTGAAGGAGCAGATCGTTCAGATCGCGGAGGGCGGCGCGGACATCATCATCGGCACGCAGCTGGTGGCGAAGGGGCACAACTTTCCGCTGTTGACACTTGTGGGGGTGATCGACGCGGATCTGGGGCTGCAAGGCTCGGATCTCAGGGCAGCCGAACGCACGTTCCAGCTGATGCGGCAGGTGGCGGGACGGGCCGGACGGGCAGACAAGCCTGGCGTCGCGATGCTGCAGACCTACCAGCCCGAACACCCCGTCATTCGCGCCATCCTTGGCGGCGACGAGGAGGCGTTCTGGAAAGCGGAGGCGGAGGAGCGCCGGGCGGCGGGGATGCCGCCCTATGGCCGGCTGGCCGGGATCATCCTGTCTGGGGGTGAGGCGCAGCAGGTTTTTGACCTCGGAACCCACCTGGCCCGGAACGACGCGCCGCTCCGTCGGGTCGGGGCGGTTGTCTATGGGCCTGCGCCCGCGCCGATTGCCCGTGTGCGGGGACGCCACCGGGTGCGGCTGCTGGTGAAGGCGGAGAAGGGCGTGGCCCTTCAGGCGGCCCTGCGGGAGTGGGTTGCCGGGGTGACGCTGCGGGGCGACCTGCGTCTGGCGATCGACATCGACCCGCAGAGCTTCTTTTGAGGGGGTGCGGGGCAGAGCCCCGCCCTACAGGCTGTCCCGAAAGGCCGATGACGGGCGGTCCCTGCGTAGGGCGGGGCTGCGCCCCGCATCCGTCCCTCAGGTGACAATGCGCTCGAACACCCGGCGCAGGTCGCCGGGCAGCGCCAGCGGTTTGCCGTCCGCATCGGTCAGCACCATGGCAAAGAGACCCTCCGCATTGGCGCTCTCCCGATCCCCGGCGAACAGGCCGACCTCGAAGCGCAGGGAGGAGCGGCCCAGGTGCCCGATCCTGAGCCCCGCGGTCACCGGGTCCGGAAAACCCAGTTCGGCGTGGTAGCGCATTCCCGTCTCCACCACCACGAACCGATACGCACCCGGGCCGCGGAGGGTGATCCCTTGGCCGATTTTCCAGTAGCTCACCGCGGTATCGACCAGCGCGAGATAGGCGGCATTATTCATGTGGCCCAGCTCGTCGTTGTCCGCCCAGCGGGTCTGCAGCGGCAGGAAGGCGCGGTAAGCGCCACGGGTTCCCGGCGGCGGCCGGCTCATCCGGACCTCAGCAGGCGGAAGGCGGTGGACGCGCCCCAGCCAGCCGCGATGGCGATGGCGAGGGACATCAGCCCGTAGGCCAGCGGCTGCCTGCGGGCCAGTTCGTAGAGCCAGCGTTCCAGCCCGACCTTGCGCACCGCGATCACCGTGTCGAAGGAGGACACGACGCGCCCGCCGCGGGTCAGGAAGATGCGCATGGGATAGCTGCCTTCGACCAGGTTCGCGGGCATGGCGATGGCGGTGTCGAAAAGGGTGGATTCGCGGATCTGCACCTGGCTTTCGAGAAGCTGGTAGGTGCCCTTGTCCTCGCGAATGCGGATCACCGCCGCCGAGAAGGCTTGCGGATCCTGCACCTGCATCGGGGCACCGACGGAGCGGATGGCCCGCGGGATCGAGATCTTGTGGCGTAGGTCCTCGACATCCGAGATCACCTCGTCCCATGGGCCGGAGGTGGCAATGGCATAGAAGGACGGCGCGGCGTCGACGTCCACGGACTCGGTGTTGACCCAGATGCCGAAGCGCCGCTCCTTGCGGCGCACAGTCAGCGGCTGCAGCGGTCCCGCGAGGGTGATGATGACCTCAAGCGGCGCGCCTTCCGGGATCGGTTCCTCGCGCTTGATCGCGCCGAAGATCAGGATGTCGGAGCCATCGAAATCGGTGGAGATGGAGACCTCGTCCTGGCTCAGGCCGAGCACCACCTCCTCGGCCCGGAGCGGCAGGGCAATCAGCAGGAGGGCGAAGGCGAGCAGGACGCGCATCGGCCTACATCCCGGCAATGCTGAACACCTCGGAGGGTTTCAGCAGCAGTTCGAGACCCAGCTTGGCGCAGACCAGCAGCACCAGCCCGGCGAGCAGGATGCGCAGTTGCTCGGCCTTGAGCTTCGCGCCGATTCCGGTGCCGAACTGCGCGCCGATCACCCCGCCGAGCAGCAGCAGCACCGCAAGGACGATGTCGACGGTGTAGTTGGTGGCCGCGTGCAGCATGGTGGTAAACGCGGCGACGAAAATGATCTGGAACAGGGACGTGCCGACGACCACCTTGGTCGGCATGCCAAGCAGATAGATCATCGCGGGCACCATGATGAAGCCGCCGCCGACACCCATGATCGCCGCCAAAACGCCGACCAGCATGCCGACGAGCAGTGGCGGGATGACGGAGATATAGAGGCCGGAGGTGCGGAAACGGACCTTCAGCGGCAGGCCGTGGATCCAGTTGTGCTTCTTGCGCTGCGGGCGGACGCCGGATTTCGAACGGCGCAGGGCGCGGACGCTCTCGATCATCATCAGCCCGCCGATGACGCCGAGGAAGACGACATAGAACAGCGAGACGAGCAGGTCCACCTGTCCGAGTTTCTTGAGATAATTGAACAGCCAGATGCCGAAACTCGCCCCGACGAGGCCACCGATGAGCAGGACGGAGCCCATCTTCAGATCGACCGTCCGGCGTTTGAAATGCGCGAGGACGGCGGAGAAGGAGGAGGCGACGATCTGGTTCGCACCGGTGGCGACGGCCACGGCGGGCGGGATGCCGATGAAGAACAGCAGCGGCGTCAGCAGGAAGCCCCCGCCGACGCCGAACATGCCGGACAGCACCCCGACAAGGCCCCCAAGCCCGAGGATCAGCAGGATGTTGACCGAAACCTCGGCGATGGGGAGGTAGATCTGCATGTCGTCAGTCTGCGCTGCCGCACCGTCAAAGGCAACGGGTCGGCACAAGGTTTCGTGTGTGTTCGCGGGCGTTTGCCCGGTCTGGGTCAGCGTTCCTTGACGTAGGGCTCGCCGCCCGCGCGGGGCGGGATCGCCTTGCCGACGAATCCGGCGAGGATCACCACGGTCAGGATGTAGGGCAGGGCGTCCATGACCTGCACCGGCACTGTAAACGCACCGAGGTCAATATTCTGATAACGCAGGGCTACCGCCTGCAGGAAGCCGAACAGCAGGCAGGCGCCAAGCGCGTACCAGGGCCGCCACTTGGCGAAGATCAGCGCGGCGAGCGCGATATACCCCCGGCCCGCGGTCATCTCGCGCACGAAGCCGGCTTGCAGGCCGGTGGCGAGGTAGGCGCCCGCGAGCCCGCAGAGCACGCCGGTGATGACCAGTGACGAGTAGCGCAGTCCGGTGACGGAGACGCCGGCGGTGTCTACCGCCTCGGGGGCTTCGCCGACGGCGCGGAGGCGCAGGCCGTAGCGCGTGCGGTAGAGCACCCACCATGTCAGCGGCACTGCCAGCAGCGAGACATAGACGAGGATCGAATGGCCCGAGAGCATGTCGGCATAGATCGGGCCGAGCACCGGCACGCCCCGGAGCGCCTCGGCGAAGGGCAGGTGGATCGGCGCGAAGCGTCCGCCTTCGAGGAGGGCAGGTGTCCGGCCGCCCTGTCCGAACCAGACTTGCGCGATCAGCACGGTGATGCCTGAGGCGAGGAAGTTCAGCGCCACGCCGGAGATCAACTGGTTGCCCCGGAAGGTGATGGAGGCGAGGCCATGAATGGCCGAGAGCGCCATGGAGGCGGCGATGCCCGCCAGCATGCCGATCCAGACCGAGCCGGAGGTGAAGGCGAAGGCGGCGGAGAAGAAGGCGGCGATCAGCATCTTGCCTTCGAGGCCGATGTCGATCACGCCGGAGCGTTCCGAGAACAGCCCGGCGAGGCAGGCCAGCAGGAGCGGCGTGGAAAGGCGGATGGTGCTGCCGCCAACCTGGATGAGGGTGTCGAGATCCATATGTCAGTTCCTTGCCGTGGCGAGCCGGAAAGCAAAAAAGGTGAAGAACAGGCCGAGGGTGGCTTCGATGCCGCGGCGCGCCCGGGTGTAGACTGCGCGAACCGGCGCGGCGGAGAGCGCGAGCGCGTAGGCACCATGCCCGGCGAGCGAGATCAGGAAGGCGCCGAACAGGAACGCCGCAACGACAGGCGCGGGGGCGCCGTGGGTGGCCCCGACAGAGGCAATGGCGATCCAGAAGACGATGGCCTTGGGGTTGGTGATCTGCATCAGGTATCCGGTGAGAAAGGCCCGGGCGCGGCTCAAGGGGGGCATCTGCGCCGGGATCACGCGCGGCGGATGGGCGGCTTTGCGGAACGCGCCGAAGGCGAGCCACAGCAGGTAGGCCGCGCCAATCAGGCGCAGGATCGTCACCGCCCAGGCGGCTTGCTGCATCAATGCGCCGACCCCGGCGAGGGTCAGCGCGGCCAGCGTCGCGGCGCCGCAGGCGACCCCGACGGAGGCGATTACTGCGGAGGCCCTGCCCCGGGAGAGCGCCACGCCGAGCAGCATGGCCACCGCAGGCCCGGGGGAGAGGACGGCAACCAGCAGGATGGAATAGGCGGCCGCGAAGCCGGGGAGGTGGTCGAGCATCACCGGGCCTCCTTGCCGAACAGCAGGAACAGCTTTTCCAGCGGCATCCGCACCATGTTGTCGAGCGCCCCGGTGAAGAGGATCACCAGCGCCTGGATCACGGTGATCAACTCGCGCGGGATCGAGGTCCAGAGCGCCAGTTCCGCGCCGCCCTGGTAGAGGAAGCCGAAAAGCAGCGCCGCGAGGAAGATGCCAAGCGGATGCGAGCGGCCCATGAGGGCCACGGCGATGCCGATGAACCCCGCGCCTTCGGTGGCGTTCAGGACGAGACGTTCGGCTTCGCCCATGGTGGTGTTCAGCGCCATCAGCCCGGCGAGGCCGCCGGAGATCAGCATGGCAACGACGATGATGCGAACGGGCGAGATGCCGGCGTATTTCGCGGCGGTTTCGGAATGGCCGAAGGCGCGGATCTCGTAGCCGAGCCGGGTGCGCCAGATCAGGAACCAGAAGCCGATGCAGGCGGCGACGGCGAGGAAGAAGGTCACGTTGGCCGGGGAGCCGCGGAACAACGGATTGCCGGCGGTGGCGAACATGTCCTGGAACGTGGGCAGATGCGTCGGCGCGGGGAAGTTTGCTGTCGCCGGGTCCATGGCGCCGGTGGGGCGCAGCAGGTTGACGAGGACGTAGTTCAAAACGGCGGCGGCGATGAAGTTGAACATGATCGTGGTGATCACGATGTGGCTGCCGCGCTTCGCTTGCAGGTAGGCCGGGATGAGGGCCCAGGCCGCACCGAAGAGCGCGGCGGCGACGGTCGCCCCGACCAGCGCCAGCGTCCAGTGCGGCCAGGGGATAAACAGGCAGGCCAGCGCCACGCCGAGCCCGCCGAGCATGGCCTGCCCCTCGCCGCCGATGTTGAACAGCCGGGCATGGAAGGCGATGGCAACGGCGAGGCCGGTGAAGATGAAGTTGGTGGTGTAATAGAGCGTGTAGCCCCAGCCGGACGACCGCATCAGCGCGCCGTCCACCATCAGGGTGAAGGCGGCGACCGGGTCCTCGCCGATGGCGAGGATCACCAGCGCGGAGATCAACGCGGCGAGGATGATGGAGAACAGGGGCACGAGAACCGCGTCGGCCCAGGCGGGCATTCTGGTCATGGGGTGCGTCCTTCGGTGGTCTGGTTCGCGCGGTGGATGTCGGATGCCTCCGGCGGGGATATTTGGAGCAATTGGAAACAGGGCACGGAGCGGGACGTCCTAGTCATGCGCGTCTGCCTTCTGGTCTGCCTGCGCCTTCAACTGGTCGTCCACAGCCTCGATGGGGCGCTTCCCCTTGGTGTCGGTGACGCCCGCCATCAGAAGGCCAAGCTCGGTCTGGTCGGTCTCGGCGGGCAGGCGCTCGCCCATGATCCGGCCGTCGAACATCACCGCGATGCGGTCCGAGAGCGACATGATCTCGTCCAGTTCGACCGAGACCAGCAGGATCGCCTTGCCCTCGTCGCGCAGGCGGACGATCTGCTGATGGATGAATTCGATCGCACCGATGTCGACGCCTCGCGTGGGTTGGCCGATCAGCAGCAGGTCCGGGTTGCGCTCGATCTCGCGGGCGAGGACGATTTTCTGCTGGTTGCCGCCGGAGAAGTTCGCAGCGGCGAGGTTCGGGTTCGGCGGGCGCACGTCGAAGCGCTCCATCTTCTTCGCCGCTTCCGCCTTGATCGCGGCATTGTCCATAAGGATGCCGGTCTGGATCTCCGGGTCGCGGTGGTAGCCGAAGACGGTGTTCTCCCAGGCGGTATAGGGCAGGATCAGCCCTTCATGGTGGCGGTCTTCGGGAACGTGGGCGATGCCCCGGGCGCGGCGGCTCTGGCCATCGGAATGCTTGCCGGTGAGGTCGATCTCCTGGCCATTCATGCGGATCGTGCCGGTGGCGTCGGCATAGCCGCCGAGGACTTCGAGCAGTTCGGACTGGCCATTGCCGGAGACGCCCGCGATGCCGACGATCTCGCCGGCGCGGACGGTGAGCGAAATCCCCTTGAGCCGTTCGACCCCGGCGCTGTCCACATGGCGCAGGTTCTCGATTTCGAGGACGTTGCCACCCGGGTGGGCCGGTTTCTTGTCGACCCGCAAGAGGACCTTGCGGCCGACCATCAGCTCCGCCAGTTCCTCCGGCGAGGTTTCCGCTGTCTTGACCGTCGCGGTCATCTCGCCGCGCCGCATGACGGAGACGGTGTCCGTGATTTCCATGATTTCACGCAGCTTGTGCGTGATGAGGATGATCGTCTTGCCTTCCTTGCGCAGCCCTTCGAGGATACGGAAGAGGTGGTCGGCTTCCGCCGGTGTCAGCACCCCGGTGGGCTCGTCGAGGATGAGGATGTCCGCTTCGCGATAGAGCGCCTTGAGGATCTCGACCCGCTGCTGGTGGCCGACGGAGAGGTCTTCGATGAGCGCGTCGGGATCGACGTTGAGCTCATACTCCTCCGCGAGCGATTTCAGAACGCCGCGTGCCCGCGCGAGGCTCGGCCGCAGCATCGGGCCGTCCTCCGCCCCGAGGATGACGTTTTCAAGGACGGTGAAGTTCTGCACCAGCTTGAAGTGCTGGAAGACCATGCCGATGCCGGCGGAAATGGCAGCCTGGCTGTCGGGGATCTCGGTCTTCTTGCCACCGATGAAGATGTCGCCACTGTCGGCCTTGTAGAAGCCGTAGAGGATCGACATCAGCGTGGACTTGCCCGCGCCGTTCTCGCCGATGATGCCGTGGATGGTGCCACGTTCGACGCGGATCGAGATGTCCTTGTTGGCCTGAACCGGGCCGAAGGCCTTGGAGATGCCTTTGAGTTCGATGGCGGGGGCTTGGGTCATGTCGCGCCTTGTGTTGGTGCCCTGCGACGGTGGCAAGGGCCTCTGGCGGATAGAATACGGGCCGGGATGGCGACACCCCGGCCCGCTGGGTCGTCAGATCAGAAGGTCAGCGCCGGGCAGGTGTCGTCCGACGAGTAGTCGTGCACGGAGACTTCGCCTGCGATGATCTTCTCGCGCGCCGCGTCGATGGCAGCCTTCATCTCGTCCGAGATCAGCGTCGCGTTGTTGTCGTCGAGCGCGTAGCCGACGCCTTCCTCGGCCAGGCCGAGGACCTGGACGCCGGTTTCGAGGTCCGCACCGGCGGTCATCGCCTTCTCCACGGCCACATCCACGCGCTTGAGCATGGAGGTCAGGACCTTGCCCGGGTGCAGGTAGTTCTGGTTGCTGTCGACGCCGACGGAGAGGATGCCCTCGTCCGCCGCGGTCTGGAGCACGCCGAGGCCGGTGCCGCCCGCAGCGGCAAAGATCACGTCCGCGCCCTGCGAGATCTGCGCCTTGGCCAGTTCGGAGCCCTTCACCGGGTCGTTCCAGGCCGCCGGGGTGGTGCCGGTCATGTTGGCGATGACGGTGGCATCGGGGTTCACGGCCTTCGCGCCCTGGGCATAGCCGCAGGCGAACTTGCGGATCAGCGGGATGTCCATGCCACCGACGAAGCCGACGGTGCCGGACTTGGAGGCCATCGCGGCGGCCATGCCGACGAGGTAGGAGCCTTCATGCTCGGAGAACAGGATCGACAGGACGTTCGGGTGCTCGCCCGGATCGACGAAGCCGTCGATGGTCACGAACTTGGTGTCCGGGTAATCGGCGGCGACGGAGGCGATCGGCGAGGACATGGAGAAGCCGGTGGTCACGACCGGGTTGAAGCCAGCCTCGGCAAAGCGGCGCAGGGCCTGCTCGCGCTGGGCTTCGGACTGCAGCTCGATGTCCTTGTAGCTGCCGCCGGTGGCTGCCGCGAAGGCTTCGGCGCCATTGTAGGCCGCTTCGTTGAAGGATTTGTCGAACTTGCCGCCGAGGTCATAGATCAGCGCCGGATCGGCGAGGGCAGCGCCCGCGCTGAGCGCGAGGGCGCAAGCGGTGCCGAGGGTCTTTGCGAAAAAGGTCATGAAGGTGCTCCCAGTCGGTTAAGCGGGCGGCCCTCTTGGCGGGGACGCCTTGTGGAATGCCCGTGATTAGGGCGCGTGCCCGGGAAATGGTCAACCGATTCTTGAAGAATTGTCGCGGCTTGCCGGGGCCAAGTCCTGCTGACGTCAGGGCAAATCCAGCCGCATGACCAATGCGTCGACAGCTTTTCCGGGGGAGCGGTGGTAGTATCCGCGCCTCACACCGACCTGCACGAAGCCTTTTGCGCGGTAAAAGGCGAGGGCGGGCGTGTTTTCGACGGAGACTTCCAGGAAGACACAGGCGGCGTCGCGCCTGGCGATGTCGCACAGGAATTGGGCAAAGGCCCGGGAGGCTTCGCCGCTGCGCTGGTGGTCCGGGTCGGCGGCAAGGGCGAGGATTTCCGCCTCCCCGGCGATGACCTGCCCGAGGACGAAGGCGTGGTCCGTGTGGCTCAGCAGGGCATTGGGTTGTTCGAGCGTGGCGGTGATCTGCGCGGCGCTCCAGGGGTCGAGATGCCGGTAGGCGCGGGCGGAGATGTCCGCCACCTCCTCAGGAGTCAAGGATCACCGGCGGCAGGTCGCGCGACGGGGCGGCATCGGCGGGGCGGATGTAGAGCGGCGCGGGGCGGGGCGCATCGGCCGGTGCCTGCGCGGCGAGGCGGGCGATCATGACGACGTGGTCTGAAGGCGCGTGTTCGGTGGACAGGGCGAAGGGCATGTTCGGCATGCCCGCGGACAGGGCGGGTTCGCGCATCCTGTCATGGTCCATCAGGTAGACCTGCCCACGCGGCGCAGGCACGGCGGTCTGGGCCCAATTCGACAGGTGCATGGTCGTCCGGAACAGCGAGACACCGACCGCCGGGATGCCCAGTCCCAGCGCAAGGCCCCGGGCCGCGCTGACGGAAATACGAATGCCGGTGAAGTTGCCGGGGCCGATGCCGACGCCGAGGGTATCGAGGTCGGACCAGGATTTGCCCGCGTCCGCGAGGGTCTCTTCTAGCAGCGGCATCAGCCTTTCGGCCTGACCCCTGGCCATCTCTTCGTGGCGCGTGGCGAGGACCTCGGAGCCGCACAGCAAAGCGGCGGCGCAATGCGCCGCCGATGTATCGAATGCCAGAACGGTCTTTTCAGACGGCATGGTTTCGTGCAGTCGCTCAGACCGCAACCGGGCGTACCTCGGTCACTTCCGGGATGTAATGGCGCAGCAGGTTCTCGATGCCCATCTTGAGCGTCAGCGTGGAGGAGGGGCAACCGGCGCAGGCGCCCTGCATGTGCAGGTAGACGACGCCCCGGTCAAAGCCGTGGAAGGTGATGTCGCCGCCATCCTGTGCCACCGCCGGGCGCACGCGGCTGTCGAGCAGTTCCTTGATCTGCGTGACGATTTCGCCATCCTCGCCGTCGTGGGAGGCATGGCCGCCCGCCTGCGCGGCGCCATCGCTCATCACCGGCTGACCGGACTGGAAGTGCTCCATGATCGCGCCGAGGATCGCCGGTTTCAGGTGATCCCAGTCGATGGTTTCGGCCTTGGTCACGGTGACGAAATCCGTGCCGAAGAAGACGCCGGTGACGCCGTCGACGGCAAAGAGTCGCTGCGCGAGGGGGGAGGCCCCGGCACTCTCGGCACTGGGGAAATCGGCGGTGCCCATTTCGAGCACGGCCTGGCCCGGAAGGAACTTCAAGGTTGCCGGGTTGGGCGTGGATTCGGTCTGAATGAACATCTGTCTCGCACCTTTCGTGGCTTGCCCCCTATATGCGCCTCGCGGCGCTAAGCGTCAAGGTTTGGAACGATTCTAAGTTCGTCGCCGCCGGGCGAGGGCAAGACCCGGGAACAGCGCCGCTACGAGCATCGGGAGTGTCGCGGGCAGTGGCACGGCGGCGGTGACGTAGCCCCAGGCTATCGAGTCAATGCCCCAACCGTCCGCCCCGAAGTCGTCGAAAGGAAAACTGACCTTGGTCACGGATTCGGACGGGCTGAACACAAAGCCCCGGAACTCAGCGACATTCCCCGACCCGCCCGTTCCGTCCATGGTCTGGGATCCCGATCCGTAGTCGATGAGACGGACCGGGCTGTCGATCATATAAAAGGAGAGGTATGCCAGGGCGCTTTCGAAGGTCAGGGACAGGACGGTGAGACCGCTGAAAGGACCGTCATCTGCCAGTTCGAGGGCATAGCTGCCAATCGGATCGGACCCGCCGATCGTGCCCGCGCCGGTTTCGATTTTCGCCGGGCCGCCGCCGACACCGATGCCCGCAATATGCAGACCGCCGTAGCCGATGGTGCCGTCAATCTCCTGCCCGCCAGCGTATCCCGTCTCGAAATCGAGGACGTACTGCGGCGCCGCAATTTGCGCGGTGCCGAGCCTGAGGGTATAGGCTGCGACGTTGCCGGAGGGGGTTGTGGCCTCGGTATAGGTGGCGGCGCAGGGTGCCGTTGCGCTGCAGGCGCAGGCGCAAATCAGAAGCGGGCGAAGAAATCGAACGGGCATGAAAGCGCCTCCACAAGCGGAACCAGACGTCATCAAGGGTACGACTGGCGGCTGTTCATTGTCAAAGCCGGGCGAGGCGATGCCGGGGACAGTAACAGAGGTCACCTGTGCCGTAGCGGAAAATGGCGGTCCCGGGCGAAAAAGCCTGCACGGCGAGGAAGAGGCGGTCAGGTCAGGTGACGGCCTTCAGCCGTTCGCGGCTCATGTCACCGGGCACGATGGTGATCGGGATCGGCAGGGACCCGGCGTTCTTGGTCAGTTGCGTGACGAGGGGGCCGGGGCCCTTCTTGTCTGCCGCCGCGCCGAGCACCAGCACGCCGATTTCCGGGTCATCCCGAACCTGTTCCAGAATTTCCGTCAGCGGATCGCCCTCGCGAATGACCAGTTCGGGATCGACGCCCTGCTTGTCGCGCATCCATTTGGCGAAGACTTCGAAATGCGCCTCGATGCGCTCGCGGGCCTCCTCGCGCATGATGTCGCCGACGCCGATCCAGTGGTTGAACTCGTCCGGCGGAATCACCGAGAGAATCTCCACACCCGCGCCGGTGTGTGCGGCACGCATGGCGGCGAACTGCATTGCGTTCAGGCATTCTCGGCTGTCGTCGAGCACGACGAGGAACTTGCGCATCTTGGGTCTCCTGCGGGGGAACCGTGGCAGAGCCGCCGCTGTCTGTCCAGCACCCATGCGCGGGCCGCCGGACGCCGCTGTTTGCCTGACGGCAAGAGCGCCCCGCCCGCCGTCCCGTCAGGTCGCGCTCTGTGCCCAGTCCCAATACATCTCGCGCACGCGGCGTGTCACGGGGCCGGCCTGATACTCGGTGTCCTCGAAGCCGGTGACGGCAGTGACCTTGCTCATGTTGCCCGAGAGGAAGACCTCGTCGGCGGCGCGGAAGTCGTCGAAGGTCAGCACGGTCTCGTGCACCTCCATGCCGTCCGCCTTCATGTTGGACAGGTGACGCGCCCGGGTGATCCCGGCGAGGAAGGTGCCGTTGGCGATAGGGGTAAAGACCGCGCCGTCCTTCACCATGAAGACGTTCGCCGTGGCGCTCTCGGCGACGTTGCCCATGGCGTCCGCCACCAGAGCGTTGCCGAAACCGCGCGAGCGGACTTCCGTCAGCATCCGGGCGTTGTTCGGGTAGAGGCAGCCCGCCTTGGCGTTGACCACGGCGCTCTCCATCACCGGACGGCGGAAGCGGGTCATGCCGAGTTTCACCGTGGCGGTGTCGTCGGCGAAGGGGATCTCTTCGAGACAGATGGCAAAGCCGGTTTCGTCCTGTTGCGGCACGATGGCGGTGATGTCGCCGTTGATGCCCCAGTACATCGGGCGGATGTAGACGGCGGCGTCCTTCGGGTAGGCTTTCAGGCCCTCCCAAACGATCTGCACCATGTCTTCGGTCGAGACGGTGGGCTTGAGCATCAGGGCTTCGGCGGAGCGGTTCACCCGCGCACAATGGGCGTCAAGGTCGGGGCAGACGCCGCGCACATACCGCGCACCGTCGAAGACGCCGGAGCCGAGCCACGCGCCGTGATCCGCCGCGCGGATGATATGCGCGTCGCCGTCGTGCCACTGGCCGTTGTAGTAGGTGCGGATGTTCTTGCCTGTGGCCATGTCGTTCTCTCCCGTGAATTTTGCGCGGAGGTTAGGCGGGGCGGGAAGGGAGGTCCAGAGGGTCTGGCGGTGTGATCGTTTCGGGTCTTGGGTTGAGTTTTTGGGCCAAGAAAAAGCAGCGGCGCGTGGTGCGCCGGTGGACCAGGGTATTTGAGCCAAGAAGAAACGGGGCGGGGTGTTTGGAGCGAGGTTGCCGCCTATCGGAAACGCGAAGGGCCGCAAAAATGCCGACAGGAGTCGGGATTGATCTGCGAAAGCCGCCCGCGACATGGTTTAAGGACCGCGACAAAGGAGACGCGCGATGTCCGATACGATCCGATTCACGCTCGATGGCGAAGAGGTTGTGGCCGAGAAGGGGCTGACGATCTGGGAGGTGGCCAATGGCCGGGGGCTGAAGATCCCGCACCTGTGCCACAAGCCCGCGCCCGGGTATCGCCCGGACGGCAACTGCCGCGCCTGCATGGTAGAGATCGAGGGGGAGCGGACCCTGGCGGCGTCCTGTATTCGCGAACCCTCCGAAGGGATGGTGGTCAACACCGCCAATGCGAGGGCCACCTCGGCGCGGAAGATGGTCATGGAACTGCTGCTCGCCGACCAGCCGGAGCGGGAGGCGGCGCATGACAAATCGAGCCACCTGTGGGACATGGCGGAATTGAACGGGGTTTCGGAGTCGCGTTTCCCGACGCTGGAGGCGGAGCGCATCCCGTTGCTCGACGACAGCCATGTGGCGATGCGCGTGAACCTTGACGCTTGCATCCAGTGCAACCTGTGCGTTCGCGCCTGCCGCGAGGTTCAGGTCAATGACGTGATCGGCATGGCGGGGCGGGGGCATGATGCCTATCCGGTGTTCGACGTGTCGGACGAGATGGGGGCCTCCACCTGCGTGGCCTGCGGCGAATGTGTGCAGGCCTGCCCGACCGGTGCGCTGATGCACGCCACGGTTGTGGATGAGGCGCAGGTCGGCGACAGCAAGGACTACGACAGCGCGGTCGAGAGCGTCTGCCCGTTCTGTGGCGTCGGATGCCAGGTGTCGCTCAAGGTCAAGGACGGCAAGATCAAGTATGTCGAGGGCATCAATGGCCCCGCGAACGAAGGGCGGCTTTGTGTCAAAGGGCGGTTCGGTTTCGACTACATCCACCACGAGCATCGCCTGACGAAACCGCTGATCCGTCGTGACGATGCCCCCGCAAAGGGGCTGAATGTCGATCCGGGCAACTGGCAGGAAGTCTTCCGCGAGGCGACCTGGGAGGAGGCCATGGAGAAAGCCGCCGGGGGGCTGGCGAAGCTGCGCGAGCAGGGCGGCAAGACCGTCGCGGGCTTCGGCTCTGCCAAATGCTCGAACGAGGAGGCCTACCTCTTCCAGAAGCTGATCCGGCAGGGTTTCGGCCACAACAACGTCGACCACTGCACGCGGCTTTGCCATGCGTCCTCCGTCGCGGCGCTGATGGAGAACGTCGGCAGCGGCGCGGTGACGGCGACCTTCAACGAGATCGAGAACGCGGATGTGGCCATCGTCATCGGCTGCAACCCGATCGAGAACCATCCGGTGGCCGCGACCTACTTCAAGCAGTTCACCAAGCGTGGCGGCAAGCTCATCGTCATGGACCCGCGCGGCGTCGGCCTGCGCCGGTTCGCAACGCATATGCTGCAGTTCAAGCCCGGTGCGGATGTGTCGATGCTGAACGCGATCATGCACACCATCGTGGAAGAAGGCCTCTACGATCAGCAGTATATCGAGGCCTATACCGAAAACTGGGAGGCCGAGAAGGAGCACCTGAAGCAGTTCCCGCCGGAGAAGATGGAGGTGCTCTGCGGCATCCCCGCCGAGACCCTGCGACAGGTCGCGCGTGATTTCGCCACCGCCAAGGCGGCTATGATCTTTTGGGGTATGGGCGTCTCGCAGCACATCCACGGCACGGACAACTCGCGCTGCCTGATTTCGCTGGCGCTGATGTGCGGGCAGGTGGGTCGGCCCGGCGCGGGTCTGCACCCGCTGCGCGGCCAGAACAACGTGCAGGGCGCGTCCGATGCGGGGCTCATCCCGATGTTCCTGCCGGATTACCAGACGGTGACCGACGACGGGGTGCGCAGCGCCTTCACCGAGGTCTGGAAATCGGGCGATTTCAGCGCCGAGAAGGGGCTGACCGTGACGGAGATCCTCGACGCGGTGCACGCGGGCGAGATCAAGGGCATGTACGTGCTCGGGGAAAACCCCGCCATGTCCGACCCGGATGTGGAGCACGCCCGCGATGCGCTGGCGAAGCTGGAGCATCTGGTGGTGCAGGACATCTTCCTGACGGAAACGGCGAATTTCGCCGATGTTATCCTGCCGTCCAGCGCCTTTGCCGAGAAGTCCGGAACCGTGACCAACACCAACCGGCAGGTCCAGATGGGCCGCCCCGCCGTGCCGCCTCCGGGCGAGGCGCGGGAGGATTGGGCGATCACGGTGGATCTGGCGCAACGGCTTGGCCTTGCATGGGACTACGCCAGCCCGGCGGATGTCTTCGCCGAGATGAAGCTCAACATGAAGTCGCTGAACAACATCACCTGGGAGCGGCTGTCGCGGGAGAACGTGGTGACCTATCCGTCGCTGTCGCCGGAGGACCCGGGGCAGGCGATTGTCTTCGCGGACGGCTTCCCGCGCCCCGAGGGCCGCGCGAAGTTCACGCCGGCTTCCGTCATTCCGCCGGACGATCTGCCCGACGCGGAGTATCCCATGGTGCTGACCACGGGTCGGCAGCTGGAGCACTGGCACACCGGGTCCATGACTAGGCGCTCGAAGGTGCTGGACGCTGTGGAGCCGGAGGCGAACTGCTCTCTGCACCCGTCCACGCTGCGCAGGCTGGGCGTGGAACCGGGCGGCATGGTGCGGCTGTCGACGAAACGCGGCTCCATCGAGATCATGGCGCGGGCGGACCGGGCGATTGCCCCGGACATGGTGTTCCTGCCCTTTGCCTATGTCGAGGCGGCCGCGAACATCCTGACCAACCCGGCGCTCGACCCGTACGGAAAGATCCCGGAGTTCAAGTACTCCGCGGTGCGCGTCGAGAATGCCGAAGCGCTGGCGGCCGAATAGGACGGGTCCGGCGCTCGTTGGCCGCCCTTCGGGCGACAACATCGCCCCGCCCGCCGTCCCATGGAAACGCGCCCTCGGGCGCGTTTTTCTTTTGAGTATTTGGGAAGAGAAGAAATTATCATGATAAATTGACACCCGGGCCCTGGGAGCGCAGACTCGGGCGGGAAAGGAAGGTGTCCTGATGATCCCCGTGAACCCCGACCGCTTCTTGCAGGATTTGCATTCGCTCCGCGCCATCGGTGCGTCCGGCGTGGGCAAGGGCGTTGTCCGTCCGGCTTACTCCGCTGCCGACATCGAGGCACGGGACTGGCTGGCACAGCGCATGATCGACGCCGGGCTGACACCGCAGTTCGATCCGATGGGCTCCTTGTTTGGTCTGGTGGAGGGGCCGTCGCTGCTCATGGGCTCGCATTCCGATACCCAGCCTGAAGGCGGCTGGCTCGACGGCGCCTTGGGTGTGATCGCGGCGCTGGAGGTGGCGCGGGCCGCGAAGGAAAGCGGTGGGCCGCCGGTCTCCGTCGTGTCCTTTCAGGACGAGGAAGGCCGCTTCGGCGTCACCACGGGCAGCGCGGCCTGGTCCGGTGTCCTGCCCGCCGAAAAGATCGGGGCGTTGACCGATCCCAAGGGTATCACCCTGCCTGAGGCCCGCGCGGCAATGGGTGACAGGCTCGGCGGATGGGTCGATCCGAAGCGGTTCACCGGCTTTCTCGAGATGCACATCGAACAGGGGCCGCTGCTCGACCAGACCGGCGGCAAGATCGGCGTGGTCGAGGCGATTGTCGGCATCCGCGACCGGGTGATCCGCTTCGAGGGCCAGCAGAACCACGCCGGAACCACCCCGATGGCCCTGCGCCGCGATGCCTTTCAGGCACTGGGCCGGTTCAACACGCTGATCAACGAGCGCTTCCGCAATGTCGTCACCCCGGCCACGGTCTGGACCATCGGCCACGTCAGCCTGCACCCGAACGCGCATTCGGTTGTTCCGGGCAAGGTGGCCTTCTCGATGCAATGGCGCGATGGCGAGGCGGAGCGGTTGCGGCGGATGGAGGAGATCATCCGGGAAAGCGCGGAAGAAGTGGCGCAGGCGATGGGCATGACGCTGGCGTTTGGTCCGATGCTTGGGGTGGAGCCGGTGGCCATGGATCGGGCCATGCGGTCCGCGCTGGCTGAGGCGGCGGAGGCGGAGGTGCCGGAGCAATGGCGGCAGATGCCCTCCGGCGCCCTGCACGACGCCTCCAACATGGCGCGGCTGATGCCCGCCGCGATGCTCTTCGTGCCGTCGATCGGTGGCATTTCCCATGATTTCGCGGAGGATACGGCGGAGGCGGATCTGGTGTCCGGTCTCAATGTGCTGGCGCGAGCGGTGGCGCGGATGCCGGCATCGACGGGCTGATCCCGGGCCGCGTGCGCAAGCGACGTGTTTTCCGGCTTCCGACGGCTGGCAAAGGCGGTGCGCGGCACATGTCGGACGGGACGCGGATGGAGCGGCGTACTACGGTGGTACAGGATCGGGAGGCGTGTATGGATATCGTATCGCTGGGATTTTACGCGATGGTCTGCGGGCTTCTGGGTCTGGCGGGACCGAAGCTGGGGCGGGCGCCGATGCGGCTTGCGATCGGCGCTGTGGTTGGCGTGGTGGCGGTGACGCTGCTGCCCGTGATGAGGGGCGCTTTGGGTCTGGACGGCTACGTGATGGCGCTGCCCTGAGAGCGCGGGGCCCTGTCAGCCCCAGTCCACTTCCCCGAGGAAGATGTAGCCCGCGCCATAGATCGTCTTGATCAGCCGCGGGTTTTTCGGGTCCTCGCGCAGCTTGGTCCGCAGCCGCGAGATGCGCACGTCCATCGCCCGGTCGAAACTCTCCCCAGCCGCTCCGCCGAGCATTTCCTGCATCTGCGCTCGGGTGATCAGACGCTTCGGGCTTTCGAGGAACAGCCGCAGGACTTCGCCCTCGGCCTGGCTGATCGGGGTTTCCGTGCCGTCCGCATCCTCCAGCGAAAAGCGGTCGAAATGCGCGGTCCAGCCGTTGAAACGAGCGGTCATGCCCGGTTGCGCGCGTTTCGGGCCGCGCAGGCGGGCGCGGACGCGGGCGACGACTTCGGAGGGGTCGAAGGGCTTGATGATGTAGTCGTCGGCGCCCAGCTCCAGCCCGGTAATGCGGTCCTGCACCTGGGCGCGTCCGGAGATGATGATCACCGAGGCCCCCTGTTCCAGCGCGAGGCGGTGCACGAGGCTCAGCCCGTCGCGGTCCGGCAGGCCGAGGTCGACAAGGCAGATGTCGGGCGTGGTGCGCCGCAACGCGGCCTCGAATTCGGTGGCGCGGGCGAAGGTCAGCGTGCGGTAGCCCGCCTCCGTCAGGGCTTCGGACAGCATCTCGCGGATGGCCGGTTCGTCGTCGAGAATGGTGACAAGGGCGCTCATGCCTCGGCTTTAGCCTTGCCGAGGAAGGCGGTCAAATCCTCCGCCGTGAAGGGTTTGCGCAGCACCGGGCCATGCGCCCGGGCCTTCGCGTGCAGCGGGTGCGATTTCGGCAGCGCGGTCATCAGGCGCAGCGGGATGCCGCCCAGCCGGTCGATGAGGGAAACGCCGGGGTCCTCGCCTTCGAGGCTGATGTCGGAAAGCACCAGCGAAAGCCCCGGCAGCCCCTCCGCCAGGGTCAGGGCCTCGCTGACGGAGGTCGCCTCGACCACGGCGAAGCCCATGCCGGTCAGCATCTCGCGAACCGAGGCCCGCAGGTCGGCGCTGTCTTCGACCAGCAGGACCAGATCGCCGATGCCGGGTTCCGGCAGCGGCGGAGCCTCGCGCAGGGGCAGGCGTAGCGTGACACGCGCCCCCTCCGCCGTGTTCGACAGCCGCGCCGAGCCGCCAGCGAGCTTGGTCATGTCGTAGACCATGGCGAGGCCGAGGCCGGAGCCTTCGCCGCCCTTGGTGGTGAAGAACGGGTCCAGCCCGTGGTCCAGCGCGGCGGGGGAAAAGCCGGGGCCGGTGTCGCTGACGGTCAGTTCGAGCCAGGTGCCTTGCACCGCCCGCACCTCGATGCGGATCGTGCCCTCCGACCCGCAGGCGTCGCGGGCATTCAGCACGAGGTTCAAGAGGGCGTCCTGCAACAGCCCCGGGTCCGCCATGTAGCGGCCCTCGGTCTCCATCCGGGAGACCAGCGCGATGCCCGGCGGCAGCGAGGGGGTTGCCAGCGTGGCCAGGTCATCGAGGAAAGCCCCGAGATCGAGCGGGCGCGGCTGCCAGCTGCGCTGGCTGGTTATGTCGGCGATCCGTCCGAGCAGGTCGCCGCCGCGCCGGGCGGCGGAGAGCGTCGCGGTGATCAGCGGCTGGGCCGCCTCGTCCTGCGTCATGCGGGCGAGTTTCGATTGCATGCCGAGAATGATCGTCAGAAGGTTGGAGAAATCATGCGCCATGCCGCTGATCAGCTGCGCGGCCATCTCGCGGCGGCGGGTCTGCTGCAGGGCGGCGCGGGTCTGGGTCTCTTCGGTGATGTCCTGGGACAGGATATAGACGCCGGGCTCCAGCGGATCGGGGGTGAAGGCGGCGCGGATGCGGCGGGAGCTGTCCTCGTCGGTGAATTCGAAAACACTCGGCTGGCCCTGCATCGCGCTTTCGAGGTGTGGACGGACGCGCTCGTAAGCCTGCGGACCGAGGGTGTCGGCGATATGCCGCCCGATGATCTCCGACGGCCGCCCCGGCATGACGGAGGCAAGGCGGCGGTTGGAGAAGGTGTAGCGCCCGGAGGCATCGACGCGGGCGATATGGGCCGGCATCATCTCGGTGGTGGTGCGGGTGCGGGCCTCGATCTCCTGCAACTCGCGCCGGGCTTCCTTGAGGGCGCTGTTGCTTGCGGCCAGTTCGCGGTTGGTCTTGGCCAGTTCCTCGGAGCGTTTCAGCACCTCCTCGGACAGGGTCTCGGAGCGGCTGCGCAGCAGCGCCTCCTGTGACTTGGTGTCGGTGATGTCCGTGTAGACGGTGACCCAGCCGCCCTGCGGCAGCGGCGCCCCCTCGACACTGATCGTGCGGCCATTGGCGCGGGTGCGTTCCATGTAATGCGGCTGGAAGGCGCGGGCGATTTCCGTGCGGGTGGCGATGAACGCCTCGGGATCGTCCACCGGGCCATACTCGCCGCGCAGCGTCAGGTGGCGGATCGTGTCCTCGAAGCGGGCGCCGGGCGTGGTGTGTTCCGGCGGCAGGTCGAACATCTCGGCAAAACGGGCGTTGCAGACCGCGAGCCTGAGGTCGCTGTCGTAGATGGTCAGGGCCTGCTGGATCAGGTTCAGCCCGGCTTGGGTGAGGGCGGTGGTGCTCATGGCGGCGACGGTATGCGGGATTGATCGGCGCGAAAAGGGGCCCGGACGCCGCGCCGCCTGCCGGGGCGGCGGCGCTGTTCCTTCGGAAGGCGCCCCGCCCACCCCGGCGATCCCTCGGGCTGGCCCGGGGACGTCAGTCGTTGATGTCGCGGTCCCAGACCTTCACCTGCCCGCGGCGCACCCCGACGGCCTTGCGCAGCACCAGCCAGGAGAGCAGCGACAGGACCGCGAAGTAGACGAGCAGCCGCGGCAGGCTGGCGGCCAGCCAGAGCGCCAGCCCGCCGCCCACCAGAAGCGTCAGCCCGGTCAGCCCCGCTCCCAGCGCGAACCCGAGGAACAGGAAGGCCGGCACCAGCATTTCGAGGATACCGAGACCCAGCGCCGCCACCATCCAGAGCCACCACAGCGACCACATCAGCTGCGCCCCTTGAGCATCCGGAAGGCGTCGCCGAAGGCTTCGAGCGCCTGGGCCGGCACCACGATGGTCTGCTTGCCCGATCCTGCGCCAAGCGCATTCAGGGCCTCGACCTGTTTCAGGGCCACCTGATATTGCGCGGCCTCGACGCCGTGCTCGGCAATCGCCTTTGCTACGACGCCGGTGGCATAGGCTTCTGCGTCCGCCTGAACGCGGCGCGCCTTGGCGGCCTGCTCGGCGGCGTAGAGTTCCGCATCGGCGTTCAGTTCCACCGCGCGCTTGCTGCCCTCCGCCCGGGTCACCTGGGCCCGGCGCTCGCGTTCGGCGTTCAGCTGTTGGAGCATCGCGTCGCGCGTCGCCTGGTCGAGGTTGACGTCGAGGATCTCGGCCCGTGTCACCTCGATCCCCCAGTCATCCACCGCGTCCATCACGTTCAGCTTGATCGTCTGGATCAACTGGCCCCGGTTGGCCTGCACTTCGTCGAGGTCCATCTGGCCGATGTTGGCCCGAACGATCCCCGCGACGGTCGTTGCGATGGCGGCGTCGACGTCGCGGATGCGGTAGACGGTCTTTTCCGGCTCGGTGATGCGGTAGAAGACCGAGGTGTCGACCTGCACCAGCACGTTGTCCCGGGTGATCGCATCCTGCGAGGCTGTGGGCAGCTGGCGTTCGAGAATGGAAATCTTGTGCGCGACCTTGTCGAGGAAGGGGATCACGAAATTGATCCCCGGCCCGAGAACCGCCCGCAACCGGCCGAACCGTTCGACCACATGCTTTTGCGACTGCGGGACGATGCGCACTCCGAGCCAGATCGCGACCAGAAGGAAAGCCGCGAGGAACAGCAGCGGCAGGCCTTCCTGGCCGCCGGTGGCAATGACGTCTTCCACGTTCATGAAAGTCCTCCTGAACAGACTTTCGGCACCTTAAGGCGCAGGCAGACGCCGCGCAATCGCGGCGACGGCTCCGCCGCGGCGGCATGGCGGAGCCGTTACAATTCGTAAGATTTGGGAAATGTTCAGGAAAACGTTGACCGGCAACCTGACCCACGACCAAGATGGTCACCAGAATCGCGGATAAGCGATCCGGCCTTTGAGGAGAGGCCGAATCTGGGTGCCGGGAACGGCATGACGGGAGGAAAAGCATTGGTTCAGATGGCGATGGGCGCAGAAGGCTTGCGCTCGGTCCCTGCCTTGTTGGCACGCAACGTGCGGGAGTTCGGGGATGCCCCGGCCTACCGGGAAAAGGAATTCGGCATCTGGCAAAGCTGGACCTGGAAGGAGGCCGCCGAGGAGATCGAGGCGCTGGCGCTGGGCCTGATGAACCTCGGGGTGAACTCCGGCGACCACGTCGCCATCATCGGCCGCAACCGCCCTTCGCTCTACTGGTCCATGGTTTCGGCGCAGATGTGCGGGGCGGTGCCGGTGCCGCTCTACCAGGACGCGGTCGCGGAGGAGATGGAGTATGTGCTTGGCCACTGCGGCGCGCGCTTCGTCATTGCCGCCGACCAGGAGCAGGTCGACAAGGTCATCGAGATTCAGGACGACCTGCACCAGTTCGAACACATGATCTATGTCGATCCGCGCGGAATGCGGAAGTACGATCACACGACCTTGCACGACTACAGCCATGTGCAGGCGCAGGGGCGCGCGGCGCGGGACGAGTTCATCAAGGAGCTGGAGCGGCGGCGCGGTGCCCTGGGTTATGACGACAAATGCGTCATGCTCTACACCTCCGGCACCACGGGCAAACCGAAGGGCGTGGTGCTGTCCAACCGCAACATCATCGAGGCGGCGAAGTCCTCCGCCGAGTTCGATAACCTGCGCCGGGACGACGAGGTGCTGGCCTATCTGCCGATGGCCTGGGTTGGCGATTTCATCTTCTCCATCGGGCAGGCCTACTGGAAAGGCTTCTGCGTCAACTGCCCGGAGTCGGCCGATACGCTGCTCACCGACCTGCGGGAAATCGCCCCGAGCTACTATTTCGCGCCGCCGCGCATCTTCGAGACGCAGCTGACGCAGATCATGATCCGCATGGAAGACGCGGGCGCGACGAAACAGAAGATTTTCCGGTATTTCATGGACCACGCCCGCAAGGTCGGCCCCGCCATTCTGGACGGCAAGCCGGTGAGCGGCATGGACCGGCTGAAATACCGGCTGGGCGAGTTCATGGTCTACGGGCCGCTTAAGAACGCCATGGGGTTTTCAAAGGTGCGTGTGGGGTACACGGCGGGGGAGGCGATCGGGCCGGAAATCTTCGATTTCTATCGCTCGCTGGGGATCAACCTGAAACAGCTTTATGGTCAGACGGAGGCCTCCGTCTTCATCACCGTGCAGCCGGATGGCGAGGTGCGCTCCGATACGGTCGGCGTGCCCGCGCCAGGGGTGGAAATCCGGATCGCCGAGAATGGCGAGGTCTTCTACCGCTCTCCGGGGACCTTCGTGGAGTATTACAAGAACCCCGAAAGCACCGCCGACACGAAGGACGCCGAGGGCTGGGTCGCGACGGGGGATGCGGGGTTCTTCGAGGAAGGCTCCGGGCATCTGCGAATCATCGACCGGGCGAAGGACGTGGGGCAGATGGCGGACGGGCGGATGTTCGCGCCCAAGTATGTCGAGAACAAGCTGAAGTTCTTCCCGAACATCCTCGAGGCCGTGGTCTTCGGCGCCGGGCGGGACCGCTGCGTGGCCTTCATCAACATCGACCTGACGGCGGTCGGGAACTGGGCGGAGCGCAACAACATCGCCTATGCGAGCTATCAGGAGCTGGCGCAGCACCCGCAGGTGCTCGACACGATCCAGGGCCATATAGAGGAGGTGAATGCCTCCGTTGCGGAGGATGACATGCTGGCGGGCTGCCAGATCCACCGCTTCCTCGTCCTGCACAAGGAACTGGACGCGGATGACGGCGAGATGACCCGGACACGGAAGGTGAAGCGCAAGGTGATCGGCGAGAAGTTCGATGATCTGATTGCCGCGCTCTATGATGGCTCGGAGACGGTCTATACCGAGACCGAAGTGACCTACGAGGATGGGCGCAAGGGCAAGATCAAGGCGACGCTGACTTTGCGCGATGCAAAGGTGGTGCCGGTGGCGCCCAAGGCGATGGCGGCGGAATGACGGCTGTGCGGCGCTCGTTCTGCGAACATCGCCCCGCCCGCCGTCCCATCGGGCGCGTCTTGCCCGGTGTTGCGTCCGCGGCACGGGTTGCAGTGGGTATTTGGACCAAGAAGAAGACAGGGGCGGGCGCGTGAAGGATACCGAAGGATACGTCACGGCGGACGGACGCCAGATTGGCGGCGTCTTGATGGAGCTGAAGAACATCACGCTGAAGTTCGGCGGGGTGACGGCGATTTCCGATATCTCCTTCGACATCCGCGAGGGGGAAATCCGGGCGATCATCGGCCCGAACGGCGCGGGCAAGTCGTCCATGCTCAACATCATTTCGGGATTCTACACACCCACCGAAGGCGAGCTTTGGTACAAGGGTGCGAAGCGGCCCGCCATGAAGCCTTACGAGGTGGCGCGGATGGGGGTGGCACGGACCTTCCAGAACATCGCGCTGTTCGAGGGAATGACGGTGCTGGACAACGTGATGACCGGGCGGCTGACCAAGATGCACGCCGGTATCGCGGCGCAGGCGCTGTGGTATGGCAAGGCGCGGAATGAGGAAATCGAGAACCGCGAGAAGGTGGAGCGGGTGATCGATTTTCTGGAAATCCAGAACATCCGCAAGACGCCGGTGGGGCGGCTGCCCTATGGTCTGAAGAAGCGGGTGGAGCTGGCGCGGGCGCTGGCGGCGGAGCCGTCGATCCTGCTGCTCGACGAGCCGATGGCGGGGATGAACGTCGAGGAGAAGGAGGACATGAGCCGCTTTATCCTCGATGTGAACGACGAGTTCGGCACCACGATCTGCCTGATCGAGCATGACATGGGTGTGGTCATGGACCTCTCCGACCGCGTGGTGGTCATGGACTACGGCAAGAAGATCGGCGACGGCCCACCCGAGGAAGTGCGCAGCAATCAGGATGTGATTGATGCCTATCTGGGGGTGGCACATTGATGCTCTGCCTGCGGTCCATACAGGGTGCTCGCACTGCACGACGGTTAGTGTCAGCCCTTGCCGTGGTCGCGTCGGGACTGCTCGCGCAACCCGCCGTTGCGGCCGTAGACGAGGGGCTGATGCTCGCGTTTGACCGTTGCTTTCAGGCTGTGGTTTCCGGCGCACAGTTGGAGGAACTTGCGGCCTACGATGTCAAACCGAAAGGTATCGACGAGTGGGACAATGCCAACTTTGGTGGGGAGGTGGTAACGGATCTGGGCACGATGCCACTGGAGGCGTCGATCCGGCATGATGTCTTGTTCATGTGCAAGATGGGCAGCGTCGTTCCCGATCCAGCGGTCGTTACATTCGAGGATGCGGAAGACAGCATTCTGGCATGGTTTGACTGGTTGGACACGACTGGTGTGGCGCAGCGTATCGAGACCTTGCCGTTCCATGTCTATTCAGTCTTGTGCCTGCCTGAAAACAGCGGCGTGGCCGTCAGCGTCAGTGCCATGACGATGAGTTCGGCGCGCGCGGGCGCCAGCGAGATTGATCCGCCGATACCGGATCAATTGGAATTCACGGTAATTCTGACCCTTCCCAACAACTTCGACGAATGCAAGCAGGACCTGTGACATGCTGAACGACATATTCATCACACCCTTTGCAGACATGTTCGCTGCTCCGGACTTCCTGTTGCAGGTGCTCTGGGAGGGATTGGTTTCCGGCATTCTCTATGCGCTGATCGCGCTGGGCTTCGTGTTGATTTTCCGCTCGTCGCGGATTTTCAACTTTGCGCAGGGCATTATGGTGGTGTTCGCCGCCTTGACCCTCGTCGGCTTGCATGCCTTTGGTGTGCCTGCGTGGATTTCGGTGATCCTCACGCTTGGGGTCATGTTCGGTCTGGCGGTGAGCATCGAGCGGATCGTGCTGCGGCCGCTGGTTGGCCAGCCGGACATCATCCTCTTCATGGCGACCATCGGCATCACGCTGTTCCTCATCGGCTTCGGCGAGATCATCTTCGGCGGCGAGAACAAGGTGATGATCACCGAGGAACTTGGCATCCCGACCGATAGCGTGGTTCTTGAGCCCTGGGGCGGGCTGCTGATCCTCGAGCAGAAGGACATCACGGCGGTGGTCGTGGCGGCACTGCTCGTGATGGCGCTTCTCCTGTTCCTCAACAAGACGCGCATGGGCCGGGCGATCCGGGCGCTGGGGGACGACCATCAGGCGGCGCTTTCCGTGGGGATCTCGCTGCAGACGGTCTGGGTGCTGGTGTGGTTCATCGCCGGGATCATCGCGCTGGTCACCGGCATCGCCTGGGGCGCGAGGGCCGGGGTGTCGTTTGCACTGGAGGTCATTGCCTACAAGGCGCTGCCGGTGCTGATGCTGGGCGGGCTCGAGAGCATCACGGGCGCGATCATCGGCGGGCTGTTGATCGGCGTCCTTGAAAAGCTTTTCGAAATCTATTGGGGGCAACCTCTGATGGGCGGCAACACGGAGACCTGGTTTGCCTTCGTGCTGGCGCTGATCGTGCTGCTGTTCCGCCCGCAGGGGTTGTTCGGGGAGCGGATCATCGAGAGGGTCTAGACAGGCCCCGGCGGAGGATGCCTCCGGCGGGGAGATCTGGAGCAAGAGGAACCGAGGCGCTGCGTCGGGTGTGTGGACGAAGAGGATACCATGTCAAAACTGATTGCCATTCTGAACGTCATCGCCTGGTCCGGGTTCTGGTGCTTCGGCTATCTAGCCCTGACCACCGACCCGGCGGCCTCCGGGCGCATGGTCGTTGCGCTGCTGCTGGCGGTGGCCGGCGCCGGGGCGGGGTTCTGGGCCTGGTTCTGGCTGGTGCGGCACAGCGAACAGACCGGCTATGCCCCGACGAGCGGCAGCCGGGCGCGCTACGAAGTGGATGAGGATCTGCATGTCTGAGAAACGCAAACCCCCACGACCGGAGGATGTCGAAGAGGACGGCTCCGAGCGCTCGCGGGATGTGTCGGACGTGGCGCGGGGGGCCGACGGTCTGACCGAGAGCTTCGACACCGAGGCGGCGGCGCGCGGGATGCTTGAGGCGCAGATCGAGGCGGCGCAGGCGATGTTCACCGCGTCCATGGCCGTGACCACCGGCTCCTTCAAGGCCATGGCGGCCTTCTGGGGGGCGGTCGGGCAGGACAAGGGCAAGAAATAGGTCCGCGACAGGCGGGTTTCGGGAGGAACCGGACGTAGGGCGGGGCTTTGCCCCGCACGCCGGCAAAGGGGAAGACAGGGATGCTGTATCGCACCGCAGGACAGTTCAAGACGAGTTACGAGGCGGACCAGGCGCTGTTCCCGGTCAAGCAGGATGCGTTCCTGCTGGGGGTGATCCTGCTGCTGGCGGCGGTGGTGTTTCCGCTGACCGCGAGCGAATTCGCCTTCCAGACGCTGCTCATCCCGATCCTCATCTATTCTCTCGCCGCCCTCGGTCTCAACATCCTCACCGGCTTTGCCGGGCAGCTCTCGCTCGGTACCGCCGCCTTCATGGGCGTCGGCGCCTATGCCTGCTACAAGATGATTACCCTGATGCCCTGGATGAACCCGGTCATCGCGATCCTGCTCTCGGGTATCTTCAGCGCGGGGATCGGGGTGGCTTTCGGCATTCCGTCGCTCCGGATCAAGGGCTTTTACCTCGCGATTGCGACGCTGGCGGCGCAGTTCTTCCTCGTCTGGCTCTTCGAGAAGTGGTCCTGGCTCTACAACGACAACGCCTCCGGGGCGATCCAGGTGCCGAACCTCGAGATGTTCGGGGTTTACGTTTCCGGGCCGCAGGCGAACTCGCTGGTGCAGTATTATGTCGTGCTGTTCATCGTGATCCTGCTGACCTGGGTCTGCATCAACCTGACGCGCGGCACGCTGGGCCGGACGTGGAAGGCGACACGGGACATGGACATTGCCGCCGAGCTCATCGGCATCAACCTGATGAAGTCGAAGCTGACGGCCTTTGCGGTCTCGTCCTACATCGTCGGCGTGGCAGGTGCGCTCTTCGTCTTCATGTGGCGGGGGGCGGCGGAGCCGAACCTCTTCGACATACCGCTGTCGTTCCGCATCCTCTTCATCGCCATCATCGGCGGACTCGGCTCGGTCATGGGCAACTACCTCGGCGCGATCCTGATCGTCGGGCTGCCGGTGGTGCTGAACCTCGTGCCGAATGCGCTTGGCATCCCGATCGGCTCGGCCACGGTGGAGCATCTGAACATCATGATCGTGGGGTCGCTGATCGTGTTTTTCCTGATTGTCGAGCCGCATGGCCTTGCGCAGCTGTGGCGGCTGATCCGGGAGAAGCTGATCATCTGGCCCTTCCCCCACTAGGGGGTGCGGGGCATAGCCCCGCCCTACGAAACCGCGCGTCCGGGTGGAGCCGGGGGCGCATAGTCCGAAACGAAGTGACAAGACCAATTCTCAGGGAGGAGAACCCATGAAACACTTCACGAAACTGGCGATTGCCGCCGTTGTTGCCGGTGTGACCGCCGGTGCCGCGATGGCCCAGGAACTCTACACGCCGAACCTCGCCTACCGGACCGGGCCGTTCGCGGCCACCGGCATTCCGCTGATGAACGGCCAGGCGGATTACCTGAACATGCTCAACGCCCGCGACGGCGGTATCGGCGGCATCATGATCAACGCCGAGGAATGCGAGACCGGCTATTCCACCGAAAAGGGCGTCGAGTGCTACGAGAAGACCAAGGGCACCGCGATCGTCACGCAGCCCTGGTCCACCGGCATCACCTTGCAGGTCCTGCCGAAGACCAACGTGGACGAGATCCCGATCCTTGCGCCGGGCTACGGCTTCTCGCCGATGATGGACGGCACCACCTTCCAGTGGGCCTTCAACACCCCCGCGGGCTACTGGGACGCGGCGGACATGATTCTGCAGTATCTCGAAAGCCAGGGTTCGCTCGACGGCAAGAAGATCGCCTTCCTGCACCTCGACCACCCCTTCGGCAAGGAGCCGCTGCCGGTTCTCGAAGCGGCGGCCGCGGCGAAGAACTTCACCCTCGTGCCGATCCCCGTCGGCCTGAAGGAGATGCAGAACCAGTCCGCGCAGTGGCTGCAGATCCGCCGTGAGCGTCCGGATTACGTGGTCATGTGGGGCTGGGGCGCGATGAACGCCGGGGCCATCACCGAGGCGGTCAAGACCAAGTTCCCGATGGAGAATTTCATCGGTGTCTGGTGGTCCGGGCATGACGCCGACCTCGCCATCGTCGGGGACAAGGGCAAGGGCTACAAGTCCATCTCCTGGTCCTTCCCGAACATGGATGCGCCGGTGATGGCGGACATCAAGAAGCATGTCGTCGACGCGGGCAAATCGCTTTCGAACGAGACCGAGATGCAGGGCGTCTTCTACGGCCGCGGCATCGTGATCTCCGCGATCCTCGCAGAGGGCATCCAGGCGGCGCAGAAAGAGTTCGGCACGGCGCAGATCGACGCGAAGCAGCTGCGCTGGGGTCTCGAGAACATCGACATGACAGAGGAGCGGATCAAGGAACTCGGCCTCGAGGGCATGGTGCCGCCGTTCAAGACCTCCTGCGCCGACCACACCGGCGGTGCGGGCGGCTGGATGCTGGAGTGGGACGGCACGAAGTTCGTCAAGGTCTCCGACCATCTGACCCCGAACGTCGACGGCTACAAGGCGCTCGTCGCCGAGAAAGCCGCCGAATACGCCGAGGCGAATGCGCCCTGGGCCAAGAACGAGTCCTGCGGCGGCTGATTGCGGGACTGCCCGGGGGCTGCGGCTCCCGGGCCTGACAGGCCTTTCCCGGGGGCGTATGCGCCCGGGGCGGGTTCGGGAATTTCGGGTATTTTTGCCAAGAAGAAACAGAGGCGCCGCGCCTCTGTGCGAGAGGACTGCGCCATGCTGGATGCATCACGGACCGATGAGGCCCTGCTCGAGGTCAACAATATCGAGGTGATCTACAACCATGTGATCCTCGTGCTGAAGGGCGTGTCGCTGAGCGTCCGGAAGGGCGGGATCACCGCGCTTCTCGGCGGCAATGGCGCGGGCAAGACGACGACCTTGAAGGCGATTTCCAACCTGCTGCATTCCGAGCGGGGCGAGGTGACGAAGGGTTCGATCCTCTACAAGGGTGAGCGGGTGCAGGATCTCGATCCGGCGGCGTTGGTGAAGAAGGGCGTCATCCAGGTGATGGAGGGGCGGCATTGCTTCGAGCATCTGACCGTCGAGGAGAACCTGATGACCGGCGCCTATACCCGGCGTGATGGCAAAGGGGCCATCGAGGCGGACTTGCAGATGGTCTATGATTATTTCCCCCGGCTCAAGGAGCGGCGGAAGTCGCAGGCCGGGTATACTTCCGGCGGCGAGCAGCAGATGACGGCGGTGGGCCGCGCGTTGATGAGCCGTCCGGAGATGATCCTGCTGGACGAGCCGTCGATGGGCCTTGCGCCGCAGCTGGTGGAGCAGATCTTCGAGATCGTGAAGTCGATCAACGAGAACGAGGGTGTCAGCTTCCTGCTGGCGGAGCAGAACACCAACGTGGCGCTGAAATACGCGCATATGGGCTATATTCTGGAGAATGGCCGGGTGGTGATGGACGGGCCTGCGGCAGAGCTGCGGGAGAATCCGGACGTCAAGGAATTCTATCTCGGCATGTCGGACGAGGGGCGCAAGTCGTTCCGCGACGTGCGCTCCTACCGCCGGCGCAAGCGCTGGCTGGCCTGAGATGCTGTGCAACATCATCGACCATCGCAAGCGCCGTCATCGCTGGAAAAGCGTGGTGGTGATCCTCGAGGCGACGGCGCAGGACAACGGCGCGGCGGATGCCGATTTGGCGGAGGGGGACGCCGGGACGGTGCTCTGCCTCGAACGCAAGGGGCTGTCCCTGGCGGAGGCGATCACCTGGGCGCAGGGGTTCGACGTCGATGTGACGCTCTTCGTCTACGACGGGGAGGCGCCACGATGACCGGACCGTCAGGCCGCCGCCGTGCTGCGCATCTCGTCGATCCGGGCGAGCGCCTCGTCGCGGGTATTGCGGATGTTCGGGCGGAAGTCCTGGGACGTGGCGCGGCGGCGGATTTCCTCGGCCGTCTCGGAGCCGGGCGCATAGCGGACGGTGCCGAGAGAATGGGCGAGGTTCAGCTTCTTGCCCCGGAAGGCGTGCTGCACCCAGGCTGCGGGTTCGATGCGGCAGCCATCGTAGTTGATCAGGAAGAACCACTTGTCCGCGCCTGTATCGGCGATGCGCTCTTCGATGTGATCGTAGAAGTCGCCGACGTCGCGCGAGTGGAAGAAGGTGAAATGCGAGAAGTCGATCTCCATGATCCCGGCCTCGGGATCGAAGTGCACGCGGCGGACGAAATCGCCCAGCGTGTAGTTGGGATCGTGCAAGACGCCGCCGCTGCGGCGCCTGGACGGCAGCGCGTCGAGCCGCACCAGAGCGTCGGCGCGGTTGGTGAAGAGGTTCGGATCGAACCGTTCCGTGCGGGCATCGCGTTCGATCTGCCGCGCCGTCTCGGGGGAGGCGTCGAAGCGCACGGTGCCCATGGAATGCGCCATGTTCAAAGACCGGCCCCGGCGGGCGTAGTCGATCCAGGCGGAGCTGTCGACGCGCAGGCCGTGCAGGTTGATGAGGAAGAACCACAGGTCCTCGCCGCTCTGGGCGATGCGCGCTTCGATCCGGTCGTAGAAGCGGTTCACCATGGCGCTATCCGTGAAGTTCAGGCCGCTGAGATCGACCTCCATGGTTTGCCGCGCGTCGTCAAAGCGGATGCGCGGATCGAAATCCGATGTGGTCATGGGGGCTCCTCCGTTCCTCCGGGCCTGCCACAACTTAAAGGGGTGAGTTTGCCCCGTCCTTGTTTCAGATCAAAGCGCCCGCTCAGGGGCGGATGGAGACGGTCATGACCAGCTATTTCGACGATTTGGAAACCCGGTCGCCCGATGCGCGGGAGGCGGCACAGCTGGCGGGGCTCAACGCGCAGCTGGCGAAATACGCCATAGACCCGCTCGAGTCGCTCGGAGACCTCAAGGGGCTGCCGGTGCTGCGCAAGTCCGAGCTGTCGAAGCGGCAGGCCGCGATGCCGCCCTTCGGGGGGCTGCCAGTGTCGAACATCGCGCATGTGTTCCAGTCGCCCGGGCCGATCTACGAGCCCGGCGGGAACAGCCATGACTGGTGGCGGATGGGGCGGTTCCTCAATGCCTGCGGCATCGGGCCGGGGGACATCGTGCAGAATTGCTTTGGCTATCACCTGACGCCGGCGGGCATGATCTTCGAGAACGGCGCACGGGCGGTGGGCGCGGTAGTGCTGCCCGCCGGAACCGGCCAGACGGAATTGCAGGTGACGGCGGCGCGGGATGTGGGTGTGACGGCCTACGCGGGCACGCCGGATTACCTGAAGATCATCCTCGAAAAGGCGGACGAGATGGGCGTGTCGCTCGGCATCACCCGGGCAGCGGTGGGCGGCGGGGCGCTGTTTCCCTCGCTCCGGGCCTGGTACAAGGATCGCGGTATCACCTGTCTGCAATGTTACGCCACGGCGGACCTCGGCAACATCGCCTACGAGAGTCCGGCGCAGGAGGGCATGATCCTCGACGAACACATGATCGTCGAGATCGTCACCCCCGGCACCGGCGATCCGGTTGCGCCGGGCGAGGTGGGGGAGGTCGTCGTGACCTCTCTGAACCCCGATTATCCGTTGATCCGGTTTGCCACCGGCGATCTGTCGGCGATCCTGCCCGGGGCGAGCCCCTGCGGGCGGACCAACACCCGGATCAAGGGCTGGATGGGCCGCGCCGACCAGACGACGAAGATCAAGGGCATGTTCGTGCGCCCCGAGCAGGTCGCGCAACTGGTGGCGAAACACGACAGCATCGCGCGCGCCCGCGTGGTGGCGAGCCGCGAAGGCGAAATGGACGTCATGACCGTCCGGATCGAGACCGGCGCCAGCGATGCCAGTGCCTTCGAAAACAGCATCGCGGAGGTGCTGAAGCTGAAGGGACGGGTGGAATTGGTGCCGCCGGGCGGGCTGCCGCGCGATGGTCTGGTGATCGAGGATACGCGCACCTACGACTGATCCGGGCCGCCGGTTCATGGCCTGATATTGGATAACCGGCGGGGTAGGCCCTATTTTCCTCCACAAACGGCGGGGCGGAGTCCGCGCCGCGCAACGGAATGTGGAGGAGAGATCCATGGTCTTCAAACGACTGGCCCTTGCCGGGCTGCTGCTGGGGTCGACCGCTGGCACGGTGCAGGCTGCGGGCGATGCGCTGATCATCGGCAATTCGCGCTATGGCGCGGTGCAGAGTTTCTTCGGCGCGGCGCGGGTGGTCGCGGCGGGTGACAGCCTGCGCGAGGTGGGAGTCGACGTGACGGCGATCAGCGATGCGGACGGCCGCGCCATGGACGAGGCGTTCGCCGCATTCGTGGACGGTATCGAGGACAAGGAAACCCCGCTGATCGTGATCCTCGCCGGAGCGTTCATGCACGGGCCGAGCGGGTCCTATCTGCTGCCGGTGGATGACGGGCGCGGGCCGGATGCGGCCAGCGTGTTGACCGGCGCCTTCCCGGTCGATGCGGCGCTCGACATCCTGGCGGCGGCGCCGGGGCGGTCGTTCCTGATCCTGGGCGAGACCGCCAGCGATCAGGACGCCGGGCTTTTCCTTGAGGCGGGTCTCGGCCCGATCGACGCGCCGCAGGGCGTGACCGTTGTGCGCGGCCTTGCCCCGGACGTGGCGGCCTGGGCGATGCGCGACATGACCACGCCCAACGCGCGGCTCTCGGACGTGGCAGAGGGCTACGAATTGTCGGTCGAGGGGTTCAATCCGCCGTGGCAGGTGGTGCTGCGCCCGCAGGACATCACCGGGCCGAAGCCCGCGCCAGTGCGCCCCGCCGGGCCCGATCCCCGGCAGGCGCAGGCGGATGAGGCGGCCTGGCGGCTGGCCCAGCAGGCGGACAGCGCCGAGGGCTACCGCACCTACCTGCAGGGCTTCCGGGACGGCGCACATGCCGCTGCCGCCCGGCAGAGACTGGCCGCGATCGAGTCGGAACCGTTCTATGCAGAGCGGCGGCGCGAGGAGGCACTGGCGCTCAGCCGCGACGCCCGCCGCGAGATCCAGCGCGACCTGTCGATTCTGGGGTACAACCCGCGCGGCATCGATGGCCTCTTCGGACCGGGCACGCGGGGCGCGGCGAAGGCGTGGCAGAAGGCCACCGGACGAACCCAGTCCGGCTACTTCGACCAGCCGCAGATCGTTGCGTTGAAAGAGGCGGCGCGGGCGCGGTCTGCGGAATTGGAGGCCGAAGCGGCGCGGCGGGCGGCGGAGCTGGAGCGCGCGGACAACCGCTTCTGGGCGGATGTCCAGCGGCGCGGCGACGAGGAGAGCCTGCGGCGATACCTCGATGAATACCCGGACGGGCTGCACGCGGACCAGGCCCGCGATGCGCTGGCGCAATACGAGCGTCAGCGGGAAACCTCGGCGGCCCTGCAGGACAAACGGGCCTGGGAGCGGGCGCGGGAGGCCAACACGGCGCAAGCCTATCGGGTCTACCTGAACGAACGTCCGGACGGGGCCTTCGCGCAGGAGGCCGCCGCCCGCATCGCGGAACTGGGCCGCGCCGAAGAGGACGCCCGGGCCGGGGCGCGGGCGCGGGCGGAGGAAGACTCGCTCGGGCTGAACCCGGTGGCACTGCGCCTCGCCGAAGCGCGGCTCGCGCAGCTTGGCCTGCGTCCGGGGGCGGTGGATGGCCGCTTTGACAAGGACACCCGCCGGGCGCTGCGCGAGTACCAGCGCACACACGGGCTGCGGGTTTCGGGCTTTCTCGACGAGCAGACCGTGGTGCGGTTGCTGGCGGATGGC
This sequence comes from Tropicibacter sp. S64, assembly GCF_049803835.1. Classification (NCBI taxonomy): domain Bacteria; kingdom Pseudomonadati; phylum Pseudomonadota; class Alphaproteobacteria; order Rhodobacterales; family Roseobacteraceae; genus Tropicibacter; species Tropicibacter sp. S64. The sequence goes on along the minus strand of NZ_JBNAGK010000008.1, from coordinate 111,242 downwards.
ATTCTCGGTCGGTAGGTGGGCGCACACCACCAGCGTCCTTACCCCACCCTGACCCTCCCCAAAGGGGAGGGACACCGCACCCCACGCGTCTCGCCCGGTCACAAAAGAAAAAGGCCATCCCGGAGGATGGCCTTTCTACACGTCTGTCGTGCTGCGATAGCTCAGCCCTGACGGGCCTTGAACCGGCGCTGCGTCTTGTTGATCACGTAGACGCGGCCCTTGCGGCGCACAACGCGGCAATCGCGATGGCGGTTCTTGAGCGAGCGGAGCGAGTTTGCGACCTTCATCGTGGTCTCTCCTCTGTTCGTCGCGGCGCCAGGGCGCCATGCGAAGTGTTGCCGTTTGCCTCCGGGACCGAAATCCCCGAGGCGGTGAAATCCATGGTGGGCGATACTGGGATCGAACCAGTGACCCCTTCGATGTCAACGAAGTGCTCTACCGCTGAGCTAATCACCCATGTTATGGCCTGCGCTGCCTTTTTTGCCCCGTGATTCCGGCGGTTCCGAAAAAACGAGGCGCGGAAAACCGCGCCGGTGGAGCGCTCTATAAAAGGAGTCGTTGGGGGGATCAAGCGCTTTTCAAAAGAAGTTTCACGGGCTTCGACATATTTGCGTTTGATTTGCCCGTGGCGGCATGGCTTGATGGTTCGGACGGGCCGTATTTCCGTGCGGTTCCGCTTGGTTGCAGCCTGATCGCACGGTATCGTGCGGCGCAAGGAGACGCGATGCCGAAGGCAGCCTACTATGAGACACTCCCGGATGTGACCACCTCTGCGGCGGTCTTCGCCTCGCCGCATTCGGGGCGGGATTACTCGTGGGCTTTCCTGCGCAGCACGGTGCTCGACGAGCAGACGATCCGGTCCTCCGAGGACGCCTTCGTCGACCGGCTGTTCGACTGCGCCCCGCAGTTCGGTGCACCGCTGCTGCGGGCCGGGGCTCCCCGCGCCTATGTGGACCTGAACCGGGCGCTGGATGAACTCGACCCGGCGCTGATCGAAGGCGTGCGGCGTGGCGGGCACAATCCGCGCGTGGCCAGCGGGCTTGGCGTGGTGCCGCGGGTGGTGGCCGGGGGGCGGGCGATCTACCGCGGGAAGCTGGCGCGGGCCGAGGCGGAGGCGCGACTGACGCGGATCTGGAAGCCGTATCACTTGCGGCTGCAGCACCTCCTGGACGCGGCCCATCGCGATTTCGGCGAGGCGATCCTGATCGACTGCCATTCCATGCCGCGCGAGGCGCTGGACAGCACCGTGCGGTCCGGCAGCCCGCGTCCGGAGATCGTCATAGGCGACCGCTTCGGTGCCTCGGCCAGCGGCGAGATCGTCGCGCGGGTGGAGGCGGCCTTTGCCGCCGCGGGCCTGAGGGTGGTCCGCAACGCGCCTTTCGCCGGAGCCTACACGACGCAGCACTACGGGCGGCCGTCGAAAGGCCAGCACGCGGTGCAGATCGAGATCGACCGCGCGATCTACATGGACGAGCGCAGCATCCGCCCGAACCAGAACTTCCACGCCTTCCGCAAGCTGCTGCGCGGCGTCGTGGCGGAAATCGCCGCCATCGGGGCGCGGGACCAGCGTATGGCGGCGGAGTAAGGCAGGGAGGCGCTGCACTCGCTCAGATTCCTGCGCGCCGCCTGAAAGCAGCCTTGAGGGCCCCCTGAAGGCATCGGCCTGCTGCTTCGGCGAGAGGCAGGCGTCACGGCCTGGGAAAGCCCGGGACGACCCTCAGACCCACTTCGCCAGCGGCGGCAGGCTCATCAGCACCGCGTTCGCGTCATGCCCCGTGGCCAGCCCGAACTTCGTTCCCCGGTCGTACACGAGGTTATACTCCGCGTAGAGACCACGGTGCACAAGCTGTGTGTCCTTCTCCGCCTCTCCGAAGGCCAACCCGCGCCGCCGCTCCACCAGCGGCACGTAGGCCGGCAGGAACGCCCGCCCGATGTCCTGCGTCAGGGCGAAATCCGCGGCCCAGTCGCCGCTGTTGCGGTCATCCATGAAGATGCCGCCGACGCCGCGCGCCCGGTTCCGGTGCGGGATGTAGAAATACTCGTCCGCCCAGGCCTTCAGCCTAGGATAGAGATCCGCCCCATGCGGGTCGAGATGCGCCTTCTGGACCGCGTGGAAATGCGCCGTGTCGTCTTGGTACTCCAGACAGGGGTTCAGGTCCGAGCCACCGCCGAACCACCATGCACCCGGGGTCCAGAACATCCGGGTGTTCATGTGCACCGCCGGGCAATGCGGGTTCTGCATATGCGCGACCAGCGAGATCCCGGAAGCCCAGAACCGCGGATCGGCTTCGATCCCCGGCACGCCCCGTGCCGCCATGGCCTTTTGCGCCGGGACCCCAAGCGTGCCGTAGACGGTGGAGACATTCACGCCGACCTTCTCGAACACCCGCCCGCCGCGCAGGACGCTCATCAGGCCGCCGCCCGCGTCGCTGCCGTCATCCGAGTGGCGCCGGGTTTCCGTGACCTCGAACCGGCCCGGTGCCGCGTCGCAGAACGGCCCCTCCGCGTGGCTGTCTTCCAGCGCCTCGAAGGCGGCCACGATCTCGTCGCGCAAGGCCCGGAACCACGCGCTCGCCTGTGCCTTCTGCTCCGCCATGATGTCGCTCATGCCGTCTCCCCCCTCAAATCCGAAATCAATGCGCCGGTGCGGCCACCGAATCGAGCAGCGTGCGCCCGCCATCGACGGTCACGATCTGCCCTGTCATGAAGCCCGCCGCGTCGGAGGCGAGGAACTGCACCGCCTCGACCAACTCGTTCGGCGCAGCGATGCGGCCCAGCGGCGTGTGCGCCTCGATGTCCTTGCGGTACTCCGGATGGTCCTTGAGCAGGGTCTTGAGGCTCGCCGACATGACCGATCCGATGCCGACCCCGTTCACCCGGATGCGCTCCGGGGCCAGCGCCACCGCCATCGAGCGCGTCATCTGGTCCAGCGCCGCGTTGGCCACCGAATAGGCCAGCAATTCCGGGTTCGACAGCCGCGCCGCGATGGAGGACAGGTTGATGATCGAACCAACCGGGCCGCTGTCCTGCCCTTCCGCCTGCTTGATCATGCGTTTTGCCACGATCTGGCTCAGGCGCAGGGAAATCATCAGGTTCTGGTTGATCATCTGCTCCATCGAGCCATCGTCGAGGTCCAGCGGATCGGACATCACCATCTGCCGCGAGCCGTTCACGAGGATGTCGACCCGGTCGTAGGTGTCCAGCGTCGCCGACAGCAGGTTCGCCAGCGTCAACCGCTCCCGCAGGTCGCCGACGAAATAGTGCATGGTGCTCTCGTCCGAGGTCTTGCCGCCGCATTCCTTCACCAGCCGGCTTTCATCCATGTCGGCGAACATGACGTTCGCACCCTTGTTGACGAAGTGCCGGGCGATGGCGAGGCCGACGCCGTTGGCGGCGCCGGTGACAATGGCGGTCTTGCCTTCGATGCTGAAACTCATGGCAGGCTTCCTTTTTCCTCAGGTCCTGCGTGCCGGTCCCTTCGGGCGGGCGGCGTGCAGGATCTTGAACTGGGACGTGCCGGCAACCTCGGCATGATCACGGAACAGGGCGGACAGGGTGGCCTCATACGGCAGATGGCGGTTCGCGACCATCCATACCTGTCCCTGCGGGCTCAGCATGCGGGCGGCAGCGGCCATGAAGGCCTGCCCAAGCTGCGGTTCGGCCTTGCGGCCGACGTGGAAGGGCGGGTTCATGACGACGGCGTCGAGCGGTCGCTGCGGTTTCCACGCGGTCGCATCGGCCCAATGGAAGGTGGCGCGGGGGTCGGTGACATTGACCTTGGCACAGTCGAGCGCAGTCAGCTCGGCTTCCACGAGGTGCAGCGCCGTCACGCCCTCGCGCAGCAGGATCTCCCGAGACAGCCAGCCCCAGCCCGCACCGAGATCGGCGACGGTGCCATTGAGCGTGTCCGGCAATGCCTTGGCCAGCGCCACGGAGGCCGGATCAGGGCCATCGGCGCTGAACACGCCGGGGGCGGTCATGTCGCCGGACGTCGTGCGGGCCATGGCGGGGCGGGCCCAGTCCTGCAGGGAGGTCCCGGCGCGAAACCAGACGCATTTTCCATGCGCCTTGGAGACCTGCCCCAACAACGCCACCTTGCTTTTCAGGGCCTTCGCGATGGCCTCGACGCCGTCGGTCTTGGCCCCGTTGACGACGACCAGCCCACCGGGCGCGGCGGCCTCGGCCCGGGCGATCATCGCCTCGGCCAGATCGCGGGCGCGCGGCAGCGTGACGACAACAGCGGCAAACCGGCCCTCCAGCGCGGTGGCAACCTGCGCCCCCTGCGCCTCCCAGGCCGTCACCTCCGGCGCGAAGGTCTGGACCACGAGGCAGCGCGCCGCCGGCAACGGCAGGCCGTCCGAGACTCGCGCCCCGACCAGCGCAACAGGCCCGTCGTCAGGCAGGGCAAGCCCGCCGGACGAAATGGCAAATCGGAGGCGTTCGGAACTCATGCGAAGGCGGGCTGTGCCCTATTCCTTTTCCATGGTGCATTGCAGCGGATGCTGGTGCCGCCGCGCGAAATCCATGACCTGGCCCACCTTGGTTTCGGCGATCTCGTGGCTGAACACGCCGACGACGGCGACGCCCTTCTTGTGGACGGTCAGCATCACCTCGAAGGCCTGCGCATGGGTCATGCCAAAAAAGCGCTCCAGCACATGCACCACGAATTCCATCGGGGTGAAATCGTCGTTCAGGAGCAGCACCTTGTAGAGCGGCGGTTTCTTCGTCTTGGGGCGGGTCTCGAGCGCCACACCCACGTCGCCGTCACCGGGACGGGTCGGATTGCCCGCCATGGCACGGGGCGAAAGGATCGGTCTCATCACGTCAGCCAAGCTTTTGCATTCCATCATCAGAGGCCTCTATATAACGTCTCGGCCCGCCGCGAAAAGGGTCCGTATCAAAAGGGGGCCAGAATGGTGAAAATTTTGCAAACAATCGCCTTCGATGCAGACGATACGCTCTGGCACAACGAACGGTTCTTCCACCTGACGCAGGGTCGATTCGCCGAACTGCTGGCCGACTACGCGGACCGGGACACGCTCGACTCGCGGCTGCTGGAGGCGGAGAAACGCAACATCGGGCACTACGGTTTCGGGGTGAAGGGGTTTACCCTTTCCATGATCGAAACCGCCATCGAGGTGACGGATGGCAGGGTCCCCGCCGCGGTGATCGCGCAACTTCTGGAGGCCGGGCGGGAGATGCTCGACCATCCGATGGAGCTGCTGCCGCATGCCCGTAAGGCGGTGGAGGCGGTGGCCGGGACACATCACGTGCTGTTGATCACCAAGGGCGACTTGCTGCATCAGGAGCGCAAGCTGGCGCAATCGGGGCTTGGAGACCTGTTCGACGGGGTTGAGATCGTCTCGGACAAGATCCCCGCCACCTACGCCCGCATTTTCGGGGCCTGCCCCGGCGGGCCGGAGGCGGCGATGATGGTGGGCAACTCGATGAAATCCGACGTGCTGCCGCCGATCGCCGTGGGCGCCTGGGGAGTGCATGTGCCGCACGATCTGGCCTGGGGTCTGGAGCACGCCGAAGCCCCGGAGGCAGAGCGGTTCCGGGAACTGCCGGACCTGTCCGGGCTGGCGGGGCTGGTGGCAGAGCTCGGTTGAAGGAGGCTGACGTCTCCCTCGCCGCAGACGCTTGCGCGTCGCTTGCCGCGGACGGTTAGGCGTCCCTCGACATGATCCATTCGACTTCCGGGGCGGGCACGAAACGCCACTTCCGGATCGGCCCCGCCATTACGTTGAGATAGTACATCTCGAACCCGTAAGGCGCGCCGCAGGGGTGGTGCCCGCGCGGCACCAGCGTCACGTCGCCGTCCTTCACCGCCATGGTCTCGTCCAGCGATCCGTCATCGGTATACACCCGCTGGATGCCGAAACCGTCCGCCGGGTTCAGCCGGTGGTAATAGGTCTCTTCGAGATAGGTGATGTTGGGGTAATCATCCACGTCATGGCGGTGCGACGGGTAGGACGACCAGTTGCCATCCGGCGTGAACACCTCCGTCACCAGCAGCGAATCGCAGAAGTCCTCATTCTCCATGGCGATGTTGTTGATGAAGCGGGTGTTGGTGCCCTTGCCGCGCTGAGTCAGGGTGATGTCGTCCGGCCCGATGAACCGCGCTTCATGCCCGCCCATGCCCGGCGCGGCGCAGATGGCGATAACGCAATCCGTGGTGGCCTCCGCCATCCACTCCGAACCGTTCGGCATGTAGACGCAATGCGGCGCGGTACGCTCGAACACGCTCATCCGGTCGCCGATCTCGCCCCAGTCCCGGCCCGCGCCCGTCACCTTCGCCTTGCCCTCGACCATCACGAGGATGATTTCCCTGTCGCCGCAGGCATCCGCCGCCGTCTCCCCGGCGGCCAGCCGGTACAGATCGAAGCCGACATAGGCCCAGTCCGGCGACGTCGGCCCCTTCGCATTCTCCACGGTGATATTGTGAACCCGGCCAGAGGTGCCGATGGGTTTGCGCAGCAGATCGCTCATGGAACAGAGCCTTTCGCGTTACTCGCCATCCCCGTCCGAAGGGGGATCAAAGGCGATGAAGAATTGGTGGGCACAGTAGAGCCCGATGGCCCCGAACAGCAACGCCCATCCGGGGTTTCCGGTGGACAACTCGACGATGGCCCAGCCGGTGCACAGCGCGACGGTCAGCACCCTGCGCCAGAGCGGTCTGAAGAAAGGGTGCTGGACATCGAACAGTTTCATCGGCTTGCGCGGTCCTTCAGTCGGGTTTCATAGGTCTCGCGGGCGGCGAGGACCTCCGCGCGGTCGGAGACTTCCGGCACCGCGACGTCCCACCAATACCCGCCATCGGGGGTGGAGGGGTAGGGGTCGGTGTCGATCACGATGACGAACGGGCCTGTGGCGGCCTTCGCCCGCTCCAGCGCGTCCTCCAGTTCCGCGATCGACGCCACGTGCACCGCCGCCGCGCCCATGCTCGCCGCATGCGCCGCGAAGTCGATGTTCGACGGATTCACGTGGTGCGCCGTGTCCAGCAGGTTGTTGAATTCCGCCCCGCCGGTGGCCATCTGCAGCCGGTTGATGCAGCCGTAGCCGCGGTTGTCGGTCAGCACCACGGTGATCTTGATCCCCATCATGCAGGCCGTCGCCAGCTCGCTGTTCGCCATCATGTAGCTGCCGTCGCCGATCATGCAGATCACGTCGCGCTCCGGCTGGGCCATCTTGATGCCCATCGCCCCGGCGATCTCGTAGCCCATGCAGCTGAAGCCGTATTCCATGTGATAGGCCCCCGGACGCGGCGCCTTCCACAGCTTGTGGAGCTCGCCCGGCATGGTCCCCGCGGCGCACATGACCACGGTGTCGGGGCCGGAGGACCGCTGCACCGCACCGATAACCTGCTGGTCGGTCGGCAGGGTGTTGCCGCCCAGTATTTCCCCTACCGCGTCGCTGCTTGAGGGGCGGGGCGCCTCGCACAGCGGATCGACCGCGGCGAACCAGTCCGCCTTGAGCGCGGCGTCGGGGGCCGCCGCCTCGTGACCCTCGAGTGCCAGCGCCAGTTCCGTCAACGCCACCTGCGCATCCGCCATCAGGGGCATCGCGCCGTGTTTCATCGCGTCATAGGCCGCGACATTCACGCTTACCAGCGTCCGGCCAGGTGCCTTGAACAGCGCCCAGGACCCGGTGGTAAAATCCTGGAACCGCGTGCCCACCCCGAGCACCAGATCGGCCGTCTCGCAGATCGCGTTCGCGCAGGACGCCCCGGTCACCCCGACCGGCCCGAAGTTCAGCGGATGGTCCCAGGGCAAGGCCGACTTGCCCGCCTGCGTCTCGACCACCGGAATGCGATGCGCCTCGGCGAAGCGCCGCAGGTCCTCGCAGGCCCCCGAATAATGCGTGCCGCCCCCGGCCACGATCACCGGGCGCCTCGCGGCGCGGATTGCCTGCGCCACTTCGGCCAGTTCCCGCGCGTCCGGACGGATGCGTCGCTGGTGCCAGACCTTGGGTTCGAAGAACGCCTCCGGGTAATCGTAGGCCTCGGCCTGCACATCCTGGCAAAACGCCAGGGTCACCGGGCCGCAGTCCGCCGGGTCCGTCATCACCGCCATAGCCCGCGGCAGGCAGGTCAGCAGGTGTTCCGGCCGGGTGATGCGATCGAAGTAGCGGCTGACCGGCCGGAAGCAGTCGTTCGCCGACACCGTCCCGTCGCCGAAATCCTCAACCTGCTGCAACACCGGATCGGGGTGGCGACCCGCAAACACATCCCCCGGCACCAGCAGCACCGGCAGGCGGTTCACATGCGCCAGCGCCGCCGCCGTCAACATGTTCGTCGCCCCGGGCCCGATCGAGGAGGTCACCATCATCGCCCGCCGTCGCCCCGACTGCTTGGCAAAGGCAATCGCCGCATGCGCCATGGTCTGCTCGTTCTGGCCGCGCCACGTCGGGAACGCCTCCCGGGCACTGTACAGCGCCTCACCGAGACCGGCGACGTTGCCATGGCCGAAGATGCCCCAACAGCCTTTCACAAAGCGATCGCCCTCGTCGGTCATTTGCTGCGACAAATACCGCACCATCGCCTGCGCGGCGGTCAACCTGATCGTTCCCATGCCATCCTCCCCGGGGCGCGCCGCCCCATGTTTCTTCTTGGTCCAAATACCCGGGGGGTACGGGGGGCGAAGCCCTCCGGCCTTCCCCTGAAAACTCAGGCCGGGGCCCGCGCCGCGTCCCAAACGTCGCACAGGCGAGTAAACCGCTCCGCCATCATCGCCACGGCGTCCGCATCCGGCAGATCGCCCTTCATCCACGCCCGGGCCGCATCGCCAAAGATCGTGCGCCCCACGGCAAAGCCTTTGACCAAGGGCTGCTTGGCCGCCAGTTGGAAGGACGCCGCCAGCTCGGCCTCGGGCGCATCCAGCCCCAGCACCACGATGCCACGGGTGCGCGGATCATTGCGCTCGATGGCGTCGACCGCGTTCTGCCACGCCGCATCGGTCCTGAACGGCTCCAGCTTCCACCAGTCGGGGTAGACCCCCGCATCGTAGAACTGCTGGATCAGCACTGCGGTCGTGGTGTCGTCCACGGGGCCAACCTTGGAGGGGATCACCTCCAGCAGGAATTCCAGCCCCGCGCGGCGGGCGGCAGTGAACAGGCGCAAAACGCGTTCCTCCTGCAGCGCCCGCAGGGTCGCGTCGTCGTCGGGGTGGCAGAAGACCAGCAGTTTCACCACGTCCTCGACCGCCCATTCGCGGAACCGGCCAAAGTCGATGCCGAGGTCTTTCTCGAACTGGATCGGGCGCGAGCCGGGGTCCTCGGTCGGGCGACCGATCCACAGGCCGGAGCCGGACGCGCGGTGCAGCGCCGAACGGCCAATGCGGTTGTCGCACAGGATGCCGTAGCCGGGCTGGCCGTTCTGAACTTTTAGCGCCGCGTCGAGGCAGAGTTCCTTGAATTTACCGCCCTTCTCGGGCGTATATCCCGCCATCTCCTCCAACTGCATGCGGTGGTCAAAGGCAAAGGTGCGCAAGACATCCGCCTGCGCGCCGGGCCGCGTGTGGCGGTTTGTGGCCCAATGCACCTGCTCCAACTCGGCATCGTTGCGCAGGTCGGGCTGGAGGATGCCGCGCTCAAAGAAGAACTGCAGTTCCTCCCAAGACGGATAGGCGGGCGTGCAGCCGTGCCGCGACACCGCAAACGCGCCGCAGGCATTGGCGTATTTCAGCGCGGTGGGCCAAGGCTCGCCATCCAGCCAGCCTTTGAGCAGCCCGGACATGAAGCCGTCACCCGCGCCCAGCACGTTGAACACCTCGATGGGGAAGCCCGGTCCGGTCTGGCCCTCGTCGAGGCTGTCCGGGATGTCGCCCTCAAACGCCACCGCCCCCATCGGCCCGCGCTTGCAGACCAGCGTGGCATGCGACACGGCCCGCACCGCGCGCAGGGCGGCGATGGTGTCGGTGGAGCCTCCGGCGATGTGGAATTCCTCCTCGGTGCCGACGATCAGGTCGAACAGGTGCAGCGTCGATTGCAACTGCGCCGTCACCGCCGCGCTCTCGGCAAAGCGGCTTTCGCCGTCGCCATGGCCCAACACACCCCAGAGGTTCGGGCGATAGTCGATGTCCAGCGCCGTCTTGACGCCATTCTCACGCGCAATGGTCAGCGCCTTGAGCACGGCGGCGCGGGTGTTTTCGTGGCTCAGGTGGGTGCCGGTGGGCACGACCGAGCGCGCGGATTTGATGAAGTCGGGGTCGATGTCGTCCTCGCACAGCGCCATATCGGCGCAATTCTCGCGGTAGAAGATCAGCGGGAACTGTTCCTGGTCGCGGATGCCCAGGATCACCAGCGCCGTCAGCCGCTCCGGATCGGTCACGACGCCCCTGGTCTCGACCCCCTCGCGCCTGAGCTGCTCGACGATGAACCGTCCCATGTGCTCGTTGCCAACCCGGGAGATCAGCGCCGACTTCAGCCCGAGCCGCGCCGTCCCGCAGGCGATATTGGTCGGAGAGCCGCCGATATACTTGTCGAAGGACGCCATGTCCTCCAACCGCCCGCCAACTTGAGCGCCATACAGGTCAACACCGGCACGGCCAATCGTGATCACGTCCAGGGGTTTCGGCATGAGGGGTCCTTCCGGGGGTCGAAAACGGTACGGCGCGGCGTGCGCCTGCCTGCGACAACGATGCGCGGAAAGTGCGCGGATGAAGGAGATTGGTCAAGAATGCGCCCCCCGCTTCCTCGCATGAATGATAGGTTGCGTGCCAGGTATGCGGGATCGGCGGCGTGCGTCAGCCGGTTTCCTGCTGCAGCGTCACACGGACTCCGGCAGGTACAGGTCCGGCTGCAGGAAGTGCTGGCCGGTCAGGGCCGGAGCGTGATCATGCGCGATGCTGTCGTTCATCAGCCGGACGGTGTCGCGGCACAGCCGTTGCAGCGGCGTCGCGATGGCGAGGCAGACATGATGCTCGGCGAGGGCAGCGCGGCTTTCGATGGTCAGTTCGTGAACGATCAGGGTGACATCTCCCGGTTGCCGCGCCTCCCGCAGCGCCGAGATCGCCCCTTCCATGCCGCCACCCGCGCAGTAGATGCCGCGCAGGTCGGGGTGGCGTTTGAGCAGTTCCCGCGTCGCCTCGCAGGTCTGCGTCCGGGTCTCGAGGTTGACCCGCGTTTCCAGCACGGAACTCTCCGGCGCGTACTCGCGCAGGTAGCTGCGAAACCCGGTTTCCCTCAACTCGTGCCCGTGCCAGCGATGGCCGCCGACGTAGACCGCGATCTTGCCCGGGGTTTTCATTGCTGAGGCCATCATGTGACCGGCGATCCGCCCGGCCTTGAGGTTGTTCAGCCCGACATAGCTCTGGCGAATCCCCTGCGCAAAGTCGTTGAGCAGGGCGAAACAGGGTTTGCCCCTGTCCTGGATACGGCTGACGGCATCGCTGACCTGCAGGTCCGACACCGCCGTTGCGGCGATGGCGTCGCAGCTTTGCGCCATTTTTTCCATCAAGGCGGCGAATTCGGCCGGGGCGTGGGTTTCGGCAAAGGCGAACCGCGCCTTGCCCCGGATGTTGGGCGCGTCGGCTACGGCCTGCTCCATGGTCTCGCGCAGGGTCTGGTAAAACGCGTGGCGCTCCTTGTGGAACACGAAACCGAAGCGCCGCTCCGGCAGGTCGGCGGTCATCCGTTGCCCGATCAGTGCGGTGGCGTGATAGCCGAGCTTGCGTGCCGCGTCATAGACCCGGCGGGTCGTCTCCTCGCGCACCCGGGCGCGGCCATTGAGCACGCGGTCCACTGTGGCAACGCTGACGCCGGATTCCCGGGCAAGGTCGGTTATGGTAGGTCTGCGTGCCATGGTTTGAGGGGGTCCTGTCAGCCGCGGGTTTCGGACTGATGGGAAATGAGGGAATATCTGTCAAGCGTGGGCGAGCGAAGAGAACCCGGGCCTGACCTTGGGTCTCGGGCCATCAATAGCCGCAGACTGCCCCCGCCGTGGCGAGCACCTGCTCCGGATAGGCGGGCAGGCGCATGAAGGTCACGCGGCGGTTCTCGGCCGCTCGCGGGTCATAGGTGTTCTTGAGCACATGTTCGCCGAAGCCCACCGGGTAGAGCGGCAAGGTCACGTAGCCGCCGGTCAGCGCCGCGGTGACGGACGCCGCCCGCCGCCGCGACAGATCGCAGTTGTATCCCTCCGAGCCCACGGCATCCGTATGGCCGATGATGGCAAAGGCCGCGCCCGCAAGCGCCGGGTCCTGGAAGGCGTTGATCAGGCTCACGACCTTGCCGATCTGGTCGGCGCGGACCTGGGCGCTGTCGTAGTCGAACTCGATGGTGACGGCCACGGCAGGCAGGGCGACCTTGCCATGGCTCGGCGGTGGGGCGGTGTAATCCGGCGTCTGCGGCGGCGGGGCGGGTTGGGCCGTTACCGCGCCGTCGTCGAGGTCGAGAACCAGCGTCTCGAACTGGATCGCCGAGCCGGTGACGGATTCGAAGGCCATGCCTTCCGCGCTCCCCTGCACCGCCGCGCAATTGGCGGCGGTGGGTTCCGAGAGGCAGGCGGCGAGGGCGGATTGCGGCGCGGCGGGCGGCTGGAAGACATCGGTCTGACCGGGGATGAAGATCTCCCCGGACTGGGCGAGGGCCATGACCGGCATCAGGGCGAGAGCAAGGGCAAGACGCATGGCAAATTCCCTCAATGCGCGGTGACGACGGCGGAAATCTGCGCCTTCGCCACGTCGGGGTTGTGGCTCGACACCGCCTTGAAGCTCGCGCCGCTCAGCGTCTGCTGCTCGTCGGCGCCAAGGTCGAGCGCCAGCACCTCGTTCACCACTGTCTCGTACTTGCCCACGCCGGAGGCATTCTGCGAGACGTCGCAGGACACGGACGACGTGTCCCGCGTCTCCGCCTGGATCGCCGCCGTACCGCCGTTGCAGATGGCGAGGATGGTCTCAACGCCGACATACTGCGTCTTCAGCGAGCCGCGCGGCGGGAAAATGTACTGCCCGCCTGCCGGGATCACTTCGTCCGGCAGGGCGGGGTGCGGGTAGAGCACGCAGGAGCGTTTCTGGTCGTCGATGTTGATCAGGGTCAGGCGGCAGTCCTGCTTCGGCTCCACGATGATCTTCAGCCCTTCGCCCACCTTGTAGGTCGGTTTGTCGGTGTAGACCGTCAGATGGCTTTGCGCCGGGGCGCTGTGCTGGCCCGGGTCATAGGCCGGGGCGGCGGCGGCATCGGCATAGGTCGTCGGACGGGCGACCGGCTTCGCCGCCGGGGCCGGGGGCACGTAATCCGTGCCCGCCAGCACCTTCGACACCGAGGCCGACAGATGCGTCGGCGTCCTGTCCACGGGCACGATCGGCCGGTAATCGGTTACCTTCTCCAGCAGCGCCGGATAGGCCGCGGTCCATTCGTCCCGGGCAATCGGCGACTGGTCGAGCCGCAGGATCAGGCTGGCGAGGTCGGTCCCGGCAAAGGCGGAGCGCTGGCGCAGCGTGTCCTCGGTGATCCCGAGTTCGTTGGCCGCCTGTGCGAAGTTGATGAAACGGTCGACATGGTAGACGAACAGCCCGCGGATCGGCTCCAGCCCGCCCGCCGTGATTTCCGGCTCCAGCCCGGCGCTGCGCATTGCGCCGAAGAATTGTTGGGTGTCGGCGGCGAGATACTTCGCCACCTCCTCCTGTCCCGGGTAGATCTGGTCGATCACCTGACGCGCCTCGGCGGGCAGCGAGAAATCGGCCATCGCCACGTCCCGCACCTTGTCCTCGTTCAGTCGGATGCCCTTGGAATGGCAGGACATGCAGGAGATGCCGTTGACCACTTCCCCGGTGCCGTCCGAATAATCGTCGTCGCGCACGATGGCGGTCGGGCCGACGTTGAGCCGGGCGCCGTCGGCGGTGTTCAGGTAATAGGCGTGAAACCCGTTCGGCAGGGTGAAGATCGACTCGCCGCCGTCATGGTGAAAGGCATGGGCATCGCCATAGCTGGTGTCGGTGAACGCCCCAACCGGACCAAGCGGGTTCTGGAAGAAGCTCTGCACGCCTTTCGATCCGGCGAAATCGTAGGAGGTCCAGAAAAAGCCGGTGTTGATCGCGTGCCGTTCGATCAGCCGGTTGTTGGTGCTGACCCCGGAGTTCTGGAACCCCGCGCGGATCACTTGCCCGCTGCGGATGTTGCCGATCAGGTCCAGCGACAGCTTCGCCTCCAGCCCCTGCACCGTGTCGGGCAGGCCGAGGAGGTCATAATAGAGAGGAGAGACCGGCGCTGTGGCGGCAAACCAGTCGGCCCGGATGATCGGCACCTGCGTGCCGGCGGTCTGTTGCAGGATGCTCAGGTTCGGGTCGGTCTGCGACGTCATCGCGTAAGGATACTTCGACGCCAGAAGCTCCCATGTGTCGGTACTCCACGCGATTTCCGGCAGGTAGATGCGCATCAGCACGCCATGCGGGCCGACCGGCTCCATCTTGTAGGGGATCGGATTCCACGACAGCGCGTTGACCAGCTTCACCGTCGCCGCCGTATACCCGGCGAGGTTCTCCTCCGTCACATCCGTGTCGTTGTGCAGGGGGCGCAGGGAGAGGTAGCGGATCTGGCCGCGCCGGTTGGTCGGCTGCGCCGCAAGGTCCGCCTGCGCGGCGGCATAGAGATCCCGCAAGGGCACGAAGTCCCGCGCGGGCGGGGCGGCGTTGGCCAGTTCGGTGATCCAGTCCGACACCGCCTTCATCTCCGCATCGGTGGGGTAGCAATCGGAGGCGGTGCAATCGTCCGGCATCGAGGGGAAGCTGTACTCTCCGATCACGTCGTAGAGTTTCGAGCCGACCGGCTGGCCCTGGATGACGAATTTCGTATCATGGGCGAGGCGGCGCAGGTCGAGCACATGGCCGAAACCCGACTTCGCCTTGTCCAGCCCTTCCTTCAGCGCCCCGTCCTGATGGCACCGGGCGCAATGTTTCTCCAGCGTGGCGTAGACCGCTGTTTCCTGCGGCGTGGCATCGCCGGGCAGCGGCATGGCGTCATTGGCCAGCGCCGGGGCGGCGAGAAGGCTCAGGGCGGTGGCAAGAAGGCGCGTCTTCATCGAAATGTCTCCCGGGGCGCGGCGGCCCGCTGCGATCAATTGCATTGAATGTTCAGGTATTTCTTGGAGGCCCAGCCGGTCGCCCCGCCGATGCCCTCGTAGGGGTTCATGCACTGGCCCGCGGCGCAGCGCACCTGCGCCCACGAGCCGTCCTGCGCCAGCACCGTCACCCGGTCACCGAGGTAAAGCTCGGACAGCTTCTTGCCGGATTTCGTGCTCGGCGCACTGCGCACGGAGAGGTAACCCGAGCCGGTGCTGCGGTTGTACTGCGAAATCGGACCAAGCCCGGTGACCCACCCCGTGCAGGTCTTCCGCGCTGCCGGGCGGTTGGAGGTGAGCAGCGGCGAGTAGACCCAGCCGCGCTGTCCACGGTCCGTCAGGATATTCGAC
This sequence comes from Tropicibacter sp. S64, assembly GCF_049803835.1. Lineage (NCBI taxonomy): Bacteria > Pseudomonadati > Pseudomonadota > Alphaproteobacteria > Rhodobacterales > Roseobacteraceae > Tropicibacter > Tropicibacter sp. S64. The sequence continues at coordinate 95,833 of NZ_JBNAGK010000008.1, read as the reverse complement.
CACTGGCCATTGGTGCCGGTGACGGTGACCATCGCACCGGAGGGCACCTCCGTCACGATGCCGTAATTCGTTCCCGGCCCGCTGCGCACGTTCAGCGACATGTCGGAGTTGTTGTCGACGTACATGCTGTAGCCCGAGGGTGCCGGGGCGGGGGCGCTGCCGCCGCTGCGGATCACCTCGGCGGTATAGCGGTCGCCGCCGGAACAGTAGCTGTCCGAGGGAATGATCCGCTGCGATTTCAGCTGTGCGAGCCGCCCGTCCGCCTGGCTGCGGTAGGTCACCTCGTAGGCCACGGCGTAATAGCCGTTCGTCGCCTGGAACAGCCGCGTGTTCGGGTTGCCCGGGAACCACTGGGACACGAAATCCAGCGCTTCGGCGACGGAGGTGCGGGAGGCGGTGATGATGTAGCATTGCGAGGAGGCCAGCGTGTAGTTGCCGCTCCGCAGGCTGTACCCGCTGCCGCCGCCGGAGGAGCGCGCCGGGCCGGAGCCTTTCAGGTAGGTGATCCGTGCCAGCGTGACCTGCCCGATGCAGGAGGCATTGCTGCCGCAGGCATCGCGGGTGCCGGTGCGCCAGGCGCTCTGGTCCCCGGCGGAGGTGTGGTTCTGGTTGCCGTAGGCGCGGGTCATCTCTTCGTCGAGCCCGGCAAGATAGGCATCGGAACAGATGGCCCGCTCCGTGCTGTTCAGCCCGCCATTGCCGCACCACGGCCGCAGGTTCGTCGGCGCTGGTGGCGGGGTGTAGGTCGGGGCAGGGGGCGTGTATGTCGGCGCGGGTGTGTTCGCCGCCGTATCGGTCCCGGGCGCCGGATCGCCGCCGCACTGGCTGTTGACGTAGCCCTGCGCGAAGATCGCGTAGGCGTGCCCCTCGCAACTGGCGAGATAGGCCTCGTAGCCGAAGCATTGGCCGAGGTCCTTCGCCTCTTTATACAGACTGTCGCAGAGCGCCAAATCCATCGCCGTCTCGTCCTTGCCCGGCAGCGGTGCCGGGTTCACCGGCACATCCGTCACCGTCCCGGGATTTGTGCCGAGAGCAGCCATCAGCACCTTGGACCGCGCGAGGATGTCCTTCATCGGGATGGCGAAGTTGACCGAGTCCTTCTTCGAGCCCGCATGATGCAGCCCGATCACCTTCTGCAAGGAGGCGTCGATCACCGGCGAGCCGGAATTCCCCGGCAGCGTGTCGCAGGTGTGCAGAAGCTGGTGCCCGGACAGGGCAGGGCGGTTGGCGCGGCATTGCTCGCGGCTGATCCGCTGCGCCTCGCCCATCGGATGGCCGATCACCCAATAGGGGTCGCCGTCCTGCGGCGTCGCATCGGAGAGCGTCAGCGTGCCATAGTCGGACGACGGATTCCCGAGCACCTCCAGCACCGCGTAATCGAGATCTTCATAAGCCTCCACCGGCGTCGGCGAGACGATGTAGGTCCGCGTGCCTTCCTCCACCCCCTGCTGTGTATAGCCGGCCACGAACTGCACCGCGTCGATGCGCGTCGCCTTGGCCTGCGGGTTGTTCAGGATGCCGGGAACGCAGTGGTAATTGGTCAGGATGTGCTTGTCAGAGACGATGAAGGCGGTGCAGGGGAAGATGCCGCTGTCGGTCAGAATGTCGAGCCGCCCGACCGAATGGCCCATCTTCGCAAAGACGCTGGTGGGCGAATAATTCTGGATCGACTCGTTGTTGTACTGCCCAACCGACATCTCGAAATCCATATCGCCGGTTCCGGCGCTCTGGTTGCGGTTCAGGACCACCCGGCCAAAGCTGCTGCGGTCGAAGCCGACGAAATCCTGAGCGTGCAGGACGCCGGGCATGGGGGCGAAAGCAAGGGCCAAAGCCAAGGCCGTCAGGTGTCGCATGGGTGTCCCTCCCGGTGGTCCGTCTGTCGCAGCGTCAAGCGCGATGATCGGCGGCGGGCCATGAGTCTGTCAACGTGGGAAAACCCGACCATGGCAGCCTGTGACCCGATCCACGTCCGCGTCAACTGGCGATTGTCCAATGACTGCGCGTACTTGCTCCGTGGCGGGCCGTTCGCTATTGCAAAAGCATGCGTTAACGCTTCGGGAGGATGCACAGAGCGATGATCTGGATCGAACCTGTCGTGACAGCGGCCCCGGAAGGGCGCGCCGCGTGAGGGCGGTTTCGGCCCTGCTGCTCCCGGCGGCGCTGGTGCTCGGTGGCTGCCTGCCAGCCCCCGGCGGATCGGGGAAGCCGCCATTGGCCAAGGCGGTTCTCGCCGGAGGCGCGGTGACCGTCAGCGGGCCGGAGGGCTACTGCATCGACCCGGCAACCCTCACGCGTGGCCTCTCCAGCGACTTCGCGCTGATCGCATCCTGCATGGCCTTGTCGGAGGGCAAGGTCGGCTTCTGGGTCGAGCCGGTGCTGGTGACCGTCACGGTGGGCGCCGAGGGACCGCAGGAGCCGCTGCCCACCGCCGGTGCCATCGCCGCGACCGCCGGGGCCACGCTGCTGGGCGGCGGCATGTCTGGCGGCTTCGTCACCGCCAACCTCGACCGCGGCGGCGAGAAGCGCCTGACCGGCGGCGACCCGCGCCACTGGCGCGGCGCGTTCGCGGTGAACGGGCGGCTTGTGATGCTGGCGCTCTATGCGCCCGAGGGAAGTGAGTATGCCGGCGCGCGGGGCGGGCGGATGCTGAGCCAGGTCCGCGACCAGATCGAGGCCCTGAGCGCAGCGCGAACCGATCCCGTCGCGGCGGAGCCGATGGCCGCGCCCGCCGGAGAGACCGCGCCCACAGGTGGTCCGGCTCGGACGGCGACACGAAAGAAGGCGGGTCTCTTTGGCCGTTTATTCAATCCGAAGGATTTGCCATGATACTCGCGCCGGACCGGGCACCGAGGCAGACCCAGGGGACGAGGCGGGCATGGGACAACCGATGACGGGCGAAAAGCGGGGCTTGCTGACCAGGGCGCTGCATCTGGCGGCGCTGCGGCGCTGGACGCAGATGGCGCGGGCCGCGTCGCAGACCGACCTGCCGGACCTGCGCCGCCAGCGTGGCATGGCGCGGCGCCTGAAGGCGCAGCTGGACGCGCTGATCCATGTCGCCGACGCAAGGCTGGCGCTTCCGGTGATCGGCAACCAGGCCTTTCCCCGCCCGGAGGACGCCGACTGGGCCTGGCGTCCGGAACTCTGGTGCGGCCCGCTGGCGACGCCCGGCATGTCCTCCGTCAAGTCGCAGAGCATGCTCGGCGCGGAGGCGACGCTGTTCCACGATTGCGCCAAGTCCGAACTGACCCTGCGTCAGCTGCGCAACACACGCGAGGCGGACCTCGCCGCCTATGGCCTCCGGATGGACGTGTTCCGCTTCGACGGCTCCTACCTGAGCCTTGCCATCGACCTGCCGGAGACGGCGCATATCGGCCTGACCCGCAAGCACCTGATCCGCATCGACACCATCGTGGAGATGGAAAAGCGGCTGGAGATCTTCGCCCGGCTGAACATCAGGCACGGGCCGAACACCGAACAGATCGTGCGCGAACTGCCGCTGCACCAGGACGAGATCCGGGTGGAATTCGACCTCGCCTATACCAAGCTGAACGAGAAGCGCGTGGAGCGGATGTGGCTCGACCTGATCTTCGAAGGGCCGCAGATGAACCAGGTGGTGCTGCGCGACCTGACCTTCAGCCGCCGCAAGCGTGCGGAACTGTGAACACGAACGGGGGCCGCCGGGCATGAGCAAGTTCGAACTGACCAAGACCCGCTTCCGCGAGGGTGTCTGGCAGGGTCTGCTGACCCCGCTGGCGAAGGACGCGGGGCGGCCGGAGATCGCGGTGACCCTGCACGATCGGCCGCTGCACGGCGTGACGGTGACCGAGGTTCCGGGCGGCGGCCGCTGGGCGCTGGAAGTGCCGGTGCCGCTCGATGCGGTGGGGGACGGGGTGCAGACCTTCCTGATTGCGGACGCCAACGCGGACACGGTGCTGGACAGCTTCACCCTGATCGCCGGCGAGGTGCTCGGCGACGACATCCGGGCGGAGATGGAGCTGTTGCGGGCGGAACTGGACATGCTGAAACGGGCGTTCCGGCGGCATTGCCTGGAGACGATGTAGGGCGCTTGCCGAACCGCGCGTCGCAGTCCCGGGCCTGACCCGGGACCTCCCCGCCCTACGCGGTCTCCATCCCCACGCGGTCTCCATCCCCACCCCAACCCTCCCCAAGGGGGAGGGAGCCGCCGCCACACCCGTCCGGCCCGAGGCCCCGATCGGGTCTTGCCGGACGGGGTGCCGCTGCGCGGACCGGGGCGACCCCGCTGGACTCGACTCCCCTCCGCCCATGCGCTAGAACAAAGAGAGAACACGATACCGCGCTCCCATGCCTCACCGCCGCATCCTCTCGCTCTGGTTCCCGCGCCTTGGCGCCGAACGCCTGATCCGGGCGGAGCCCTGGCTTGCCGAAATCCCCTTCGTCACCGTCGCCACCGAGGGTCCTGCGCAGGTCGTCGCCTCGCTCTCCCCGCTCGCCACGCAGGCCGGGCTCTACAAGGGCCAGCCGCTGCGCGACGCCCATGCCATGTGCGCCGACCTCGTCACCCGCCCGGCCATCCCTCACCGCGAACAAAATTTCCTCGACGCGCTGCACCGCTGGGCCGGGCGCTATTCGCCTTGGGTCCGCTCCGAGCCGCCGGACGCGCTGGTGGTGGATCTCACCGGCTGCGCCCATCTCTTCGGCGGGGAGGAGGCGCTGGCCGCGCAGGTGCACCGCGATTGCGGCGACCTTGGCCTCACCGTCCGCCTCGGCCTCGCCGACACGCTGGGCGCGGCCTGGGCGCTGGCCCGCTACACCACGCAGGACGTCACCCCCCACCGCTCCGGCGATGCCATCGACCAGGAGGCGCGGGCAACGCGGGCGCGGGCCGGGAAAAGGCGGCACTGGGAGCGCGGCGGCCTGCCCCCCGGCGCCCCCGCCCGCGCGCTCCCCGAAGGCCATATCGCCGAGATCGGCAAGAGCTGGAGCGCCATCGCGCCGCTGCCCGTCGCCGCCCTCCGGATCGACGCCTACACGCAGGAACAGCTGCACCGCCTCGGCCTGCGCACCGTGGGTGACCTGATCGGCCAGCCCCGCGCCGGTCTCGCCCGCCGCTTCGGGCGCGGGTTGGTGGATCAGCTCGACAAGGCCACCGGCAGCGCCCCCGAGCCGATCAGCGCCCTGCCGCCGCCGGAACGCTTCGCGGTGCGGCTCTCGCTCCCGGACCCCATCGGCTTCGCGGAGGATGTTGCCGCCGGACTCGACCGCCTCGCCCGCGCCCTCTGCGTCAAACTCAAGGACAAGGGCCTCGGCGTGCGCGTCCTGCGGCTGGAGGCGCACCGCGCCGATCACACGATGCAGTGGCTGACCCTGAAACTCGCCGTCGCGGGGCACGACCCGGAGCGCCTGCGGCCTCTGCTGGCCATGAAGATCGAGGAAATCGACGCCGGACCCGGCATCGACATGCTGCGGCTGGAGGCGATCACCACCGAGCCGATCTATGACCGCCAGATGGCGGGCCACGCGGAGGCGGCGGCGAAGGGCGTGGCGCGGCAGGCGGGAGGCTTCGGCCCGGCGAAGGAGGACCTGATCAACCGCCTCTCCGCCCGCATCGGCATGGAGGCGATCACCCGCCGCCACCGTGGCGACAGCCACATCCCCGAGAAGGGCGCGCAGCGCCTCACCGCCGCCTGGTCCGAGCCCGCCCCGGACTGGCCAGACCCGGAGGTGCCGCGCCCGCTGCAGATGTGGCGTCCGGAGCCGGTCATGGCCCCGGACAAACCCCGGCTGGGAGACAGCTTCCGCTGGCGCGGGCGGACCTTCGGCGTGGTGGAGGCGACGGGGCCGGAGCGCATCCTGCCGGAATGGTGGCTGGAGGACCCCGAGTGGCGCTCCGGCCCGCGCGATTACTGGCGCGTGGAAACCGACCGGGGCGACCGGCTCTGGCTGTTCTACGCTCACGGCGGGGCGCTGTCTTCGGGCTGGTTCTGCCAGGGCGAATTTGCCTGACCCCGCCCCCATGGACCAAATCGGGAACGCCCGAAACAGGACTCACCCGCGCCGCGAACCGCCGAGTCGCCGTCATGATCCCGCCACAATCTGCCTCATTCTCGCCACAATCCCTTGTCTTGCGGTCAAGGTTTGAGCACCCCCAACATCTGCCAACCAATGGTTAACGAAAATCATGGTTAATCAAAGGATTGGAGGCTTCTCTTGAGACGCGGGCCGTGCTAGCCTTTCGGTAATCAAAAAAATCAGTCCACCGGAAAAATCCGGGGACACGAGGCAGTAGATAGGCGGAACATGCAGACGCGACGTCGCAGGCAGACGGGCCGTATGGGCCTGTACCTTCTCACTTTGATCTGGCTTGCCCTCCTGGTGCCGCTGAGCGCCATGGCCGCGCCCTATGCGGCCCTGGTGATGGACGCGCGATCGGGCAAGGTGCTGCATGCGGAGAACGCGGAAACGCGGCTGCATCCGGCCTCGCTGACCAAGATGATGACGCTCTACATCGCCTTCGAGGCGGTGGAGAACGGCGAACTCAGCATGGACACCATGGTGCGCGTGTCGCGCAATGCCGCCTCCGAGCCGCCGTCAAAGCTCGGCCTGCGCGAGGGCCAGACCATCGCATTGCGCTACCTCGTGCGCGCCGCGGCGGTGAAATCCGCCAACGACGCCGCAACTGCGATCGGCGAGGCCATCGCCGGCTCCGAGGCGGCCTTTGCCCGCCGCATGAACCGCACGGCCAAGGCGCTCGGCATGACGCGCACCACCTTCCGGAACGCCAACGGGCTGACCGAGGAGGGGCACCTGTCGACCGCCATGGACATGTCGATCCTCGGGCGGCACCTGATCTACGACTACCCGCAATACTACAACCTGTTCTCCCGCATCACCGCCGATGCCGGCGTGCGCCAGGTCAGCCACACGAACAGCCGCCTGTTGCAGAGCTACAAGGGTGCGGACGGGATCAAGACCGGCTACACCCGCGCGGCGGGCTTCAACCTTGTCGCCTCGGCCGAACGCGGCGGCGAACGGGTCATCGCAACGGTGTTCGGCGGCAGCTCGACGGCGTCGCGCAATGCCAAGGTGGCGGAACTGCTGGACCTGGGTTTCCGCAAGACCTCGCCCAACGCGCCGTTCCGCGCGCCGGGCAAGCCGCCCTACCTTGGGGCAGGCGCCGATGTGGTCGTCGCGCAAAGCAGCAACCCGGCGCCCGGAACCCGGGCCAAGACCATCCGCGTCGCCCGCGCCGCGGTGACCCGCAGCCTGCGCCCGCAGGCCAGGCCGCCCGCGGTGACCGCCGCGGACGTCGCGCCACTGGTGGCGGGGGTGCAGGCCGACATCGAAAACGTGCTCAAGGAGGTGCAGACCGTCGCATCCGTCGCGCCCGTCGGACCGCCGCCGGTGGCCGCCGAAACCGTGGGCATCGCGCCGGACACCTCGATCAAGCCGACACGTCGGCCTGAAGGGGTGCAACTGGCCGCCGCCGAGATCCGCGACACTGCAACCCCGGCGCGGGAGGCTGAAGTGGTCACCCGGCTGTCGACCTCCGGCGGGCGGCATTGGGGCATCAACATCGGCCGCTACCCGAGCCGCTTCGACGCGGAGAAGATCCTGCTGAAGACCGCCCTGACCGAAACCGCTTCCCTCGACGGGGCGCTGCGCAAGGTGAACAAGGGCAATCGCGGCTTCGACGCCAACTTCATGGGCCTGACCCGCGACCAGGCCGACCTGGCCTGCCGCCGCCTGCAGGCGCGGCAGATCACCTGCTTCATGATCGGGCCGAGCTGACCCCGACGCAGGTCCTGCGGATCAGGGGTTTCGCCTCGCTCATGCGAGGCGACCGGCGCTCGCTTCGCTCGCTTTCAAGGGGGCGCCGCCCCCTTCTGCGCTTCGCGCATTCATCCCCTGAGGTATTTCGGGACCAAAGAAGACGGGGCGCGGCGCCTCCACTTCTTTGGTCCCGAAATACCTTGAGGGAGTCTCGAATGGACGGGAGCAAAGCTCCCGACAAAAGTTTTGCCCCGACAAAATTTTCCCCGCCAGGAAAACGACAAACCCCCGAAAGGCGCATGCCCCGGGGGTCGTCTGAGGAGCCATCCGGCCCCGACTTCCGTTCATGAAGTCGATCTGTGGCGGGCCTTAGAGAAGACCTTCGCGCTGAGCCTTCTTGCGAGCGAGCTTGCGGGCGCGGCGAATTGCCTCGGCCTTCTCACGTGCTTTCTTCTCGGACGGTTTCTCGAAATGCTGCTTGAGCTTCATTTCGCGGAACACGCCTTCGCGCTGGAGCTTCTTCTTCAGGGCGCGGAGCGCCTGATCGACGTTGTTGTCACGAACACTGACCTGCATGTGGTTGTCACCACCTTTCTAGGTTTGAGTTGCAAAAAGCGCAGGAAGTGGCCGTATAGCCGCCTTCGGCCTACATGTCAAAGGGCTATCGCGCCCGGTCCAGAGGGTGCAGCCCGGCGGCAGCGGGCGATTTGTCCGCTTTCAAGCAACGCGCCGCCCGGATACCCTTGGCCTGCGACGTGGAAAGGAGCGACCCATGCCACACACCCTGCAAGACACGCTGCTCGACGCGGCCCTGGACCATGTGCCCTTCGACGGCTGGTCCGAAACCACCTTCCGCGCCGCGCTGACCGACACCGGCATCAGCCGGGTCGTGGCGCTTGGCCTGTTCCCGCGCGGCGCGGTGGATCTCGCGGTTGCCTTCCACAAGCGCGGCGACGCGCTGATGCTGGCGCGGCTGGCCGAGGCCGACCTTTCGCAGATGCGCTTCCGTGACAAGGTTGCCTTTGCCGTGCGGACCCGGCTCGAAGTGATCGGCGACAAGGAGGTCGTGCGCCGCGGCGCCACGCTCTCCGCCCTGCCGATGCATGCGACCGACGGGGCGAAGCTGATCTGGGGCACGGCGGATGCCATCTGGACCGCGCTGGGCGACAGCTCCCGCGACATCAACTGGTATTCCAAGCGGGCGACGCTCTCGGCGGTCTATTCCTCCACCGTCCTCTACTGGCTCGGCGATACCTCACCGGGCGACGAGGCCACCTGGGCCTTCCTCGACCGCCGTATCGAGGACGTCATGCGATTCGAGAAGGTCAAGGCGCAGGTGCGCGAGAACCGTTTCCTGTCGACGCTTCTCGCCGGTCCGATGAAACTCGCCGAGCACGTGCGCGCCCCGGAGCGGGCGAGCGATCTGCCGGGCGGCGCGCAGCCGCGCCGCTGATCGGGACCCTGTCCCGGCCCCGCGCCGGGACCTCTTGCCCCGCGCGCCCGCTTCCGTCACGGTCCCGTCAAACGCTCAGGAGACCGACATGACCGACAGGATGCGCGCCATCGAGATCACCAAACCCGGCGGACCGGAGGTGCTCCAGCTGTGCGAGCGCCCCGTGCCGACCCCCGCGCCCGGGCAGGTGGTGCTCAAACTCGCTTATGCGGGGGTCAACCGCCCCGATGCGCTGCAACGCGCCGGCATGTACGCGCCGCCGCCCACCGCCTCGGATCTGCCGGGGCTGGAGGGGGCCGGGACGGTGGTCGCCCTTGGCGCCGGGGTCGCCGGGCTGAAGATCGGCGACGCGGTCTGCGCGCTGCTGCCCGGCGGCGGTTATGCCGAATATGTCGCCACCCCCGCTGCCCATTGCCTGCCTGTGCCGCAGGGCATGGACCTGAAACAGGCCGCCTGCCTGCCGGAGACGTATTACACCGTCTGGTCCAACGTCTTCATGCGCGGCGGGCTGTCGGCGGGGGAGCGGTTCCTCGTCCACGGCGGCTCGTCGGGTATCGGCACCACGGCCATTCAGCTCGCGAAGGCCCTCGGCGCACGCGTCTTCGCCACCGCCGGCTCCGCCGACAAATGCCAGGCCTGTTCCGATCTCGGGGCGGAGCGGGCAATCAACTACCGCGAGGAGGATTTCGTCGAGGTGCTGCGCGCGGAAGGCGGCGCGGACCTGATCCTCGACATGGTCGGCGGCGACTATATCCCGCGCAACGTCAAGGCGCTGGCGGACGACGGGCGGCTGGTGCAGATTGCCTTCCTCTCCGGGCCGAAGGCGGAACTGAACTTCGCGCAGGTCATGGCGCGGCGGCTGACCATCACCGGCAGCACCCTGCGCCCGCAAAGCGATCTTGCAAAGGCCCGCATCGCGGAGCAACTGCGTACTCATGTCTGGCCGCTGCTGGACGCCGGGACCGTCGCCCCGGTGATGGATTCGGAGTTTGCTCTGGAAGAGGCCGCCGCCGCCCACGCCCGCATGGAAAGCTCGGGCCACATCGGCAAGATCGTTCTGAAGATCGCCTGACCCGCGGGGGAGGCGGGGCATAGCCCCGCCCTACGGTCTGCCGGAGACCGTGCTCAGAGCACCGCCCGACGATACAGGTGCCAGGTCGCATGACCCAGCACCGGCAGCGCGATCACGAGGCCGAGCAGCATCGGGATCGCCGCCAGCACAAGCAGCCCCGCGACCATCACGCCCCAAGTCAGGATCACCACCGGGTTCTGCTGCAGCACCCGCACGGAGGTCATCACTGCCACCGGCAGTCCCGGCGTGCGGTCGAGCAAGAGCGGCACAGTCACCACCGACATCGCCAGCGCAACCACCGCAAAGACCGCGCCGACGCCGCAGCCGACGATGATCAGCAGCCAGCCTTCCCCGGTTCCGAGAACGGCGGAGACGAATGCCCCGAGGCTTTCCGGCCCCGCCGGTCCCATCGTCGCCCCGTATATCTCGGCGGCCACAAGCATCCAGACCACCAGCAGCGCGGCGAGATACAGGCCAAAGACGAAGATCGCCCCAAAGGAGGGCCGCTCGACCACCTTCAGCGCCGTGAACCAATGGGTTTCCTCGCCCCGTTCGCGGCGTCGACTGAGTTCGTAGACCCCGACCGTCGCCACCGGCCCGATCAGGGCAAAGCCCATGACCAGCGGGAACAACAGCGGGATCAGCGCCATGTGAAAGCCGATGCCCATGAGCACGAGGCCCATGACCGGATAGAGCAGCACCAGGAACATCACGTCGCTGCGGCAGGCGAGGAAATCCTCCCACCCGGCGGCGAGCGCATGGCCCAGATCGTCCATGGTCAGGGTCTGCACCCTTGGGACAGAGGTGTCGTGGCTGCCGATGCGGTCGGCGCTTTCGGCGACGTGGTGCCCGGCCATGCCAAGCGCACGCGCGCCCCAGGACAGCGGGTTTCCGATGGTTTCAGGCATGAGACTTCTCCGTTTTGGCGTTGCGACAAGCGCCAAGCGACCCGGAGCAGACACTGGCCCGTCCGGGCTTCTGCGTGGCTTGATGTGGCAAAGTGTAGCAGGAAATCTGCCGCCTGTCGCGTCACGGCTGTGAGAGGGGTGTTGGGGTGTTGGTTGGGGCCGCGACAGATCTGCCGCGGCCTCGCGGGCATCCCGGGCTTCATCGTGCCGCATCATCCGCGCGATGCCGACCCCATTCCTTGAAGACCCCATTCCCTGAAACCGGGCAGATCCCTTCTCGGGTTCCGGCTCCCCCCGATCAGGCCGTTCTCACCGGCGGTCCCACCGCGTCCGGCGCCCGGGCACCGCCCCGTCCTTGCGCTCTTCCCGGAGGAAAACCACCACCCCGGCACCGACGATCAGCGCGCAGCCCACCCAGGTCGCGACGCCCGGCCACTCGCCGAAGACGAGCCAGCCCCAGAGGATCGCCATCGGCAGTCCGATGTACTCGAACGGCGCGAGGGTGGCGGCATTGGCCAGCCGATAGGCCGCGCTCAGGCAGTAGCCGAACACCGCCGCGCAGAGCCCGAGCCCGAGGAACACCGGCCAATCCCCCGGCGTCGGCCAGACCCAGGGGCGCAGCAGGAACACGAGGCTCTCGTTCTCCAGGCCCTCCGCGAACCGCCCGTCGCCGGCCACCGCGAAGAATCCGGCAGAGACCAGAAGGAACGTCCCCTGCGTATAGGCCGCCAGGGCCGATGCCCGCATGGTCAGCCCGAGCCGCCGCGTCAACACCTGCATCAGCGCATAACACAGCGCCGCCAGCACCGGCAGCAGCAGCACCCAGCGCGACACCGCGACCTCGCTCGCCCAGGGCCGCTGCATCACCAGCACCCCGGCAAAGCCGACGAGCACCGCGCCTGATCGCCACGGCCCGGCCCGCTCGCCGAGCAAAGGCACCGACAGCGCCGTGATGAACAGATGGGCGACGAAGAACAGCGCCGTCGCCTGCCCGAGGGGCATCACCGCCACCGCCGCGTAGAAAGTCATGTTCGCCGCCACCACCAGCGCCCCGCGCAGCGCGTGCAGCAACGGCCGTCCGGTGCGCAGGATGCGCGGACCGCCTTCCGCCATTACGAGGACGAAAGTGAACAGCAGCGCGATGGCCGAGTGCACGAACACCATCTGGTGCAGCGGATAGCCCCCCGACAGCACCTTGATCAGCAGATCGTTGACGGACATGGCGAGGACGCCAAGACAGATGAGGAGGATGCCCAGGGCGGGCCGGTCAGGAGCTTGCATGTCCCTGCCTTATGCGCCGGGTATATCCCGGGACCATCCTGAAAACGACACGCCTTGCCTTTGTGCATTCTCGCACATTGGCAAAGTGAACCGGACAGTCTACTTATTCGCGACGAACAGGAGGAGCACCCCATGGCAATGGTGGACATCCGCGATGCGCGGAAAACCTATGACGGCGGGTTCGAAGCCCTTCGCGGCGTGACCTTGCGTATCGAGGAAGGCGAGATCCTCGCCCTTCTCGGACCCAACGGCGCGGGCAAGACAACCCTCATCTCCGCGATCTGCGGGATCACCCAGCCGACCTCCGGCACGATCACGGTCGGCGGCCACGATGTCATCTCCGACTACCGCGCCGCCCGCCGCCTCATCGGTCTCGTGCCTCAGGAGATCAACCTCGAACCCTTCGAGAAAGTGTTCAACACCGTCTCCTTCTCCCGCGGCCTCTTCGGCCTGCCGAAGAATGACGCGCTTATCGAACAGATCCTCCGCAAGCTTTCGCTCTGGGACAAGAAGGACACCAAGGTCATGGCGCTCTCCGGCGGCATGAAACGCCGGGTGCTGATTGCCAAGGCGCTCAGCCACGAGCCGCGCGTGCTGTTCCTCGACGAGCCCACCGCCGGGGTCGACGTCGAACTTCGCCGCGACATGTGGCAGATCGTCGAGGAACTGCGCCGCGATGGCGTGACCATCATCCTGACCACCCACTATATTGAGGAAGCGGAAGCCATCGCCGACCGCGTGGGTGTCATCAACAAGGGGCAGATCCTTCTGGTAGAGGAGAAAACCTCGCTGATGACCCGCATGGGCAAGAAGGAACTCACCGTTGAACTGGACGATCCCGTGGACTCCATCCCCGCCAGTCTCGCCGCCTTCAACCTCGCTCAAAGCGAAGACCGCAAGACTTTGACCTACGCGTACGACACCGGCGCGGAGCGCACCGGCATTGCCCGCCTGATGTCCGCGCTCTCCGAGGAAGGGCTGGTCGTGCGCGACGTCTCCACCGCGCAGAACTCGCTCGAAGACATCTTCGTCGGCCTCGTCGCAGAGCAGCCGGACCAGCAGAAGGACACAGCCGCATGAACTTCGGCGCGATCAAAGCCATCTACGTCAACGAGATGGCCCGCTTTTTCCGCACGCTGGCGCAGAGCTTCATCTCGCCGGTGATCTCCACCTCGCTCTATTTCGTCGTCTTCGGCGCGGCCATCGGCAGCCGCATCGACCAGGTCGAGGGCGTCTCCTATGGCGCCTTCATCGTGCCGGGGCTGATCATGCTCAGCGTCATCACCCAGGCGATTTCGAATGCCTCCTTCGGCATCTACTTCCCGAAATTCATCGGCACGATCTACGAACTGCTCTCCGCCCCGGTGAACTTTCTCGAAATCGTCATCGGTTATGTCGGCGCGGCGGCGACGAAATCGCTGTTCATCGGCCTTGTGATCCTCGGCACCGCCGCGCTCTTCGTCGACCTGAGCATCATGCACCCGCTGGCCATGCTCGCCTTCCTCGTTCTGACCTGCATCAGCTTCGCGCTGCTCGGGTTCATCATCGGCATCTGGGCGGGCAACTTCGAACAACTGCAACTGGTGCCGCTGCTCGTCATCACCCCGCTGATCTTCCTCGGCGGGTCCTTTTATTCCATCTCCATGCTGCCGCCGGTGTGGCAGACGATCACCCTGTTCAACCCGGTGGTCTACCTGATCTCCGGCTTCCGCTGGGCGTTCTTCGGCCTGGCGGACGTGCCCATCGGCCTCTCGCTCCTCGCCATCGCCGCCTTCACCGGCCTCTGCCTCGCGGTGGTCTGGTGGATCTTCAAGACCGGCTGGCGGCTCAGGACCTGAGGCCCGTGGGGCAGTCCCCCCTCGGGCTTCTCTGGTCCTGAAATACCTCGGGGAGTCCGAAGGACGGGGCAGCGCCCCGAAGAAAATTTTGTCCCGGCAAAATTTTTTGCCCGCCTCGCAGGTCTGGTAAGGGGCCTCGACGGGCCGGAATCGGGCGGGACGGCAAATCTGTACGAAACGCGGTCCGAATCGTACCAAACGCCGAAATCCCGCGGTTTGAGCCCGGTTCGGCGAGGGGGTAGTCTGTACGAAAATCGGCAGGTTTTGTACCAAACTCGGCGGGCCACCCGGCAGCCGGGCGGGCCGACTCGCCACTGCCTCCCCGGTTAATCCACCGCTCGCTGCGTTACCCTCACACCGTCGCCGGCTGCCCCCGCCCGCCGAGCATCCAGTCCATGCTCATGCCGCCGACCCACATGCAGAACAGCGCGAGCCAGGCGGTGCCGGCGAAAATGCTGCCGCCCGTGACCCCCGCGCCGATGGCGCACCCCCCGGCAAGCATCCCGCCAAAGCCCATGAGCGCCGCGCCGATCATTGCGTTTCGCATCGGGGTTGGGCCTTCAAACCCTTGAAATTTCAGCTCCTTGTTGACGAGCGCAGCAAGGAAGGAGCCGATGACCACGCCCGGCACCAGCCCCACGTCGAACTCCAGGATCGACGTGCGGTCGAGGAAGAACATCAGCGTGTTGGCGGAGGGGCCGGTGAAGGTCAGGCTCTCGATCTGCACTGGCTCGAACGCCACCCGCGCCAAGGCCGTCGTCAGCGCCCAGCCCAACGCCACCGCAAACCCGACCCCCGACGCAAACACCAACCGCGTCCAACCGATATTGTTGCGACGGGAAAGGTCCAATGCAAACAAGGCGATAGAAAGCCCGATCACAAGCCCCGCCTGCTCCGGCAGATGCGCCGCGGCGATGAGGTCGACGTTCCGCCCGCCGCTGGTCACCCATTGCCCCGCGATCCAGTCCCGGACCGGCGCCAGCCAACCCTTGAGGCTCATCTGGGCCACCACGGCGAAGATCAGTCCTGAAACCACGCTCCGCAGGTTCCCCGTGGCCGCCAGCACCAGCAGCCGCCCCGAGCAGCCCCGCGCCAGCACCATGCCCGCGCCGAACAGCAGCCCGCCGATGATGGCGCCGGACCAACTGCCCGGCACCGCCATCATCCGCGCTTCGGTTGTGTCAACGAATCCAAGGAGATGCGCCGCCTGCACCCAGACGACGGCGGTAGAGAAGGTCAGCAGCCAAACCGCAATCTTGTCCTGCATCATGCCCCGCGCAAACTCAACTGTCGCGGCCCGAAGGCAAAACCGCGAGCGCTGCGCCGCGACACCGAAGGTCACCCCGGCGATCAGGCCGAACAAGGCCGCCGTCGGGGCCTCTCCGATGCGGTCGACAAGGGGGACGATATCCATGGCGCTTTCCTCTTCCCGAAAGGTGTGGCCTGTATGCAATCCTTTGAATGCGTTTGCCTTGATCCAGATCAGCAGACCCGGAAACCGGCGCAGGCGGCCCCCTCTGCAATCGTCCGCGCGGAATGTGCGGTTTGGCCCGAAGGAATCTCTCGCCAAGTCAGGGGATTGGGCGTAATGCCGATGGCATGAAAACCGTACCCCTGTCCGAAGCCCGTTCCCTGCCGATCTGGCGCCGCCCGATCACGCTGCTGTTCCTGATGGCCGTGGCCATGCCGCTGAGCTTTGCCACCTGGTCGGCGCTGCTGAACAACTTCGTCATCGAGGCGGCGCAGTTCAACGGCTCCGATATCGGCTGGCTGCACACGGTCCGGGAAATCCCCGGCTTCCTCGCCATCGGGGTGATCCTCGTGCTGCTGGTGATGCGCGAGCAGGTTCTGGGCCTTCTCTCCCTCGCGCTGCTCGGGGTGGCCACCGCCGTGACAGCCTGGTTCCCGACGGTCGGCGGGCTGATGATCGTCACGCTCCTGTCTTCCATCGGCTTTCACTACTACGAGACGGTGAACCAGTCGCTGCAACTGCAATGGCTGCCGAAGGACCGTGCGCCGCAGATGCTCGGCTGGCTGCTCGCGGCGGGCTCGGCGGCGACGCTGGTGGCGTACGTCCTGATTGTCATGACGTGGCAAGCCTTTGATCTGTCGTACAACTTCGTCTACATGGCCTCTGGCGGCATGACCCTGATCATCGTCGCCTATTGCGCCTTTGCCTTTCCGCAGTTCGAGAGTCCCAACCCGCAGGTCAAGAAGTTCATCCTGCGCCGCCGCTACTGGCTCTATTACGCGCTGCAGTTCATGGCCGGCGCACGGCGGCAGATCTTCGTGGTCTTCGCCGGGTTCATGATGGTCGAACGCTTCGGCTTCGAGGTGCATGAGGTGACGGCGCTGTACCTCATCAACCTGATTGCCAACATGGCCATTGCCCCGGTCTTCGGGAAGGTCGTGGCCCGTTTCGGCGAGCGCAACGCGCTGATCTTCGAATACACCGGCCTTGTGACCGTTTTCCTGCTGTATGGCGGGGTCTACTGGTTTGGCTGGGGTGTGGTGCTGGCGGCGACGCTCTATGTGCTGGACCACATGTTCTTTGCCCTCGCGCTGGCGCTGAAGACCTACTTCCAGAAGATCGCGGACCCGGGCGACATCGCCCCCACCGCCGCCGTGGCATTCACCATCAACCACATCGCGGCGGTATTCCTGCCCGCCCTGCTCGGGTATCTGTGGCTGGTCTCGCCGGGCGCGGTCTTCGGCCTTGCCGCTGCCATGGCCAGTGTCAGCCTGATCCTTGCCTTGCTCATCCCGCGCCACCCGGAACCGGGCAATGAAACGGTATTCTCCGTGCTGGCCCCCGCGCCTGCCGAATAGGGCATTTCAACGACCGTCGAAACACGGTATCGGGTCGGCGAGACCCGAAAGGACAGATCCATGGCCAAGACCTACACCGCCTTCACCAAACTGATGTCGCAAACGCAAGCCGAGGCGCTTGGCGAGGCGTTGGAGGACATGGACCCGGAACCCACCGGCGTCGGCGTATTCGAGATCGAGGACGGCTCGGGAACCTGGGAGGTTGGCGGCTACTTTCTTGCGCAGCCGAACGACATCGAACTGGCGCTGCTCGCGGCGGCCTACGAGGCGCAGCCCTTCGTGGTCTCCGAGGTGCCGGACACCGACTGGGTCGACAAGGTGCGGCGCGAGCTGACGCCGGTCGTTGCGGGCCGCTTCTTCGTCTACGGCAGCCATGACGCCGACAAGGTGCCCGCTGACAGCGTGCCGCTGCTGATCGAGGCGGCCATGGCCTTCGGCACCGGCCACCATGGCACAACGCAGGGTTGCCTGGAGGCGCTGGATCGCCTCGCGGCGCAGGGCTTCACCGGGCAAAACGTCGCGGACATCGGCTGCGGCACCGCGGTGCTCGCCATGGGCGCGGCTGCGATCTGGCCGAACCCGGTCATGGCGTCGGACATCGACGAAGTGGCCGTCGAAGTGGCGGAGGCCAATGTCGCGGCCAACGGGCTGGCCGAAAAGGTCACCTGCGTCGAGGCGGCGGGCTTCGGCAACCCGGCGCTGACCGACCGTGCGCCCTATGACCTCGTGTTTGCCAACATCCTCAAACAGCCGCTGATCGACCTCGCGCCGGATATGGCAGCGAATCTCCAGCCGGGCGGTTACGCGATTCTGTCCGGCATCCTGACCCGTCAGGCGGATGAGGTGGTTGAGGTTTATGCACAAAACGGCATCAATCAGTTGCGGCGCGATGTGATTGGCGACTGGGTGACGCTGACCTTGCAAAAAACCGTGTGATTTCAGGTCGGATTTAGGGAGAACTCGCGGCACCTGCCCAAGTTTTGCCTTATTTCGCGTCTAATTATGGCGGATATCCGGTGGGGGCCGGACACTCCGAGGCTGCCATGGATAGCACGCTCCAGACCTTTGAAAAGCGCCAGAAAGCGCTGCGCCGCAAGCACAAGCGGATGGCGCAGGGCTATGTCAACAAGCTCGACCGCACCAGCGGCGTCATCATTCAGAAGCCGGACAGCAAGGCTGGCGGATTCATGATCCGTCTTCTGGTCCTGGCGGTTGCGGTGGGACTCGGGTTCAAGGTGTTCCTGCTGGCCGGGCTTGGTGAAGAGGGCTACGGCGCGCATCTGGAGCATTTGCAGTCCGGCAGCATCCTGGAACAGGGCGCAGCCTGGGCGTTGCAGATCGACCCCGCCACCGCCTACCTCGCGCCGCTTCTCGCGCCCTATCTCGGCTGACCGGCAGCCGATCCGTCTTCTCTCGCTCTCTCGCTCACGCAAGAAAAAGGCCGCGTTCCCGATCAGGAGCGCGGCCTTGCACCGTTATGCGTCATGGTCGTGGCCGGTTCAGCGGCCGCGGGCAACAACGTCTTCGATTTCGCTGCGGGACAGGCCGATATCGTCCAGCTCGCGGTCGGTCAGCGCGGCGAGGCTCTTGCGGGTCTGACGGGCGTCATTCCAGGCGGCCAGCATCGAGACGGCGCTGACGATGTAGTAACCCACACGGTTTGCGGCATGCGCGGTGGCGTAGTTGCGGTTCACGTCATAGGTAGACATGGTGGTTCTCCGAGAGGCTGAAACGTGGACGGAATTTCTCCGTGTTCGCTCGCCAAATAGGCAGAATGAAAACTTCCAGCAAGCTCTGGAATTGCATGGCTCCAATGCTTATGCTGCATAGCAGAAAACGTGGTTAAGGCATTACTAAAAAAGACAGAAAACGCTGCGGGACGATGTCGTGTTTCTGATCCCAAACGGCGAATCCGGAATGGTTGCGTCGCCTTTGGGCAATGGATGTCGCAAATGGGCGATGGCTGGTTTTTGCTTGGCCCATGTTCGCGTTTCGTGCTAACCGTGGCTGCAAAACAACAATGGCGAGCAGCATGCGGATAATTGGAATCGATCCGGGGCTTCGGAACCTCGGATGGGGGGTCATCGAGGGCGAACGCGGGCGATTCCGTCACGTGGCGAACGGGACGATTCACTCGTCGTCCGGCGATCTCGGTCCGCGCCTGCTGTCCCTGCATGCCGCCCTGACCGATGTGTTCGAGCGGTTTCGCCCGGACACCGCAGCGGTGGAACAGACCTTCGTGAACAAGGACGCCGTGGCAACGCTGAAACTCGGTCAGGCGCGGGCGATTGCCTTGCTGGTCCCTGCGCAGTTCGGCCTTGAGATCGGCGAATATGCCCCCAACAAGGTCAAGAAGACCATCGTCGGCGCGGGCCATGCGGACAAGCACCAGATCCAGTACATGATCAAGCTGCAACTGCCCTCCGCCACGCTCGACAGCCCGGATGCGGCGGATGCCCTCGCCATCGCGCTCTGTCACGGGCATTATCATGGGGCGCAGGCATTGAAGGTACGGGCATGATCGGACGGATTGCAGGGCGGATCGAGTACAAGGGGCTGGACTCCGTGCTGATCGACGTGCGCGGCGTCGGGTACATCGTGCATTGCTCGGACCGGACCTTGGCGAGCCTGCCGGGGGTGGGCGAGGCGGCGGCCCTTTGGACGGATCTGCTGGTGCGCGAGGACCTGCTCCAGCTGTTCGGCTTCCCGACGCTGGTGGAGAAGGAATGGCATCGCCTGTTGATGAGCGTGCAGGGGGTCGGCGCCAAGGCTTCTCTGGCCATCCTTGGCACGCTCGGCCCGGACGGCGTCAGCCGGGCAATTGCCCTGGGTGACTGGAACGCGGTGAAGGCGGCGAAGGGCATTGGCCCGAAGACCGCGCAACGCGTCGTGAACGAACTCAAGGACAAGGCGCCGGCGGTCATGGCCATGGGCGCGGCGGGCCAGGCGGCGCCCGCGCTGGACGACGCGGTGATCGAGCCGGTGGCGCCCGGTCCGAAGCCCGTGGCGAAAGCGCCCCCGAAAGCCAACGTCTCGGCGCAGGCGGAGGCGCTTTCGGCCCTGTCGAACCTCGGTTATGCGCCGGGCGAGGCGGCAGGGGCGGTTGCGCAGGCAGCCGGAGAGGCTCCGGAGGCGGATACGGCAGAGCTGATCCGCGCCGCGCTCAAGCTGCTGGCACCGAAAGGGTAACGGATGCTGGAACCTGACCCGACCCTCCGCCCCGAACCGCGCCCGGAGGATTACGACCGCGCGCTGCGTCCGCAGATGCTGGAGGACTTCGTCGGGCAGGCGGAGGCGCGGGCGAACCTCAAGGTCTTCATCCAGTCCGCGAAATCGCGGGGCGAGGCGATGGATCACACGCTGTTCCACGGCCCGCCCGGCCTCGGCAAGACGACGCTGGCGCAGATCATGTCGCGCGAGCTGGGCGTCGGCTTTCGCATGACCTCGGGGCCGGTGCTGGCCAAGGCCGGGGACCTGGCGGCGATTCTGACCAACCTCGAACGCAACGACGTGTTGTTCATCGACGAGATCCACCGGCTGAACCCGGCGGTGGAGGAGGTACTCTACCCGGCGATGGAGGACTTCGAACTCGATCTGGTGATCGGCGAGGGGCCGGCGGCGCGGACGGTGCGGATCGAACTCCAGCCGTTCACGCTGGTCGGGGCCACGACGCGGCTGGGCCTGCTGACGACACCGCTGCGCGACCGTTTCGGAATCCCGACGCGGCTGAATTTCTACACGATCCAGGAGTTGGAGATCATCGTCTCCGGCAATGCCCGCAAGCTGGGCGTGACCGTCGAAGGCGACGGCGCACTGGAGATTGCCCGACGCTCGCGCGGCACGCCGCGCATCGCCGGGCGGCTCCTGCGCCGTGTGGTGGACTTCGCCGTGGTCGAAGGCGGCGGTGTGGTGACGCAGGCGTTGGCCGATGGCGCGCTGACCCGGCTTGGTGTGGACAGTCTTGGCCTTGACGGGGCCGACCGTCGTTACCTGCGCCTGATCGCGGAGAACTATGCCGGGGGGCCGGTGGGGATCGAGACGCTGTCCGCGGCACTGTCGGAAAGCCGGGATGCGCTGGAGGAGGTTGTCGAGCCCTACCTGCTGCAACAGGGGCTGATCCAGCGCACGCCGCGGGGGCGGATGCTGGCGCAGAAGGCCTGGACGCATCTTGGAATGGCCGCACCCCGCGGGCCGGATCAGGGCTCCCTGTTCGACGGCTGAGGCGGTGCGGGGCATAGCCCCGCCCTACAGAGCGACGGCCCGGGATCAGGCCGGTTGCCCGGCACCGGATGTGCCTGTATGCAGGGTCGCGACCCAGCGCCGACCGCGCGCGGGAGTATTTGTGAAAGAGAAGAAACAGGGGACCTGCATCATGTCCGGAGCGCTCACACCGGAACAGATCGAAGCGCTGTTCACGCGCAGCGCAGGCGGGTTCCTCTTCGCCCGGTGGGGCAAACCCATCGTGCCGGTTGTCTTTGGCGTCGAGGACAAGACGCTGGAGGTCGTGAAGGGCGCGTTCGAGGCGGTCTGCGTACTGTCCGGCCACAAGATGGCGGAAACGGACCCGGAACTCGGGGCCAACTGCATGGTCTTCTTCTTCCGCGACTGGCAGGAGGTTCTGGACCTGCCGGATCTCGGCCGGATGATCGACGGTCTCGAGCCGCTGGTGGCGCGTCTGCGACGGGAGGGCGCGAACCAGTACAGGCATTTCCGCTTCGATCCGGACGGGTCCATCAAGGCCGCCTTTGTCTTCCTGTGCATGGACGAGGCGCTGCAGGCAATGGATGCGGAGGCGCTGGCCCTGACGCAGGTGGTGCAGACCGCGCTGCTCTGGTCCGACACCGCCTTCCGCGAAACGTCGCCGCTTGGCCGTCTGCCGAGCGGCACCGTCATCCTGCGTCCCGAGATTGCGGGCCTGCTGAGGGCTGCCTACGATCGCATGTTGCCGCCGGTCTCTCGTGACGCGGCTACGGCCCTGAGATTGTATGCGAGGCTCGTCGCGCAGCCCTGAACCGGGCAAGACCTGTCCTTAAGTATCGTCGGATGGCGCATTCGCGCCGGGTGCGTGACAAAATCACGCACCGCGTGCATCGTCTTTTTGGAATGTGACGATATGCCGAGTATGCCATGCCCCTGACTTTCAGTGCGCGCCCGGATCGGTGCACCGTGGAACTGACCGTGCGCGGAAATCTGGCAGCGCAGGATTATGCCGATGCGATGCTGTCGATTTCGCGGGTGATCGACGATCTGGGGCCGATCGGATTGATCGAGGTCGTCGAGAGTTTCTCGGGGTTCGGCGATGACGTCGCTGCCCCGCCCGGGGGAACACCCGCCTCCGTTCTGGCCGGCATCAGCCGGGTGGCGGTGGTGTCGGACATCGGCTGGGTCTGTCCGATCCTCAGCAACGCGCCATGCTGCCCCACGCTGAAGATGCAGTCCTTCCCGATGAGCGAGTTGGACAAGGCCCGCGACTGGGTCAGCGCGGCGATCAAATGAAAAGGGGCGCCGTGAGCGCCCCTTGCCGGTTGTTCAGCGCGGTCAGCGCACCATGCCGACGATCTCGTAGGTCCGCTTCAGGATCGGCTCCGCGATGGCGCGGGCACGCTCCGAGCCGCGGGCGAGGATCGCGTCGATCTCGTCGGGGTTCTGCATCAGGCGCGCCATTTCCGACGAGATCGGCGAGAGCTTGTCGACGGCGAGGTCGGCAAGCATCGGCTTGAAATCGGAGAATTGCTTGCCCCCCACATCGCGCAGCACGTCGTCCACGCTCATGTCCGCCAGCGCGGCGTAGATGTTGACGAGGTTGCGCGCCTCCGGCCGCTCCTCCAGGCCCTTGGCCTCGGAGGGCAGGGCGTCCGGGTCGGTGCGGGCCTTGCGGATCTTGTTCGCGATGGCGTCCGCGTCGTCGGTCATGTTGATACGGGCCATGTCCGAGGGGTCGGACTTGGACATCTTCTTCGAACCGTCGCGCAGGGACATGACGCGGGTCGCGGCGCCTTCGATCACCGGTTCCGTGAGCGGGAAGAAGTCGACACCGAAGTCATGGTTGAACTTCGCCGCGATGTCGCGGGTCAGCTCGACGTGCTGTTTCTGATCCTCGCCCACCGGCACATGCGTTGCATGGTAGATGAGAATGTCCGCGGCCATCAGCGCGGGATAGGCAAAGAGGCCGAGCGAGGCGTTCTGCGCGTTCTTGCCCGCCTTGTCCTTCCACTGGGTCATGCGCTGCATCCAGCCCATGCGGGCGACACAGTTGAAGATCCAGCCGAGTTGCGCGTGCTCTGGCACCTGGCTCTGGTTGAAGAGGATCGAGTCCTCGGGGTCGATGCCGGAGGCGATGTACCCGGCGCACAGTTCGCGCGTCGCGCGGCGCAGCTTGTCCGGGTCCTGCCAGACGGTGATCGCGTGCAGATCCACCATGCAATAGATGGTCTGGAACCCTTGTCCCTGCATCCCTGCAAAGCGCTTCATCGCGCCGAGATAGTTCCCGAGAGTCAGCCCGCCGGACGGCTGGATGCCCGAGAAAACGCGTTTGGTGAAGGCAGTTTGGACCTGACCCTCCGACATGATGGTTCTCCGTCTGGAAATTTCGTCCGGGACGGCTTACCCAGAGGCCGTGATCCCGTCAAGGAACGAGCCATGACCCATCCGCACAATGAAAGCCCGGTCAATCCGCTGCCGCCCGTCGTCGTCGCGCTGGCGCTGGTGATCTTCGGGGTCGAACTGGTGTTCACCCTGGGGGCGCGGGGGCTGGCTGGCGGGCCGGCGGCGATCGGCTGGCGGTCGGACTGGATGGAGCGGTTTGCCTTTTCGGATCGCGTCTTTGAATGGATGCGCGAGACCGGGACGTGGCCATTGGAGCACCTGATCCGCTTCGTCTCATACCCGTTCCTGCACTGGAATTTCACGCAGATGCTCTTTGCCGTGGTGATCCTGCTCGCCATGGGCAAGATCGTGGCGGAGGTCATGGGCGCGGTGCGGATGCTGGCGCTGTTCTTTCTGGGGAGCATCGGCGGGGCGCTGGTCTTTGCCCTGGTGCTCAACGATCCGACGCCGCTGGTGGGGGCGTTTCCCGGGGATTACGCGCTGATCGGCGGCTTCACCTATCTGCTATGGCTCCGGCTCGGTGCGGCGGGGTCGAACCAGGTCAGGGCGTTTTCGATGATCGGCGTTCTGATGGGGCTGCAACTGGTCTTCGGCCTGCTGTTCGGGGCCAACAATTACTGGGTGGCGGAACTGGCGGGCTTCTGCACCGGCTTCATGCTGTCGATCCTGCTGATCCCGGGCGGGTTCACGCGGCTCCTGTCCCGGATGCGCAGCCGCTGAGGCGTCAGAACATGTCGTCCGGCAGGATCGGCACGAAGCGCGAGAAGGATCGTCCGGCTTCCAACGGGAAGGGCAGGAGGTACCCTTCGCGGTTTTCCGGCTTGCGCGCGACTGCCCGCTCCGCCGAGGTGCGCCAGGTGGCGGCTTGCGTCAGCGCCTTGTCGCCGGAGCCCTCTTCGAGCCAGTATTCGCCAAGCCGCGAGAGCAGGTCTGCTGCGAAGGCCTCATCCCGGATCATCACCGAGGCTTCGCTGTCCCAGCGCATCGACCGACCATTGAGGTTGGCCGAGCCGATGATGGTGACGTCGCCGTCAACGATGGCCACCTTGGAATGCACGTAGATCGGACCGGCCCCGGCGACCTTCGGGCCACCGTTTGTTTCCGTCTCGGGTTTCGCGGGACAGAGGAACACCGCACGGTCGCCGAAGGAGTCCCGCAGACGGTCGATGCACTTGACCTGCAGCCCGTGCGCATGCCGCGCGTCCCAGCCGTGATCGCCGTCGAACAGCACCCGGTCCGGCGCAGCTGGCAGGATCATGACCAGTTGCAGGTCGGGCGACGCCTTGGAGGCGTTGACCATGGCGTCGACCAGTGGCGGGTGCCGCAGGAATTGTGTCTCGATGTAAAGATACTTGCGCGCGGCGGCGAAAACCTTGGTCAGCACCATTTCGTGGTCCGTGGCCAGCGGCTTCGGGGCCAGACGGGCGGCACCGGGGCAGGGGGCGGAGAAGGTCCGCACCAGCTTCATGTTGGAACGGCTCTGCGGGCGGGTGGCGGTGTCGTAGCGCTCCGCCGGGTTGGCCAGCGCAGCCGCGCCGCAGTCGATGGCCGCGTTCCAGCATTCGGTGAAATGACCGTGCAGCGCCCCGGCGAAGTCGGTGTCCGTCAGGTCCACGGAGACGTCGTGCCAGGTTTCCTCGGCTGGCTGATCGTGGTCCGGGTCGTCCCAACGGCGCTCGTTCACGTCGAGCCCGCCGATGATGCAATGGGCTCCGTCGGCGATGGCGAATTTCTGATGGATCGTCGCCGGGCGCAGGATCGGACCCGCCTTCAGCACCGCGCGCTGGATCGGTGTGAGCCGGGTGCTGTCCTCGTCCTTCAGGCGCTGCAATTCCCGATTGATGCGCCCCCGCATGATCACGCGCCAGAGGCTTCCGGCGCGCTGCCCGTGCGGCGCGCAAAGGACCTGGACATCGCCTTGCATGACATCGGCAAAGCCCGAGGCATTGGCCCAGGCCTTGCGGTGCAATTCGGAGGTGAAGAGTGGATCGAAGTCCGCCAGCAGCATGCGCACCTTGACACCGCGCCGCGAGACCCAGGCCATGAGGTCAGCCCAGGTGTCCAAGCCGCGCTCACGCACCTCCGGATCGCGCAGGCGGGTCTTCGGGTCGAGGATGCGGAAGGACAGGACCAACTCCCGTTCGGCACCGAAGGCCAACCGTTCCAGGGCCGGAAATCCTTCGGCGGCGGTGATCAGTGCGGTCGGGCTCATGTCTGGCGTCAGTCCTTGTTTCGGCGGCGGCGCAGCAGGCCCCGTATTTCGGAGAGGCGGAACGCGCCGAGCGCCTGTCCCGCGATGCCATAGGACACGATTCCGATGGCAATCAGGAAGGTTAACGCAAAGCCCCGCACCCAGGGTTCCAAAAGAAACGGCGAGAGCGGAATCCGGGCGGCCCAAAGCACCCCGCCCATCACGGCGGAGGCAGCCAGGATGCGCCAGACCCGGCTGTAGAACCGCGCGTCGAAACGGGCGACCTCGCCCATCTTCCGCGATCCGAGGAAGAGTTGCAGCGCCATGGTCCAGCCCGCGACAGTGGTGGCGATGGCCGGGGCGATCCAGCCGAGGACCGGCGCGAGGCCGATGGCGATGGCGGCATTGAGGATCATCGCGACCACGGCGTAGTTGAACGGCGAGCGCGTGTCCTCGCGGGCGAAGAACAGCGGCTGGAAGACCTTCTGAAGCACGAAGGATGGCAGTCCGAGGCCATAGACCGCGACGGCCAGCGCAATGGCGGCGCTGTCGGCGCTGCTGGTGGCCCCGCGCTGGAAGAGGACGGAGACCAGCGGCAGCGGGATCACGACCAGCGCGACGGAAGCCGGGATCGTCAGGGCGAGGGAAAGCTCGCCCGAGCGGGAAAAGGCGGCGCGGCCCCCCACGTCATCCCTGGCTTTCAGCTTGCGTGACAGGTCCGGCAACAGGACGACCGTGACCGCGATGCCCACCACGCCGAGCGGCAGTTGATACAGACGGTCGGCGGCATAGAGCCAGCCCACGGCTTTTTCGAAGCCCGACGCCACGAACTGGCCGACCAGCAGGTTGATCTGCATGACGCCGCCCGCCAGGGCCGCCGGGATCGCGGTGCGCAGGAGGCGGCGCATATCCGGGGTCCAGCGCGGGCGACCGGGACGAACCCGGATTCCCGCCCGTTCGGCCGCAATCCAGACGAGGATCAGCTGTGCTGCCCCGGCCACGGGAATGGCCCAGACCAGCCAGACGATCGCTTCGCCGCCGACCACGCTGCCCAGCACCATGAAGCCGACGACGAAGATATTGAGCAGCACTGGCGCGGCGGCGGCTGCGGCGAAATGCCCGGTGGCATTGAGCGCCCCGGAGAACAGCGCGGCCAGCGAAATCAGGAAGATGTAGGGAAAGACGATGCGCCCGTAGCCAACCGTGAGGTCGAAGCGGGCATCCCCGGCAAAGCCTCCCGCGGTGGCATAGACCAGCGCGGGCATGAACAGAAGCGCGAGCGCCGAGAGGATCAGCAGGACAACGGCAAGCCCGTTCAGCGCATCGCGGGCGAAGATCAGCGGGTCCTCCTCGCCCTCGTATTTCTTGGAGAACAGCGGCACGAAGGCGGCGTTGAACGCCCCTTCGGCAAAGAACCGGCGGAACATGTTCGGCAGGCGGAAGGCGGCCACAAAGGCGTCCATGACGGGGCCGGGGCCGATGTAGGCGAGGATCATCATCTCGCGCACCACGCCCAGGACGCGGCTCATCATTGTCCAGAACCCGACGGTGAGAACGCCGGAGATCAGCTTGATCGGTTTCATGTCTGCCCTGTGCCTCGTGATTGTGCCCTGCTTACCGCAATCCCGATGCCTACGGAATGCAGGTTTTGCGCAGGTTTGGCGCAGGGTTCAGGGGACCAGTCCGGAACCGGGGCACGCCTCTCTCCCGCGCCAGCCACCCGCCGATCCCCCGCAAGACGTCTGCCGGGGCACCGGGCGACAGTGCAAACCATCTTCTGCCGGACCGGAGCTTGAGCGGGGTCGGACAGCCTGCAAAACGCCGGGAGAGCGCAGCGCAAGCGCACCGGGGTTACCCCTGAGCCCGCTCGGACCCCCGGTCGATCGCTTCGCGCAGCTTCTTCTCGATCTGGTCGCGCTTGACCTTGGAATGCAGCTTCAGCCCGAACATGTCCTTGACATAGAACGCGTCCACCACCTGCTCGCCATAGGTCGCGATCACGGCGGAGGCGATGTAGATGTTCTGGTTCGCCAACGTCCGCGTCAGGTCGAACAGCAGGCCGGGACGATCGCGGGTGTCGACCTCGATGATCGTGAAGATTTCCGAGCCCTCGTTGTCGAAGGTGATGTGGGTCGGGACCTTGAACGCCTTCTCGCGCTTCTTGACCTTGTCCTTCGGTTTCATGGCATCGCGCGTGACCACTTCGCCCTTGAGAGTCTTCCGGATCATGTCGCGCAGGCGCGGGATGCGGGTGTCCTCGTAGGGATGGCCGTCCGGGTCCTGAATCCAGAACGCCGCCGTGGCAAAGCCGTCCTTCGACGTGAAGGTACGGGCGTCGACCACGTTGGCGCCCGCCAGCGCCAGCGCCCCGGCCAGTCGCGAGAAAATGCCGGGATGGTCCTGCAGGGCAAAGCAGGCGCGGGTCGCGTCGCGGTCCTCGTCGGGATGGATGTCGATCCGGATCTCGTTCTCGCCAATGTCCTTGAGCAGATTCGCGAAGACCACATGCGCGGTGTAGTGCAGGCCCTGCCAGTAGGGAGGATAATGCCGCGAGGTCTCGTTCTTGAGCTCGGCGCCGGACCATCCCGGGAGCTTCTCACGCAGGATGCGCTTGGCCTCGGTCCCGCGCATCTCGCGGTTCAGATCCTCCATGCCGCCTTCGAGCGCGCGTTTGGTCTGGCGATAGAGCGCGCGCAGCAGCGCGGCCTTCCAGTTGTTCCAGGTGCCCGGTCCGACACCGCGGATGTCGCAGACGGTCAGGACGCAAAGCAGGTCCAGCCGCTCCTTCGACTTCACCGCCTTGGCAAAATCCCGCACGGTGCGCGGGTCGGCGATGTCGCGTTTCTGCGCCATGTCCGACATCAGCAGGTGGTGGCGGACCAGCCATTCGACGGTATCGCACTCCTTCTTCGACAGGCCGAGCCGGGGCGCGACCTTGCGGGCGATGATCGCGCCGAGGATCGAATGATCCTCGTCCCGCCCCTTGCCGATGTCATGCAGCAGGAGCGCGACATAGAGCACCCGGCGGTTGACGCCGCTCTTGAGGATCGTCGAGGCGACGGGCAGTTCCTCGACCAGGTTGCCGTGTTCGATCTCCGAAAGGTGCAGGATGCATTGGATGGTGTGTTCGTCCACCGTGTAATGGTGGTACATGTTGTACTGCATCATCGCCACGATGGGCGCGAATTCCGGGATGAAGGCCGCCAGCACGCCAAGCTCGTTCATCCGGCGCAGGGCACGCTCCGGATTGCCGTGCTTGAGCAGCAGGTCGAGAAACAGCTTCTGAGCCTCCCGGTTCTCGCGCATCGGCTGGTCGATCAGGTCAAGATTGTCCTTGATCAGCCGCATCGCGTCCGGGTGGATCAGGAGGCCGGTGCGCAGCGCCTCCTCGAACACCCGCAGCAGGTTCAGCGGGTCCTTGAGAAACGTCTTGTCCGCCTCGATGGCGAGGCGGTTGTGCACGACCTTGTAGCCGTCCTTGACCTTGGGGGCACGCTTGAAGATGCGCTGGAAGATGGGGGCCCCCTTGGTGTGCGTCGCCTCCAGCGAGGTCAGCAGGATACGCGTCGTGTCGCCCACCTGCGTGGCATGGCGGAAATAGTCCTGCATGAACCATTCGACCGCCCGTCGTCCGCCGCGGTCATTGTATCCCATGCGCGCCGCGACCTCGACCTGCGTGTCGAAGCTCAGAAGCTCGTTCGCCCGTCCGGCGGCAAGATGGAGATGGCAGCGCACCGCCCAGAGAAAGCGCTCGGCCTTGCAGAACGCCTCGTATTCGTCGGGCAGGAAGACGCCCTTGTCGATGAGCTTGGACAGGTCGTCCGCGTGATGCACGTATTTGACGATCCAATAGAGCGATTGCAGGTCGCGGAGGCCGCCCTTGCCCTCCTTGACGTTGGGCTCGACCATGTAGCGCTGGCCCTGTTTCATGTGTCGGGCGTCCCGCTCTTCCAGCTTGGCCTCGACGAAATCGCGCTCGCTGCCGGCAAAGAGGTCCTTCCACAAACGCCGGCTCAGATCCTTCGCCAGCGGCGCATGGCCGATCAGGAAGCGATGTTCCAGCATTGCGGTCCGGATCGTGTAATCCTCCGCGCCGAGCCGCAGGCAATCCTTCACCGTGCGCGAGGAATGCCCGACCTTCAGTTTCAGGTCCCAGAAGATGTAGAGCATCGATTCGATGACGCTCTCGGCCCAAGGGGTGATCTTGTACGGTGTGAGAAAAAGCAGATCGACGTCGGAGAACGGTGCCATCTCACCCCGGCCGTAGCCTCCGACGGCCAGCACCGCGAGGCGCTCGCCCTCCGTCGGGTTCGGGCGGGGATGCAGAACCTTCGTGGCAACCTCGAATGTCAACCGCACCAGGCCATCGGTCACCCAGGTGTACGACCGGGTGGTGCGGCGTGCGCCGAAGGGTTCCTTCTCGAATGCCGCCGCAATGATTTCTCGCCCGGCGGTCTGGGCTTCGCCCAAAATCCGGACGGTCAGCTTTCGCACCGTGGCTTCGTCGGCGCCATCTGGCAGCGCTGCGAACAGCCTCTCCCGCAACGCCGGAAGGTCGAATATCGAGGATGCCGGCGCGATCAGATCGTCCGGCATCCGGTCTTCGGTCTGCCCGGGAGCGGCTTCAGAAGCCGGTGCCGCCGAAGCTGTTTGGCGCAGGGTCAAGGATCACCACCTGTTTGTTTCGGATCGTCGCGACGGCGAGACCACGCTGGTTCGTGCCATCCGGCATCAGGCGGAATACACCACTCACACCGTTAAAACCAGTTGAACGGGTGAGTGCATTTCCGGTCAACGCGTCGCCGCGTCCCTGGGACGCCAGAGCGCCGATGGCGGCGATGCCGTCATAGGCAAGCCCGGCCAGCGGATGCGGCGCGGAGCCATAGGCGGCGGAATAGCGACCGTTGAAGCTCTCCTGCTGTGCGCGGTTCGGCAGGGCGAACCAGGCGCCCTCGGCTCCCGGCAGACCATAGAGATCCGGCCGGACGTCCCAGCGGGTCAGGCCGATGTACTGGGTACTTGCCGGCGAAGCGCCGTTCTCCGGCAGCATGTTCAGGAGCATCGGCATGGCGGCGTTGGTCGCCTCGGTCGCGATGAAGACGGAATCCGCGCCGCTCTGCTTGACCGAAGCCGCCGCGGCCCGCGCGGAGGCGGCGACGCCTTCGGGCGAAAGCGAATAGCCTTCGGCGCTGGCGATGCGGATACCGGCGGAGGTGGCGGCCTGCTCGATGGCCACCTTGCCGAACTGGCCCGGCACGTCGTTGGAGTAGACCACGACGACGCTGTTCTTGCCCTGCCCCTTGGCGTACCGCATGAGACGCTGCGCGGTGTTCGCGAAGGTCGGCCCGAGGATGAAGACGTTGCCCCCAGCGATGGACGGGTTGTTCGAGAAACTCAGGACATTGACACCCTCATCGGCCACGGCGATCCCGGCGGCATTGGCCGACTCGCCGAACAGCGGGCCGAGAATGATCCGCGCGCCCTCGTCCACCGCCCGCTGTGCCTGGGCCGCGGCGGTGCCGGTATTGCCCGCGGTGTCATAGACCTGCAGGTCGACCTTGACTCCGTTGAGCTCGGATATGGCCAGCCGCGCCGCATTCTCCAGCGACTGCGCCACCGGACCGGCGCCAGCGTCGGACTTCGGAATCAGGAGGGCAACCCGGATCGGTTTGCTCGGGTCGATCTTCGGCCCGCCGGAGTTGGCGCCACCGAGAGACGGCATCATGGACGCGTCGCACCCGGTCAGCGCAATGGCGGCAAGGGCAAAGGCCGCAGGGCGGACCGCCTTGCGCGCGGAGGTCAAAAAGGCAAACATGACTGAAGGGCTCCCTCGTTGTCTGCGCGGGCAGGGAAACCCGGCGCGATTTGTAACCAACTATAAAGCAGCCATGAGAGGGGTCCAGTGACGTTTGCGGGGAAAAGTGGTGGATTGGCACCGGGTCTCTACCTTGTCGCGACTCCGATCGGGAACGCGCGGGACATTACGCTGAGAACGCTGGACATTCTGCAGCAGGCGGAGGTGCTGGCCGCGGAAGACACGCGCAGCCTGCGGCGGCTTCTGGAGATCCACGGGATCGCTCTGGGCGATCGTCCGCTGATCGCCTACCACGATCACAACGGGGCACGTGCCCGCCCGCGGCTGCTTGCTGCGATCGAGGCTGGCCAGTCGGTGGCCTATGCCTCGGAGGCCGGAACGCCGATGATATCGGACCCGGGTTTCGATCTGATGCGGGCGGCGCAGGAGGCCGGGCTGGCGGCGACGAGTGCGCCCGGGCCCTCCGCAATGGTCACGGCGCTGACGCTGGCCGGGCTGCCGACGGACCGTTTCCTGTTCGCCGGGTTCCTGCCCAATGCGTCCGGTGCGCGAAAGCGCACGCTCGGCGAACTCGGCGCGGTGCCGGCGACATTGGTGTTCTACGAATCCCCGAAGCGCCTGGATGGCATGCTCCGGGACGCGGAAGAGGTGCTGGGCGCCGAGAGACAGGCCACGGTCTGCCGCGAACTGACCAAGAAATTCGAGGAAGTCCGGCGCGGTTCTCTGTCGGAGCTTGCCGCATTTTATGGACAAAATCCCGCCAAAGGCGAAATCGTTGTCCTGATCGGCAAGGGGGAGGCCGCAGTTGTTAGTGAAACGGTAATGGAAGATGAGATAAGAACAGCACTGGAGACCATGTCCGTACGCGATGCCGCTGACAGCGTTTCGGCCAAGCTCGGCGTCAAACGGCGTCCGGTGTATCAACTGGCCATGAAACTGGCGGGGCAGTAGCCACGGATAACGTCGGAAAGGTGCACAGATGACCCTTGCCTTGCGTGACGACTTTCAGACCATTCCCGGGATGCCGGTGCGCCGTGCACGTGGGCAGGTCAATCATCGGGCCGGGACAGCCGCGGAAGACAGCGTGTCTCGCGACTACGCACGGCGTGGATACCCGGAACTTCGCCGCCGCTGGCGTGGCAAGGCGGGTGAGGTCGACCTGATATTCCGGGACGGCAAGGGCGTGGTGTTTGTCGAAGTGAAATGCAGCCGGACCTTCGACGGCGCGGTTCAGCACCTGACGGCGCGGCAGATCGAGCGGTTGCAGCGCGCCGCAGAGGAATTTCTCGGCACACAGCCGCTGGGTCTGCTCACCGAGATGCGCTTCGACGTGGCCCTGGTCAACGGCCACGGTGAAATCTCGGTTCTGGAGAACGCCATCGGGGCGATGTAACCGCCATTGATCCCGCCTGCCCGTTGCGCCATCTATTGGGGGCAACCGGGGAGTGACTATGAAGATCGCCTTTCAAATGGACCCGATCACCGGGGTTAATATCAACGCTGACAGTTCATTCCGCCTCGCCGAGGAGGCGCAGGCCCGGGGGCATGAACTGTTCTACTATGGCCCGGATCAGCTGGCGTATGAGGAAGGGCGGATCACCGCGCGCGGCCATTGGATGACGGTGCAGCGGGTGGCCGGCGATCCGGCAACCCTTGGCGAGGAGGTCAAGATAGACCTCGCGGATGTGGACGTGGTCTGGCTGCGCCAGGATCCTCCGTTCGACATGCACTATATAACCTCGACCCATCTGCTGGACCGGCTGAAGGGGCAGACATTGGTGGTCAACGACCCGTTCTGGGTGCGGAATTTTCCGGAAAAGCTGCTGGTTCTCAACTTTCCGGACCTGACCCCGCCGACGACAATCGCCCGCGACCTGAGGACCATCCGCGAGTTCAAGGCGAAGCATGGCGATGTCATTCTGAAGCCGCTCTACGGCAACGGCGGGGCCGGGGTGTTCCGGCTGGATGCGAATGACAAGAACCTGTCGTCTCTGCATGAGCTGTTCACCGGGTTCAGCCGTGAGCCGTTGATCGTGCAGAAGTACCTGCCGGATGTCACGGCGGGCGACAAGCGGGTGATCCTCGTCGACGGCGAGCCGGTTGGCGTGATCAACCGTGTTCCGGCGGCAGGGGAGGTGCGATCCAACATGCATGTGGGTGGCCGTCCCGAGAAGATTGCCCTGACCGCGCGGGATCGCGAAATCTGCGCCGCCATCGGGCCGACCCTGCGCGAACACGGCCAGATTTTCGTCGGGATCGACGTGATCGGGCGCTATCTGACGGAGATCAACGTGACCTCGCCGACCGGCATCCAGGAGTTGGAGCGGTTCGACGGGATCAATGTCGCCGAAAAGATCTGGCAGGCGATCGAGGCGCGGCTGGCGTGAGTTGGCAGGCGGAGCTGATCGACGTCGCGCTTCGCCTTGTCTTCAAACGGCAACTGCAACGGCTTGCCGACGTGCCCGTGGCGCGGCGCGCCTTTCGCCGAGCGACGCGTCTGGTCCGACCGACACCGTATACCGTGGTCCGTCATCGCCCCGGTGGCCTGGTCTGGATAAGTTCCGGCGCCGCGCAACCGGGCCGCGTGATCCTGTATTTTCACGGCGGGGGGTATATTGTCGGCAGTCCACGGACGCATGAGGCCATGCTCGCCCGGATGGCGCGGCTCTCCGGCGTCGAAGTCTGTGCCCCGATCTACCGGCTCGCGCCGGAGACGCCGTTTCCGGGTGCTTTCGAGGATGCGCAGGCAGCATGGAGCCGGTTGCGAACGCTGGGATACGAACCGGAGGACATCGTTCTTGCAGGCGATTCCGCAGGCGGTGGCCTGGCGCTGGCCCTGTTGGCGGATCGCTGTCAGGCCGGGGAGCCCCCGGCGGCGGCCTTTGCATTCTCGCCATGGACAGACCTTGCCTTGACCGGCCGCAGCCTGTCCGAAAACCGGGAGGCCGATCCCCTCTTGCCGGCGGAACGGATCGAGGAGCTTCGGGAGTACTATCTGGCCGGGCAGGATCCGACCGATCCGCGTTGTTCTCCGCTCCGCGCCGTGTTTCCGAATTGCCCGCCGGTCCTGCTGCAATGTGCGGACACGGAGATCCTGCGCGACGATACGCTGCGTATGGCCGAGCATCTGCGGGCCGCCGGCGCCTCGGTTACGCTCACGGTGGAGCATCGTTTGCCCCATGTCTGGCACCTGCTCGATGGCTGGCTGCCAAAGGCGCGGGCCAGCCTGCGGCAGGTCGCGGCCTTCGTTCAGGCCTCTTTCACAGTTGTCAGCCGGTAGCTGAGCGCCTCGGCGAGGTGCGGTCTCCGGATTGCATCGGATTCGTCGAGATCCGCAATCGTGCGCGCGACGCGCAGCGTCCGGTGGTAGCCGCGTGCCGATAACCCGAAACGCGCGGCGGCCTTCTGCATCAGCTCCGAGCTTTCGCTGTCCAGAGCCGCCATCTCGTCGAGCGCCTTGCCCTCCGCATCCGCATTCGTGCGCATCGGTCCGTGTTCTCCGAACCGGGCAATCTGCCGGGCGCGGGCGCTGGCCACGCGGGCGGCGACGACGGCGGAACTGTCGCCGGACGCTGGCAGATCCAGGTCGGCATAGGTCACGGGAGGGACCTCGATCCGAAGGTCGAAGCGGTCCATGAGCGGCCCGGAGATTCGCCCGAGGTAGTCGTCACCGCAGGCAGGCACACGGCCACAGGCGCGCGCCGGATCGCTCATGTAGCCGCAACGGCAGGGATTGGCGGCGGCCACGAGCATGAAGCGGCAGGGATAGCGGATGTGGGCATTGGCCCGCGCGATCATCACCTCGCCGGTTTCGATCGGCTGCCGGAGCGTCTCCAGGGTGCTTCGCGCGAATTCCGGGAATTCGTCGAGAAACAGGACGCCGTTGTGCGCCAGGCTGATCTCGCCGGGCCGGACGCTGCGTCCACCGCCGACGATGGCGGGCATGGACGCCGTGTGGTGCGGTTCGCGGAAGGGGCGGGCGCGGGAGATGCCGCCTTCATCAAGCAGACCGGCCAGCGAATGGATCATCGAGGTCTCCAGCGCCTCGATCGGTGTCAGCGGCGGCAAGATTCCGGGCAAGCGTTTGGCCAGCATGGATTTCCCGGAACCGGGCGTGCCCACCATCAGCATGTGATGGCGCCCCGCAGCGGCGATTTCGAGTGCACGCTTGGCCCGTTCCTGCCCCTTGACGTCGCGAAGATCGCGGGTGCCGCGGTCGTCGTGAACCTCGCCAGCCACGGCGGTGGGGATGATGCGCTGACCCGTGAAGTGTTGCACCACCTCGAGCAAGGTCGACGCGCCGAGCACATTGCAGGCCTCGACCCACGCCGCTTCCGCGCCGGATGCGGCAGGGCAGAGCAGGGCCCGGTCCTCCTGTGCCGCACACATTGCGGCGGGCAGGGCGCCGATGACCGGCATCAATGTGCCGTCCAGTGACAACTCCCCGAGGGCGACGGTCTGCGCCACGCTGTCGGAAGGGATGACGTCAAGCGCCGCGAGCAGTCCGAGCGCGATCGGCAGGTCGAAGTGGGAGCCTTCCTTGGGCATGTCGGCAGGAGACAGGTTGATCGTGATGCGTTTGGAAGGCAGCGCGATGGCCATCGAGGAGAGCGCGGTCCGGACCCGGTCCCGGGCCTCGGAGACCGCCTTGTCCGGCAGTCCGACGATGGCGAATGCGGGCAGGCCGGGCGTCACCGCGCATTGCACCTCGACCGGACGCGCCTCCACCCCTTCGAACGCAACCGTATAGGCATGCGCAACCATTGCCGGATTCTCCAACCGCACCGTCCGGTTCACACTGTGTTCCCCTTGGTTAGAAAAGCGTTAACGTTCGCGTCGGTTTCTGGCGCAGCCAGCAATTTTTCGCCGTGTTGCTGGCGGCTGTGACTGGACGCGCTAGCTTCTACATCGACAAAATGTGCATCGGCGCAGGAACTTTTCCTGCACAGATCGGTTGGTCGTCTGAAGTCGCGCGACGGGACCGCCTGAGCCGGGCTGCTGCCACGATACTGAGACCGCCTTTGTCAGGTCCGATGGCCGCAGCAGTCACATGCAAAGTGATCCGCCACCGTTTCCCACGCGTAAGACGTTCGCGAGAAAAGAGCCAGACTGGCGAAAAAGGACAGGGAAAGCAATGGCACTCGATGGAATGAACGACCAGACGTTGTCCCGCAGGGCGATGAAAGCGGAACTTCTCGATGCGGAGACGGAGCGGGCTCTCGCCTATGCCTGGCGCGATGACCGGGACGAGCAGGCGTTGCATCGTCTGATCACCGCCTACATGCGCCTTGCCATTTCGATGGCGTCAAAATTCCGCCGCTACGGCGCTCCGATGAATGACCTCATCCAGGAGGCCGGTTTGGGCCTGATGAAGGCGGCAGACAAGTTCGATCCGGACCGGGGCGTGCGCTTTTCGACTTATGCGGTGTGGTGGATCAAGGCGAGTATCCAGGATTATGTGATGCGCAACTGGTCCATGGTCCGCACCGGGTCCACGTCGTCGCAAAAATCCCTGTTTTTCAACATGCGCAGAGTGCAGGCACAGCTGGAGCGGCAGGCCTCGGCGGCCGGGGAGTCCCTGGACCGTCACCAGATGCGCGAAATGATCTCCAAGGAGATCGGCGTTCCCCTGCAGGATGTGGAGATGATGGAGGGGCGGCTGTCGGGGTCCGATTTCTCGCTGAACGCCACGCAATCCGTCGAGGACGAGGGACGCGAGTGGATCGACACCCTGGAAGACGACAGCGCACAGGCGGACGAGTTGGTCGAGAACCGTCACGACCGGGAGCAGTTGCGCGAATGGCTTCTGGTTGCGATGAGTGGCCTGAACGAACGCGAACGGTTCATCGTCCGGGAGCGCAAGCTGCGGGATGACTCGCGCACGCTGGAGAGCCTCGGGAACGAGCTGGGCCTGTCCAAGGAGCGTGTGCGGCAGCTGGAGGCGGCGGCCTTCGTCAAGATGCGCAAGTCGCTTGAAACCCAGTCCGGCGAGGTGCAACACTTCCTCGCATGAAGGCGTGTCTGACGGTTCTCTTTTTTGCAGGTTTGGCGGGACCCGCCTGGGCAGACCTGTCTGGGGATGTTATTTTCCTTGGAGAGCAACACGATAACCCGGCGCACCATCAGCGGCAGGCGGAGTGGGTTGAACGGATTGGTCCGACAGCACTGGTCTTCGAGATGTTGACCGATGTGCAGGCGGATCAAGTGACTCCGTCGGTGCGTCGTGACATGGCCAAGCTGGAAGCCACCTTGGACTGGGAAGCGGGTGGCTGGCCCGACTTCGATTGGTATTATCCGATTTTCGCGGCGGCACCGGCGGCCGCGGTTTATGGTGCCAATGTGCCTCGGGAGGTGGCCCGTGACGTAATGGGCAGCGCGTTGGCGGAGGTATTCGGCCCGGACGCCGTCACATACGGATTGACGGAAGACTTGCCGGAAGACGAGCAGGAGCAGCGCGAAGCGTTGCAGCTGGCTGCCCACTGCGATGCCCTTCCGGCCGAAATGCTGCCGGTCATGGTGCAGATCCAAAGGCTCAGGGATGCCAGCCTTGCGCGTGCAGCGCTCCGCGCATACCGGGAAACAGGTGGCCCCGTGGTTGTGATCACGGGAAACGGCCACGCACGTACAGACTGGGGCGCTCCGTTTCTGCTGCATCGGGCGGCTCCGGATCTTGTCATAGCAGCGCTTGGACAATCGGAAATCGGAAGCGGTCCGCCCGAAGGTCTGTTCGATGTGATCGCCTGGTCCGAACCCGTGCAACGCGACGACCCGTGTGAGGCGTTCCTTCAACAGCGCGGCAATTGAGTTTTCCTCCCCGAGGCCCTAACACTTTCCGGGTCGGACCACGAAGGCCATCAGGGAGCCAGCCATGCTCAGCGGAAAACGCGTACTCTTGATCGTCGGCGGTGGCATCGCCGCGTACAAGTGTCTGGAATTGATCCGCCTTTTGCGCGCGCGCGGCGCTGCGGTGACGCCGGTCATGACGCGGGCCGCAGAGGAATTCGTCACCCCGCTGAGCGTGTCGGCGCTGGCCGGAGAAGAGGTGCACAGCGATTTGTTCGACCTCACCCGCGAAGCGCAGATGGGACACATACAACTCAGCCGTGTTGCAGACCTGGTCGTGGTCGCCCCGGCGACCGCGGACTTGATGGGAAAGATGGCCAATGGCCTGGCGAATGATCTGGCGTCGACTTTGCTTATGGCGACGGACACAGCCGTGATGATCGCCCCGGCGATGAATGTACGGATGTGGGAGCATCCTGCGACGCGGCGGAATCTCAAGGTTTTGCAAGCAGATGGCGTGTCGGTTGTCGGACCGGACAGCGGCGAGATGGCATGCGGCGAGTTCGGCGAGGGGCGCATGGCCGAGCCGGCGGCCATCGTCGCGGCCGTGGAAGCGGCCTTTTCCGACGGGCCGCTGAAAGGTCGGCGTATTGTGATCACATCCGGCCCGACCCATGAGCCGATCGACCCTGTCCGCTACATCGCCAACCGGTCCTCCGGGGCACAGGGCACGGCGATTGCGGCGGCACTGCGGGATCTTGGGGCGGAGGTGGTCTTCGTGACAGGGCCCGCGGACGTGGCGCGGCCTCATGGTGTCTCGGTCATCGAGGTTGAAACCGCGCGGGACATGCGTGAGGCGGTCCTCCAAGCGCTGCCCGCGGACGCGGCCGTCTTCGCCGCGGCGGTTGCGGATTGGAGGGTTGCGTCCGAAAGTTCAAGCAAGATCAAGAAGAAAGCAGGTGCCTTGCCGGTTCTGGAGTTTGCGGAAAACCCGGATATTCTTGCCGAAGTGTCGCAACTCGCCGAGGGCCGCCCGGGTCTTGTCATAGGCTTTGCGGCCGAAACCGACGATGTGATCACAAACGCGACCGCGAAGCGCATCCGTAAAGGCTGCGACTGGATCGTGGCCAATGACGTCAGCCCCGCGACCGGCATCATGGGCGGATCGGAGAATGCCGTTGTGCTGATTTCAGCCGATGGTGTCGAGGAATGGACGCGCATGAGCAAGACCGAGGTGGCGCGACGGCTGGCCGACAGGATCACCTCGGCTCTGAACTCCTGACGTGGTGGGAAAAAGAATTGACTGTTTTCAGAGAGAAAGCACATGACGGACTGTAGGATCGTGTTCGCATGGGAGCCTGGGGCGGACAGGTCTCTGGGGTTGCCGGCCTATGCGACGGCGGGAGCCGCAGGCGCGGACCTTCGCGCCAACCTCGCGGATCGCGGTGTGATCACGCTTGCTCCGGGGCAGCGGCTTCTGGTTCCGACAGGACTGCGCCTTGCCATTCCGGACGGCTTTGAAGTCCAGGTCCGCCCGCGGTCCGGTCTTGCGCTCAAGCATGGAATAACATTGCCGAATTCGCCCGGAACAA
Organism: Tropicibacter sp. S64; assembly: GCF_049803835.1. Classification (NCBI taxonomy): domain Bacteria; kingdom Pseudomonadati; phylum Pseudomonadota; class Alphaproteobacteria; order Rhodobacterales; family Roseobacteraceae; genus Tropicibacter; species Tropicibacter sp. S64. Next base: position 55,713 of record NZ_JBNAGK010000008.1, on the reverse strand, counting down.
TCGACTCCGACTATCGAGGCGCCCTGGGCGTTATCCTGATGAATACCGGTCAGGAGGTTTTTGTGATCACGCATGGTGACCGGATCGCCCAGATGGTTGTCGCTCCCGTGGTGCGGGGCGCATTCGAAGCCGCCGAGACCCTGCCGGAAACGCCGCGCGGCAGGGGTGGGTTCGGCTCCACTGGGCGGCTCTGATGCTTCTGATTTTTCTTTTGATTGCGGGACTTTGGGGTGTCGGGCTCTTGATGGGTGCGCCGGTTCGGGCGCGGCTCGTGATGATCGGTATACTTTATCTTGGCGTGGTGCTTGGACATCTGGTCCTGCCACCGGGGCATGCTCTGCGCGAGGCGACGGGCGGGTCGGCGGCGGGTTGGTTGATTCTTGCGGGATTTCTGGCGCTGGGGTTTGCCTATGCGTTTGGAATCAGACGGTTGCGGGACATCACCCGTAACCGCGAAACGCAGGAGACGACAAAACGGCAAGGCGTCTTTGCCGAGGGCGAACTGGACCGCTACGCGCGCCACGTGGTCCTGCGTGAACTCGGCGGGCCCGGACAGAAAAAACTGAAGGAATCCAAGGTCCTGGTGGTCGGCGCCGGGGGGCTTGGGTCTCCTGTCCTGCTCTATCTCGCGGCGGGGGGCGTGGGGCGTATCGGCGTGATCGACGATGACGTCGTCGATAGTGGAAACTTGCAGCGGCAGATTGTGCATGATGATCCAAGCATAGGAAAAGAAAAGGTTTTCTCCGCGCAAGAGCGGATGCTCGCAATAAATCCATTCGTGGATGTGCGGCCCTACAAGCGCAGATTGACCGAAGAGATCGCGGCAGACTTGATCGCCGACTACGATCTCGTGCTCGACGGAACGGACAATTTCGACACGCGATATCTGGTCAACCGGACGTGCGTGGCACAGGGAAAACCGCTGGTTTCCGGCGCGCTCAGCCAATGGGAGGGGCAGGTGTCCGTCTTTCATCCGCAGGTCTCAGGCCCCTGTTATCAATGTATTTTTCCGGAAGCGCCCGCGCCGGGCCTTGCGCCGAGTTGCGCCGTCGCCGGCGTGCTCGGGCCGCTGCCCGGAGTGGTCGGGAGCATGATGGCGGTGGAGGCGGTGAAGCAGATCAGCGGGGCCGGGCAAGTTCTGCGGGGCGACATGCTGATCTATGACGCGCTCTGGAGTGAGACCCGGAAAATCGGTTTGAAAGCGCGGGTGGACTGCCCGGTGTGCGGCGGGCGCGGCGCCAATACGGCCGAGACGTCCTGACGGGTCAAATCCGGTGCGCTCGCCGCGTTAACCCCGCCCATCAACGGATTCGCAACCTTCTTTCGGTACAAAACGTCCCGAGTTTCGTACAGATTGCCCCAGCCTGGCAGAGTGGCGCTGCCGGTGTGACGGATCGTTTGGTACGATTCCTGGTCAGTTTCGTACAGATTGGCTCCAGGGCGGGACTGGCACGCCGATTTTGGGAAGCGTGGCTTGAAAAGTGCCTTCACAACGTCGCGAGGGCCGAAGAGATTTTCGCAGGCGGGTCGCCGCCTCCGATGTTTTGCGCGTTGAAGGTCGCCCGTGCGGGACATAGCTTTCGGATGACAGACAGGAGATCCGAATGACCAACCCTTTGCTCGCCGACTGGGATACACCTTTTGGCCTTGCCCCGTTCGACCGCATTTCCGACGCCGATTACGCCCCGGCGCTGGATGTTGCTCTGGCGGCGCATATGGAGGAGATTGAGGCGATCGCCGGGAACCCGGACACGCCGACCTTTGCCAATACCATCGAGGCGATGGAAGGGGCGGGCGAGGCGCTCGATAAGGTGCTCGGCACATTCTACAACGTGTCCGGCGCGGACAGCAATGACACGCGGCAAGCGCTGCAGCGGGAGTTCTCGCCCAAGCTCTCGGCGCACACCTCGGCGATCTACTCGAACGCGGCGCTCTTCGGCAGGGTGCGTGACCTCTGGGAGCGGCGGGACGAGCTGGCGTTGTCGGACGAAGAGGCGCGGGTACTGATGCTGACGCACCGCGGCTTCGTGCGGGCGGGCGCAGCGCTGACCGGCGACGAGGCGGAGCGGATGAAGGCGGTGAAGGCGCGGCTGGCTGTCTTGGGAACGCAGTTCACGCAGAACCTGCTGAAGGATGAGGCGGGTTGGATGATGGATTTGTCGGAGGATGATCTGGCCGGGCTGCCGGACTTCGTGATCGACGCGGCGCGTTCCGCCGGTGAGGCGGCGGGCAGGCCGGGACCCGTGGTGACCCTGTCACGCTCGCTCATCGTGCCGTTCCTTCAGTTCTCGCCCAACCGGGCCCTGCGCGAGAAGGCCTGGCGGGCGTGGACGGCGCGAGGCGCGAACGGCGGTGAGACCGACAACCGCGCGGCGGCGGCGGAAACGTTGAAGCTGCGCGAGGAACGGGCGGCGCTGCTCGGCTATCCGGACTTTGCGCATTACAAGCTGGAGACGGAGATGGCGGGCACACCGGACGCGGTGCGGGGCCTGCTGATGGATGTCTGGGAACCGGCAAAGGCGGCGGCGGAGGCCGATGCGGCCCAGATGGAGGCGATGCTGAAGGCGGACGGGTTGCCCGCGCCTTTGGAGCCCTGGGACTGGCGCTACTATGCGGAGAAACGGCGCAAGGCCCTGCACGATCTCGACGAGGCGGAATTGAAGCCTTACTTGCAACTCGAAAGGATGATCGAGGCGGCCTTTGCCTGCGCGGACCGGCTGTTCGGGCTGGAGTTTGCACCGCTTGAGGTGTCTTTGTACCACCCCGATTGCCGGGCCTGGGAGGTGACGCGGGACGGGCGGCACGTCGCGGTCTTCATCGGGGATTATTTCGCGCGGGCGTCGAAGCGGTCGGGCGCCTGGTGCTCGGCGTTCCAGAGCCAGGCGAAGCGGCCGGTGGAGAAAGCGCCGATCGTGGTGAACGTATGCAATTTCGCGAAGCCGTCGGCGGGGAAACCGGCGCTGCTGTCTTATGACGACGCGCGGACCTTGTTCCACGAATTCGGCCACGCGCTGCACCAGATGCTCTCCGACGTGGAGTTCGGCTCGGTTTCGGGCACGTCCGTGGCGCGGGATTTCGTCGAATTGCCGTCGCAGTTGTATGAACACTGGCTGGAGGTGCCGGAGGTGCTCTCGGAGTTTGCGACCCATGCAGAGACCGGGGAGGCGATGCCGGAGGCGCTGCTGGAGAAGGTGCTGAAGGCGGCGACCTTCGACATGGGGTTCCAGACGGTGGAATACGTCGCTTCGGCCCTGGTGGACCTCGAGTTCCACAGCGGCGCGGCGCCCGCCGATCCGATGCAGAAGCAGGCGGAGGTGCTGGAAGCCATCGGGATGCCGCATGCGATCACGATGCGCCACGCGACGCCGCATTTCGCGCATGTGTTTTCCGGGGATGGATATTCCTCCGGGTATTACAGCTACATGTGGTCGGAAGTGATGGACGCGGATGCCTTTGCCGCCTTCGAGGAGGCGGGGGGCGCGTTCGATCCGGAGATGGCGAAGCGGCTTGAGGGGTTCATCCTGTCGAAGGGTGGATCTGAGGATGCGGCGGATCTGTACATGCAGTTCCGGGGAAAGATGCCGGAGGTGGAAGCGCTGCTCAAGGGCCGCGGGCTGGTGGCGGCCTGAGCCGGGCGGCGGGGCGCCGCTCGTTCTGCGAACATCGCACCGCCCGCCGTCCCGTGAGCCCTAGAATGGCTGACGGGTCAGTGTGTAGCCGCGTTGCGCCAGCAGGTTCAGCACGCCGTTCTCGCCGGAGAGGTGACCTGCGCCGAAGGCGGCGACGACCGGGCCGTCCGTATCCGCAAGGGCCTGTTCCATCACCGGAATCCAGGCGATGTTGCGGCCTTCCAGAAGGGTGCGTTCGAGTTCGGCCTGTTCGGCGTCCATGTCGGCTTGCGTCATGCCGTCGAGAGGCGGCGTGATGACCAGAGTGGTCAGCCAGGAGAGGGCGTGCGCCTCCTCGACATAGGTCGCGATCAGGGTTTCGATCATGTCGGCGCCGGTGTCGGGTTGGGTGATCGCGGCGACGAGCCAATGCAGCTGGTCCTCGCGCGGGGTATCCGCGAAGATGCGGATGGCGGCGTCGAAGGGTTCCAGGCCGCGCGTGCGAACGCCAGCGGCGTCTGCGGCGGCTTCGAGCTGGAAGTCGATGCCGTTCTGATCCTTGATGGAGGCCATGAGGCAGGGCGGCATGCCGAGGATCGTGGAGACGTACCACGGCTCGAACTTCGCGGCCATGAAGCCGGGGATGCCGCGCTCCTGCATGGCGTCGGCGAGGCGCAGCCAGTCGTCCTCGGGCAGGAGGTCGGGAAGCGTTTCACCTTCCAGCAGCATCAGGCCCGGTTCGGTGGCGAGGAGGCTTTGCATCTGTTTCCGCCCGGCTGCGGGCAATTCGAGCAGCAGCAGGGCGGCGGTCTCGACCAAGGGTGTGAGACGGGCGACGGGACCGGCGAAGCGCGGGTCGTCGATGTGGATCGTGCCGATCAGGTGGAGTGCTTCGCCATCCTTCTCAGCGAGCCAGTGGTTGCCCTCCGGGTAGGGGCGGCCGTCCATACGCTCAGCGAGGCGGGCCTGCTGGTCCGGGGTGAGTGTGCCGCGCAGGTCGGTGCCCTGGCAGGCGGCGTGCAGCGGAGCGGCGAGGGTCAGGAAGGCGAGGGCGAGGCGGAGCATCTTGGACTTCTTTCGGTAAAACGGCATTGTCCATCAAGGATGTGGCGAAGATGCGGGGCGGCAATGCAGCGGGAAAGCGACCTTTATGCGCCCCTCAAGGGGTATCTTGAGGCGCAGGGCTACGAGGTCAAGGGCGAGGTCGGGGCGGCGGACATCGTGGCGCGGCGCGGTGACGAGGAGCCGGTGATCGTGGAGCTGAAACTGCGGATCACGCTGTCGCTCTATCATCAGGCGGCGGCGCGGATGACCCTGTCGGATCTGGTCTATATCGCGGTGCCGCGCCCGGTGGGGACGTCGGCGCGGCGGGCGTTGAAGGACAACAAGGCGCTGTGCCGGCGGATCGGCCTCGGGTTCATCACGGTGCGCGAGGATGGTTTCGTCGAGGTGCAATGCGATCCGGGCGGAGCCGCGCCTCGGCGGAACACGAAGAAGCGGGAGCGCCTCCTGCGGGCGTTCGAGCGGCTGCGGGGGGATCCGAACGACGGCGGCGCGACGCGCTACGGAATCGTGACGGGGTATCGGCAGGATGCGCTGGCCTGCGCGGCGTACCTCGCCCATGCGGGGGCCGAGAAGGGCTCGATCGTGGCGAAGGCGACGGGGGTGGCGAAAGCGACACAGATCATGCGCAGCAACGTCTATGGCTGGTTCGGCAAGGTGGAGACCGGCGTATATGATCTGACCGACGAAGGCCGGAAGGGGCTGGCGGATTGGGCGCACAGCCTGGAGGACGCGTCCGGGAACGAGGGTGCGTAGCGGGAAGGGCCGGTTGGTCAGGCGGGTTCTGACGGACGTTTGCGGCGGCCAGCCTGGCGTTCGCGGTGCAGGGTGTAGAGGCCGGAGGCGACGATGATCGCACAGCCCAGGATGGTCCAGAGGTCCGGCAGGTCGGAGAATACGAGCCACCCATAGAAGGTGCCCCAGAGGATCATCGAGTAATGCAACGGCGCGAGTACCACCGCCTGCGCGATGTCGAGGGCCCGGATCACGAGGACTTCCCCGAGCGCGGCGCAACTGGCGAGGCCGAAGATCGGCAGCCAGATCTGCCAGCCCTGCGGGGTCTCCCAGACAAATGGCAGCAAAGCCGTGAGCACCACCGTGGCGGTGATGGAGGTATAGGCCACGGTGGTCAGGGCGCTGTCGCCGCCGGCCAGCCAGCGAGACAGGATCTGGCGCAGGGCGAAGAGGCTGGCGGCCAGGACGACCAGCAGGATCGCCGGGTGAAAGACGCCGAAGCCCGGCCGGATGACGATGAGCATGCCGCAGAAACCAATGGCCACGGCGATCCAGCGGCGTATGCCGACCGGCTCGCGCAGGATCAGCGCCCCGAGCAGGGTGACGATGAAGGGCGCGACGAAAGACACGGCGACCGCATCGGCCAGGGGAACGTGGCCGACGGCGATGATGAAGAGCGTGGCGGAGCCAGCGGCGGCGACTCCCCGGCTGATCTGCAGGATCGGGTTCTTTGTCCGCAGCGCCTGGCCCCGGTTCAGGATCAGCGCGACCATCACGCCGAGAAACAGACCTGCCATGCGGAACCAGGTGATCTGCAGCGCCGGCAGGTGCGCGGTCAGCACCTTGGCCTGCACGTCGCCAGCGGCGAAAAAGAAGAACCCGAGCGCCATCAGGGCGATCCCCCGCATGTTGTCAGGATCGGACGGGGCGGGGGCGCTGTGCAGCGGAGAGGCAGTCTGAAGGGGCATCGGTGTGGCCGGTCCTCGGGAAATGCGTGTGCAGGCGACAGATCCTGTCCCGCGCGGGTTCGGCCCGGGCCAACCGGATCACCCGCTGTCAGGCGGGGCGGTTTCGGGCAATCGCGTGGCGGGATAGGTCATCTTGTCTGACCTGACAGTGCGTCCGGAGCGCCGGGGCGTCAAGGCGAAACCCGGCGCGCCCGCCTGTCAGCGTGGGCTTGTCAGGTGTTTTTCGAAGAAGACATCGGGATAGGGATCGTCGTTGAAGCGCGGAATCTCGTCCCATTGCCATTTGCGGTACATGGCGATGGCCTCGGTCAGGATGGAATTGCTGTCGAGGCGGAGCAGCGTGTGGCCCAACTCCATCGCACGCGATTCGAGGGCGGCCATGAGCCGGCGGGCGAGGCCGAGCCCCCGGGCCTCGGGCGAGACCCACAGGCGCTTGACCTCCGCGTAACCGTAGTCCGTGCCCTTGAGGCCAACGCAGCCGAGCAGGGTTTGGCCCTGCAACGCGATGAGAAAGCAGCCGCGCGGCGGCATCATGTCCGCGGCTTCGGGATCGGCGGAGAGGGAGACGTCGAAGCCGCGCTCGAAGCGGGCGGCCAGCTCGGCGTAATACTGTTCCAGGCAGATCACGGCACGCGGATCGGTTGGTGCGATTTCCAGCAGGGTGACTTGGGGAGCATGGGGCATGGCGGATTCCTTGGTGCGCGATGTCTGGCAGAGCGGCGCGCGGGCCGCAAGATCGGCGGCGGGCGGCCGATGGGCTTTGCAGTCCGCAAACCGGTTCCCCATATACCGGGCAAGGCGGAGGGAGCGCCGAAATTTTTTCCGAACAGGGTTGTTGACTCGCCGGTTTCAGACGCCTAGCTATGCGCCGTTAGCACTCGACCAAGGTGAGTGCTAACGCCCCGACGAGAGGGGCCAAGGACACAAACTTTGAGCAAGGAGACTCGAAGATGGCATTCACACCGCTTCATGACCGCGTGCTGGTCCGCCGTGTGCAGAGCGACGAGAAGACCAAGGGTGGTCTGATCATCCCCGACAGCGCAAAGGAAAAGCCCGCCGAGGGCGAGATCGTTTCCTGCGGCGAAGGCGCGCGCAAGGACAGCGGCGAGCTGATCGCAATGTCGGTGAAGGCAGGCGACAAGGTCCTGTTCGGCAAGTGGTCCGGCACCGAAGTGACGATCGACGGCGAAGAGCTGCTGATCATGAAAGAGAGCGACATCCTCGGCATCATCGCCTGAGACCGTCCCGGCGGCGTCGCCGCTGACCGCACTCTTCCAAGCTAACCCCATTCAGGAGAACACGAAATGTCTGCAAAAGACGTGAAGTTCAACACCGATGCCCGCACCAAGATGCTGCGCGGCGTGAACATCCTCGCCGACGCGGTGAAGGTGACCCTCGGCCCGAAAGGCCGCAACGTGGTCCTCGACAAATCCTTCGGCGCACCGCGCATCACCAAGGACGGCGTGTCCGTGGCGAAGGAAATCGAACTGGAAGACAAGTTCGAGAACATGGGCGCCCAGATGGTGAAGGAAGTTGCTTCCCGCACCAACGACGAAGCCGGTGACGGCACCACCACCGCGACGGTTCTGGCCCAGGCCATCGTCAAGGAAGGCCTCAAGCAGGTTGCCGCGGGTCTCAACCCGATGGACCTCAAGCGCGGCATCGACATGGCAACCTCCAAGGTCGTCGAAGCGATCAAGGCCGCTGCCCGCCCGGTGAGCGATTCCAACGAAGTCGCCCAGGTCGGCACCATCTCCGCCAACGGTGAAGCCGAAATCGGCCGTCAGATCGCAGACGCGATGCAGAAGGTCGGCAACGAGGGTGTCATCACCGTCGAAGAGAACAAGGGCCTCGAAACCGAGACCGACGTCGTCGAAGGCATGCAGTTCGACCGTGGCTACCTGTCGCCCTACTTCGTGACCAACCCGGACAAGATGGTTGCCGAGTTGGAAGACGCGATGATCCTCCTGCACGAGAAGAAGCTCTCCTCGCTGCAGCCGATGGTCCCGCTGCTCGAGCAGGTGATCCAGTCGCAAAAGCCGCTGCTGATCATCGCGGAAGACGTCGAAGGCGAAGCACTGGCGACCCTCGTGGTCAACAAGCTGCGCGGCGGTCTCAAGATCGCAGCCGTCAAGGCACCGGGCTTCGGCGACCGCCGCAAGGCCATGCTGCAGGACATCGCGATCCTGACCGGCGGCCAGGTGATCTCCGAGGACCTCGGCATGAAGCTCGAGTCCGTGACCATGGACATGCTGGGCACCGCCAAGACAATCAACATCACCAAGGACGAGACGACCATCGTCGACGGCCATGGTGACAAGGCCGAGATCCAGGCGCGCGTCTCCCAGATTCGCACCCAGATCGAGGAAACCACCTCCGATTACGACCGTGAGAAGCTGCAGGAACGCGTTGCCAAGCTGGCAGGCGGTGTTGCCGTGATCCGCGTCGGCGGCATGACCGAAGTGGAAGTGAAAGAGCGCAAGGACCGCGTGGACGACGCTCTGAACGCCACCCGCGCAGCCGTGCAGGAAGGCATCGTCGTCGGCGGTGGCGTGGCTCTGGTGCAGGGTGCGAAGGCGCTGGCAGGCCTCGAAGGCGCGAATGCCGACCAGAACGCCGGTATCGCCATCGTGCGCCGCGCCCTGGAAGCGCCGCTGCGTCAGATCGCGGAGAACGCTGGTGTCGACGGCTCCGTCGTTGCTGGCAAGGTGCGCGAGTCGGACGACCAGAAGTTCGGCTACAACGCCCAGACCGACGAGTACGGCGACATGTTCAAGTTCGGCGTCATCGACCCGGCGAAGGTCGTGCGCACCGCGCTCGAGGATGCGGCTTCCGTGGCCGGCCTGCTGATCACCACCGAAGCGATGGTGGCCGACAAGCCCGCGAAGGAAGGTGCCGGCGGCGGCATGCCCGACATGGGCGGCATGGGTGGCATGGGCGGCATGATGTAATCTGCCCCGCCACCTGCGGACACACTGACGGATGTCAGGACAAAGGCGCCCCTGCGGCGCCTTTGTTGCATTTGCGGCAAAGGATAAAATGCACGGCAAAGAGCAGAGGATTTTTATCCGGTGTTAAGGGCTGCGGTGCACGATCGGGGTCGGGCCAGAAGGGGTGTCCATATGTGGCTGTACCGGAGCATGAATCGCGTGTTTCCATCATCGTTCGGAGCCAAGTTGATGTGCATTGCGCTCATCGGCCAACTGCTGCCGCTGGCGCTGGTGGTGTGCTATCTGGGATTCACGGCCGGCGCGCGCGCGCTGGCCAGCGCCGAGTTCGTGATCTTCTTCATCTCCACGGGCGCCGGGATGTTCTTCTCGGTCACGGGACTGTCGGCTTTGATGGTGCCGTTGCGCACGTTGGAACAGGCGCTGTCGGTGATGAAGGCGCGGCGGGAATACCGTGTGTTGCCGACGGAGTTCCGGGACAGCGTTGGCCGCATGATGGCTGTGACCAACGCCATCGCACAGGCCCTAGGCGCGAAGCTGGATCCGCGATACGCCAAGTCCAACATCAATCCGCTGACCGGCGTCCTCGATGAAGCCGGGTTCGAGGTGGCGCTGCGGCGACAGGGCGAGGGTACGCTGGTCTGGCTGAACATCGACAACCTTGAGGGGATTCGCGCGGAGCACGGCGCCGAACTGGCCGACGCGCTGTTGGCGCAGGCCGGGCAGGCGCTGCGCGACGAGCTGCGCATCGGAGATCTCGTTGGACATACCGGCGAGACGGAGATGGGGGTCTGGCTCAAAGGGGCAGGGCGTGTCGTGTCGCGGCATGTTGCGGAGAGGCTCTGCGATGCGGTGAAGATGGCCACGGTGCGCGAACTGCCCGGCGTGACGCTCTCGGCGGGCATCGCGGTCCGCGGCGAGAAGGAACCCGTGGAGGCGCTGCTGCCGCGTGCGGAAGATGCCTGGCGGATGGCGCATCACTCCGGGAACCGGGTGGAACTGGCGCCAAACGTCGGCTGAGGCTTGCCCGGGGCGCCGGTTTGCGGTTTCACCGGGGGATGGAACCGTTGAACACGAATTTCGAGTCGCCCTTCTGGGGCAGGGGCCTGCGCGTCGCGGGCGTGGACGAGGTGGGCCGGGGGCCACTGGCGGGTCCGGTGGTGGCCGCCGCGGTCGTGCTGAACCCGGAGGCCTTTCCGGAGGGTTTGCGCGATTCCAAGATGTTGAGCCCGAAGCGACGCGAGGCGATGACCTTGCTGATCCGCCAGCAGGCGGAGGTCGGCATAGGCTTTGCCAGCGTCGAGGAGATCGACAAGATCAACATCCTGCAGGCGACCTACCTTGCCATGCGCCGCGCCCTTGCGGCCTTGCCGCGCCCGCCTGACCACGCGCTGATCGACGGCAACCGGAATCCGTCCGATCTGCCCTGTCCCGGCACCCCCATCGTCAGGGGCGACAGCAAATCGCCTTCCATCGCGGCGGCCTCAATTGTGGCCAAAACATGGCGCGATGATGTCATGAAAAAGATCGCGACACAGTATCCGGGATATGGTTGGGAAACAAACGCGGGATACCCGACCAAGTGTCACAAAGATGCACTCCGAAATCTGGGGGTGACCCCACACCATAGGCGTTCGTTCCGACCCGTGCACAATATCTTGTATCAAGATAATTTCTCAAGTGACTGATTAAAAAACAAAATTGACCTCGAATCGGTTAGGATTCAATTTCTAGGCCAAGGTACGAGAGCGCAAAAAGCGCCGGGGACAGAGGCAGAGAATGACGAAGATGACCAAGCTGAAGGGCGCCGAGGCGCTCCCTCTCAACACGATCTTGGCAGGCGACTGTATCGAGATCATGAACAGTCTGCCGGAGGCCTCGGTGGACCTGATCTTTGCCGATCCGCCGTACAATCTTCAACTCAAGGGCGATCTGCATCGCCCGGACAACTCCCGTGTCGACGCCGTCGACGATCACTGGGATCAATTCAGCAGTTTCGCCGCCTATGACGCGTTTACCCAGGACTGGCTCAAGGCGGCCCGCCGATTGCTCAAGCCCGACGGGGCGATCTGGGTGATCGGCTCCTATCACAACATCTTCCGGGTCGGCACCGCGCTCCAGAACGAGGGCTACTGGATCCTGAACGATGTGGTCTGGCGCAAGGCCAACCCGATGCCGAACTTCCGTGGCAAACGCTTCACCAACGCCCATGAGACGATGATCTGGGCGTCGAAGAGCGAGGGGGCGAGATACACGTTCAATTACGAGGCGCTGAAGGCGCTGAACGAGGGTATCCAGATGCGTTCCGACTGGGTTTTGCCGATCTGCAACGGTGGCGAGCGGCTCAAGGACGAGCAGGGCGAAAAGGCGCATCCGACGCAGAAGCCCATGAGCCTGCTGCACCGTATCCTGATCGGATCGACCAACCCCGGCGACGTGGTGCTCGATCCGTTCTTCGGCACCGGAACGACGGGCGCGGTGGCGAAGATGCTCGGCCGCGACTGGATCGGGATCGAACGCGAGGAGGCCTATCGCACGGTCGCGGAAAAGCGCATCGCGGAGATCCGGCCGTTTGATCGTTCCGCGCTCGAGGTCAGCCAATCGAAACGCGCCGCCCCGCGTGTGCCCTTCGGCCAGCTGGTCGAGCGCGGCATGCTGCGCCCGGGTGAGGAACTCTGGAGCATGAACGGCCGCCACAAGGTCAAGGTGCGTGCGGACGGCACGCTGATCGGCGACGACGTGCGCGGCTCCATCCACCAGGTGGGCGCGGCGCTGGAGAACGCGCCGAGCTGCAACGGCTGGACCTACTGGTGTTTCCGTCGCGACGGCAAGACGGTGCCGATCGACGTGCTGCGCCAGCAGATCCGCGCAGAAATGGACGCCCATCCGGGCTGATCTCCTACGGTTTCATGAACACCGCCGGTGCCTTGTGAGTGTCATCCGAGGCATCAACTCACCCCGCCTGCGCGTCAGGCGGGGCTTTTTGGTTCGCGGGCCAGGCGCTTACCAGTCGATGAAGTCCTCGAAGTCCTTCAGCACCCGGGTCCACATCTTGAAATTGTCGACGAAATTCTGCTCCGAGACGCCGTAGTCGACGTTCACATCCATCTGCAGGAAGGGGTCCATTTCGTCATCGAGATAGACGCTGGCATACCGCTTGGTGGCGTTCCATTCGTTGGCCTTGGGGTATTCCATCCCGGAACTCATGTCATAAGCGGTCTGGAACTGGATGGTGCGGCAGGACACGTTGTCAGTGCAGTCGTAGAAGAAGATCTGGAAATTGCTGCCCTCGTACTTGGCGGAGATCTTCGGGTCGCCCATACTGTCGGCACCAAGCTCCACGGCGTAGCCTTCGGAGCGCAGGAGATCGTAGATGCGTGCCGGGTTGGAGGCGTCGATGTCGGCCTGCGCGGAAGTCGCCGCAAGAGCGGCGAGGGCGGAAAGAAACGGTTTCATGGGCAAGGGCCTCGGCATTTGTGGTTCAATGGCGGGAGCCTAGCAATCGCGGGTCATTCCGGCAACGGAGCTCTGCGGCGCGGTGCCGTTGGGCGTGAGAATCCGGTTTCCTCCGGCCGCGGTGCCTTCTACAGAAGCGGGCATGGATGTACGCGCACTTCTGATGGGACTGGCCTTCGCGGTCATGTGGTCCTCGGCTTTCACCTCGGCCCGGATCATCGTGGCCGCGGCACCGCCGTTGTCGGCACTGGCGGTCCGGTTCCTGATCTCGGGCACGCTGGCGGTGCTGATCGCCCGGGCGCTCGGTCAGAGTTGGCGCCTGACGCGGGCGCAGTGGCGGGCAACGGTGATCTTTGGCGTATGCCAGAACGCTCTTTACCTCGGGCTGAATTTCTTCGCGATGCAGACGGTGGAAGCCTCCCTGGCCGCGATCATCGCCTCAACCATGCCGCTGCTCGTGGCCCTGGCCGGATGGCTGGTTCTGGGCGACCGGCTGCGTCCATTGAGCCTGTTCGGTCTCCTGGCAGGCATGGTGGGTGTCGCGCTGATCGTGGGGGCTCGATTCGGCGGGGGCTTCGACGTCTTCGGCGTGTCGCTCTGCGTCGTCGGTGCGGTGGCGCTGACCGTGGCGACGCTGTCCATGCGCGGGGCGACATCGGGCGGCAACATGCTGATGGTCGTGGGCCTGCAGATGCTCGTCGGCAGCGTCGCATTGATGCCGTTCGCCGCGTTCGAAAATTTACAAGTCGAATGGTCGATGGCCCTGATCGCCGCCTTCGTTTACACCACGCTGGTGCCGGGGCTGGCGGCGACGCTGGTCTGGTTCCTTCTGGTGGGCCGGATCGGCGCGGTGCGCGCCGCGACCTTCCATTTTCTCAATCCTTTCTTTGGGGTAGCCATCGCTGCCGTCCTTCTGGGAGAGGCGCTGCGACCGCTCGACATGGTCGGAGTGGCGATCATCGCGGCGGGAATCCTTGCGGTGCAACTCTCGAAATTGCCGCCGAAGAAGCCCGCCTGACGGCCAGCATTTTAACGATTTCCCACAGTGCCGGACCAGAGGTTGTTAACCCGCACGGGCCAATAAGGTCACGGGTGCCAGCCGGGGATTGCCCCTGGCACGGTGAGACTTTCGAGGTGTGAGATGGGCAAGGTGTTGAGCAGATTCCCGGTGGGAACGCAGGTTTTCATGGCAATGTCGGTGTTGATCCTGGCGCTGGCGGCGGTGGCTGGCACGTCATGGGTCGTCGAAAAGCGGTTGACGGACAATGCCGACCGTTTGTCGATGTATTTTGCTGCCGACGATTTCATGATGCACACGGAACTGACCCTTCTCGAGGCCGAGGGCAAGCTGTTGCGGTATGGTTCCGACGTGTCGGAGACCTGGAACCCGATCGCGACCCGCATCGACGAGGTGGTCACTGATCTCCGAACGGTGTCCGACCAGCCCTGGCAGACGGAGCGGTTGGTGCAGGAACTGGGGCAGATCGGCGAGTTGCTGGGTGTGATTTCCGGACTGGCGGAACAGGCCAGGGCCGCGACATCCGTGGAGGAGCGGGCCACGGTCATCGAGACGGCGGACCATACCTTGCGCAATGCGTTGTTCAAACTGGCCGCGCTGGCCGAACTGACCGATCAGGCAACGGAAGAGTTGAGCGCGGAAGTCTCTCGCATCTCCAACTGGGCGCAGGTCTTGATACTCTCGGTCGCGTCTGTTGGGCTTGCCGGCGCTGTTGCCACAGCGCTGCTGTTCGGCAAGGCCTTGTCGAAGGCGATCCACGCCATTGCCGCGTCGATTCGCGACCTGACCGAGGAGCGTTTCGACGGGGAGATTGCCGGGACTGACCGCAAGGACGAACTGGGGGGCATCGCCCAGAATGTGTCGGACCTGCGCAATCGCCTTTCGGAGGCCAGCCGTGCCGCCCGGAAGGAGAGTGAGCTGAACGAGGGGCGCGTCGCGTTGTTCGCCGTCCTCGGGGAGGCGATGACGGCGCTCAAGCTGGGCGACCTCGACCAGCGTCTGAACAGTGAGGAGTGGTCGCGCCTGGGTGAAGATTACGTGAAACTCTGTGATGATTTCAACGGCTTGGTTGTTGGTATCGACGATTTGGTTGGCCAGTTGCGGGACAGCGGCGACCGTGTGCAGGGCAATGCGCAGGAACTGACCCGGATGTCCTCGGAGATGGCGCGCCGCTCGGAGCTGCAGGCTGCGACCTTGGAGGAAAGCGCCGCGGCGTTGGAAGAACTGGCGTCGAGCGTCCAATCCGCGGCGGAACGGGCCAAGAGCGCAGAGGCGAAGGTTGTGACGGGCCGGGAACGTGCGGAGCGGGGCGGCGAGGTCATGGCGCGGGCGCAGTCGGCCATGGGCTCCATCGCCAAGTCTTCGGAGCAGATCACCCAGATCATCGGAGTGATCGACGACATCGCCTTCCAGACCAACCTGCTGGCATTGAACGCGGGCGTCGAGGCCGCGCGGGCCGGGGAATCCGGCAAGGGCTTCGCCGTGGTGGCATCCGAGGTGCGCGGGTTGGCGCAGCGGGCCTCCGAGTCGGCCAGCGAGATCAAGGAACTCGTCTCGAACAGCTCGGATCAGGTGGCGGCCGGTGAGCGACTGGTGGAGGAAACCTCCGTGACGCTCAAGGACATCGTCGAGAGCGTGAACGAAGTCTCGGAACTGGTGGCGGAAATCTCGGCCTCCGCGCAGCAGCAGGCACAGGGTGTGCAGGAGATCAATGTAGGCGTCTCCGAGCTGGACAAGGTGACCCAGCAGAACGCCGCCATGGTCAACGAAACCACCGAAGCCAGCCGCGAACTGAGCGGTGAGGCGGATCGTCTGTCCGGTCTGCTGTCGGAGTTCTCCGGCGGGACCGGCCCGGCGGCGCGGGTCTCCGGGGACGTCGGAGCGGTAGAGATGTTCGACGAGGACGACGTGGTCGAGCCGGTGGTGAGGGATCGCCCGGTCAGCGCCCTCGGCGAGAGCGACCTTGAGGTCGAACCGGAGCCGCTGGACACCGCCGGTACCTGGGATGAGGCCGAGATCAAACCCTCGACGCCAGCACCCTCGGTTGTCCGATCAAAGGTGGCGGTGAACGACGAGGTCGGAGTCTGGAGCGATTTCTGAGGGGGATAAGCCCCCAGACAAGCCCGGTCCGGCATGGGCCGGGCTCATGTCTTCCGGTCAGGCCGGACCGATCCTGCCACCTGCGTTGCCGATCTGGCCCCGGTGCAGCAACAGGTGATCGAGGATCACGCATGCCATCATCGCCTCGCCCACGGGTACCGCCCGGATACCGACGCAGGGATCGTGACGGCCCTTGGTGATGATCTCGGTCTGCTGGCCCGTCTTGGTGATGGTCTGGCGGGTCTTCAGGATCGAGGACGTGGGTTTCACGGCAAAGCGCACGACGATGTCCTGCCCGGTCGAGATGCCGCCCAGGATGCCCCCCGCGTGATTCGAACTGAACACCGGCTTGCCGTCGTTGCCCATGAAGATCTCGTCGGCGTTCTCCTCGCCGGTCAGCATCGCTGCCGCCATGCCTTCGCCGATCTCCACGCCCTTCACGGCGTTGATGGACATCATCGCAGCGGCGAGGTCCGTGTCGAGCTTGCCGTAGATCGGCGCGCCGAGACCCGGGGGCACGTTTCGGGCGACCACCTCGACAATGGCGCCGACGGAGTTGCCGGACTTGCGCAGCTCTTCGAGATATCCAGCCCAGGTTTCCGCGGTCTTCGCGGAAGGCACCCAGAACGGGTTCTGGTCGATCTGCGCAAAATCCCGTTCGCCCTCGATGCCATGCGGGCCCATCTGGGTCATGTAACCCTGGATCTCGATGCCCGGAGCCAGCGCGTCGAGCGCCGCCCGCGCGAGCCCGCCCGCCGCAACCCGCGCCGCGGTCTCGCGCGCGGAGGACCGCCCGCCGCCACGATAATCGCGGATGCCGTATTTCTGCCAATAGGTGATGTCCGCATGGCCGGGCCGGAATTTCTCGGCGATGTCGCCATAATCCTTCGAGCGCTGGTCGGTGTTCTCGATCATCAGTTGCACCGGCGTGCCGGTTGTCTTGCCCTCGAACACACCGGAGAGGATGCGCACGGCGTCCGGCTCGCGCCGCTGCGTGGTGTATTTGTTCTGCCCCGGCTTGCGCTTGTCGAGCCAGAGCTGGAGCGTCGCCTCGTCGATCGCCACGCCCGGCGGGCAGCCGTCTACCGTAGCGCCGAGCGCCGGTCCGTGGCTCTCGCCCCAGGTGGTGACACGGAAGAGATGTCCGAAGGTGTTGAGGCTCATGGGCTTACTCCTTTGCGCACCTGTTAGGCCAGCGGCCGCACGCCCTCAAGCGTTTTCCCGCTTGAACTGCCCGGGTCGCGGCCCTAGGTTCCGCGTTACCTCGGGGTGGTGGAGCCTGATCCGCCTGAGATTTGCGTAAACGCATCAACCCGTTGAACCTGAACCGGTTAACACCGGCGGAGGGAAGGTCGGGACACAGCCGAAATGGCCCCTTATCTTGCCTTCCGCCGCACAGATAGGAGATGCCCGATGAAGGCCCTCATATGTGCAGCGGGAATGTTTGTTGCCAGCATGGCGCTGGCGGATACCCCTGTTCTCACCGTCTACGCGCCCGACTATTTCACCTCCGAATGGGGGCCGGGTCCGCAAATCGAAACGCTGTTCGAAGCACAGTGCGGCTGCGATCTGCAATTCAAACCCGGCGATCTGCTGCCCCGGCTGCTGCTCGAAGGGGAACGCACCGAGGCAGACGTGGTCATCGGCTTGAACACCGATGTGACGAAGAAGGCGCGGGAGTCGGGTCTTTTTGCGCCGCATGGCGTCGATCTGTCATCGCTGACACTGCCGATCGACTGGACCGACGATGTCTTCCTGCCGTTCAACTACGGCCACACCGCCTTCATCTACGACACGACCAAGGTGGCCAATCCGCCGGCGTCCTTTGACGATCTGCTTAATGCGACGGATGACCTGAGGCTGGTGATTCAGGACCCGCGTTCGTCGATTTCCGGGCTGGCGCTGGTGCTCTGGGTCCAGGCCGTCTACGGCAACAGGGCCGGGGAGGCCTGGGCGAAACTGGCGCCGAAGATCGTCACCGTCACGCGCGGCTGGTCCGAGAGCTATGGCCTCTTTACCGACGGCGAGGCCGACATGGTGCTGAGCTACACCACCTCGCCCGCCTACCACATCATCGCCGAGGGGGACGAGACGAAGAAGGCGGCGATCTTCCCGGAGGGGCATTACTTCATGGTCGAACTGGCGGCGAAGGTCGCATCGAGCGACCAGCCGGAACTGGCGCAGCAGTTCATGGATTTCATCCTGTCCGAAGCGTTTCAGGGCATGATCGCGACCGGCAACTGGTCGATTCCGGCGGCGCTGCCGCAGGACAAGTGGCCCGAGGGGTTCCAGAAGCTCGACCTGCCGGAAAAGGTGCTCTTCTACTCCGAGGACGAGGCGGCAGCCCTGCGGGACGAGGCCATCGAGGCATGGCGCAGCGCACTCTCGCAATAATCGCGGGCACGGCCCTGGTGCTTCTGACGCTGGGGCCGATTGCCGTTGTGCTGATCCGGGCGGAAGGCTTCGGCGCCTTCCGGCCCGGCGACCTGGAGGCGGTACGCTTCACCCTCTGGCAGGCGTTCCTGTCTGCGGTCTTCAGCTGCGTGTTTGCCGTACCCGTGGCGCGGGCGCTGGCGCGGCGGCGTTTTGCCGGGCGCGGGCTGCTGGTTGCGCTGCTGGGTGCGCCGTTCATCCTGCCTGTCATCGTCGCGGTGATGGGGCTTCTGGCGGTGTTCGGCGGCGCGGGCCTGATCAATTCGGCACTGGCCGGGCTCGGCCTTCCTCGTTTCGATATCTACGGTCTGCACGGCGTCGTCCTGGCGCACGTGTTCTTCAACCTGCCGCTGGCGGTGCGCATGCTCTTGCAGGGCTGGTTGGCCATCCCGGCGGAACGCTTCCGGCTTGCGGCCTCGCTTGGCCTGACTCCCTGGGCCATGGTCCGCGTGCTCGAAGGGCCGATGCTTGCGCGTATCCTTCCCGGCGCCTTCGCGGTGATCTTCGTGATCTGCCTCACCTCCTTCGCAGTGGCGCTGACGCTGGGCGGCGGGCCGAAGGCGACTACAGTGGAACTGGCCATCTACCAGGCGATGCGCTTCGATTTCGACCTCGGGCGCGCGGCCTTGCTGGCGACCGTGCAGTTGGCGCTGGCGCTGGCGGCGGGGAGCGTGGCCTGGCGCGTGTCGCTCGGGGCAGGCTTCGGCGCGGGACTGGACCGGCATCAGCCACGGTGGGATGGCGGGAGCCTGACGGCGCGGGCCGGGGATTGCCTCTGGATCGCGCTGGTCTCGGTGTTCCTGCTTCTGCCGCTGGGTCTCGTCGTCCTGCGCGGTGCGCCGGGATTGGCCCTGCTCGGAGCCGACACGATCCGGGCCGCGGGCCATTCCCTGGCCGTTGCAGCCGGCTCCACGCTGCTCTGCATGGCCTGGGCCCTGCCACTGGCGACGCGCCGCGGTGAATTGCTGGCCCTCGCCGCCATCGCGATCTCGCCGCTGGTGCTGGGCACCGGACTGTTCCTGATCCTGCGCCCGGTCATCAACCCGTTTTCCATGGCGTTGCCGGTGACGGGGCTGGTCAACGCGCTCATGGCGCTGCCCTTTGCCCTGCGCATCCTCAGACCGGAGGCCGAGGCGATCCGGACGGATTTTGCCCGGCTGGCCGCCAGCATCGGGCTGACGCCCTCTGCCTGGGTCCGGCTGGTGCTGCTGCCGCGCCTGCGCCGGCCGATGGGCTTCGCAGCGGGGCTGACGGCGGCGCTGGCCATGGGCGACCTCGGCGTGATCGCCCTCTTCGCCGATCCTGACCGGGCGACACTGCCGCTGCAGGTCTATCGGCTCATGGGGTCTTACCAGATGGAGGCGGCGGCGGGGGCGTCGCTGTTGCTGTTGGTGCTGAGCCTCGGGCTGTTCTGGCTTCTGGACAGGGGAGGGCGCATCGGTGCTTGAGATCTCGGGACTGCGGCTGGACCAGGACGGCTTTGTCCTCGAAGGCGATCTGAGATTGGCGGCGGGCCGCCGGGTCGCGGTGATCGGACCATCCGGCGCGGGAAAATCGACCCTGCTTGACGTCATCGCGGGTTTTCGCAAACCGGACGCGGGGCGGGTTTCCTGGCACGGTCGGGAGTTGGCCGATGAACCGCCGCAGGCGAGGCCGGTCTCGATGCTCTTCCAGGACCAGAATCTGTTTCCGCACTTGACGGTGCAGCGAAATCTCGGGCTGGCGCTGCGGCCGGACGGCGGGCGGCTCGATCCGGCGCAGCAAGGGCGCGTGGACGAGGCGCTGCGGCGCATGGGGCTGGACGATATGGGGGATCGCAGGCCCGGCACCCTGTCAGGCGGGCAACAGGCGCGCTGTGCGCTGGCCAGGGTGCTCCTGCAGGCGCGACCGATCCTGCTGCTCGACGAACCCTTTGCGGCGCTCGGCCCGGCGCTGCGCCGGGCCATGCTGACGGAGGTCGAAACCGTCGCCGCCGACACCGGCGCCCTCGTGCTGATGGTCAGCCACGATCCCGAAGACGCCCGGGTCTTTTCGGAAGAGACCATCTTCATCGACGCGGGCCGCGTCCATGCCCCTGTCGCAACGCAAACGCTTTTCGCGGAGCCGCCGGACGCGCTTCGCGACTACCTTGGGACGGGTGCGGGGTAAAACCCCGCCCTACAGGTGCACAGGCCCGGACTTCTTTGGTCTTCAAATCCCTTGGGGAGGCCGCCGCAGGCGGCCGGGGCAAAGCCCCGGACGAAAAATTTCGCCCCGGAAATTTTTCACGGCGCGCGCAGCGCGCCGGTCGCCTTGCGCTAGCAAGGCGAAACCCCTCGCCAGACGCAAAAAGCCCCGCACGAGGCGGGGCTTTCCGAACCATCGAAGCGGAGGAAATCAGGCCGACTTGGCCTTCTTCTTCACCGGCTTCCAGATGCGCTTGTTGGTCAGGTACAGCAGCACCGAGAGGATGACGAGGAACAGGACGGCGGTGAAACCGGCCTGCTTGCGCGCCATCATCTTCGGTTCCGCGGTCCACATCAGGAACGCCGCCACATCCTGCGCTTCATGGTGCAGCTCGTTGGAGTGGCCATCTGCGTATTCGACGTCCTCGCCGGCCAGCGGCGGCGCCATGGATATCCAGCCGCCCGGGAAGGCGTGGTTTTCGTACAGCGTCGTGCCCGCCTGTTCCATGGTCTCGCCGGTGTAGCCGGTGAGGATGGAGGCGATGTACTCGGGGCCGCCGATGCCATGCAGGAACTGGTTGATGCCAAGGCCATAGGGGCCGTGGAAGCCCGCGCGGGCCTTCGCCATCAGCGACAGGTCCGGAGCGCCGACGCCGGTGTTGGCCGGGAACTTGTCCGCCGGGCGGGCCGGGCGGAAATCGTCGAGTTCCCTGTCGAACACTTCGAAGTTCTGGGCGGCGTAGGCCCGGACCTCGTCCTCGGAGTAGCCGAGGCCACCCTCTTCGGACATGGAGCGGAAGGGCACGAATTTCAGGCCGTGGCAGGCGGAGCAGACCTCGGTGAAGATCTGCAGACCGCGCTGCAGCTGGTGCTGGTCATAGGTGCCGAACGGGCCTTCGAACGAAAAGTCGAAGTCCTCGATGTGGCCCTCGGCACCGGCGGCATAGGCGCCGCCGGCCGAGAGGGTCAGGGCCGTCAGGGCCGAGAGGGTGAGTTTCTTGAGCATCTCAAACGGTCCTTTCGATCACTCAGCCGGATGACCGGCTGCGTCACCCTTGCCATAGTGCGCGTTGAAGTCTTCCTCGATGGTGTCCGGCGTCGGCAGCGGCTTCTCGATCACGCCCATGAGCGGGAGGATGACGAGGAAGTAGCCGAACCAGTAGGCCGAGGCGATCAGGGAGAAGGAGGCGTAGGGCTCCTCCGCCGGCATCGCGCCGAGCCACATCAGCACCATGAAGTCGATGGCCAGCAGCCAGAACCACCACTTGAGCATCGGGCGATACCGCGCCGAGCGAACGGAGGAGGTGTCGAGCCAGGGTGCCAGTGCCATGACGGCGATGGCGCCGAACATCGCCAGCACGCCAAAGAACTTGGCGTCGATGATGCCGCCGGTCACGAAGGACGCGATCTGTACGACCCAGACTTCGGAGGTGAAGGCACGCAGGATCGCGTAGAACGGCAGGAAATACCACTCCGGAACGATGTGGGCGGGCGTCGCCAGCGGGTTTGCCTCGATGTAGTTGTCCGGGTGGCCGAGGTAGTTCGGCATGAAGCCGACCACGGCGAAGAAGACAACCAGCACCACCACGAGGGCGAAGAGGTCCTTGATCACGAAATACGGCCAGAAGGGCAGCGTGTCCTTCTCGGCGTCGGCCTTGGAGGTGCGACGCACTTCGACACCGGTCGGGTTGTTGTTGCCCGTGGTGTGGAAGGCCCAGATGTGGATGGCGACGAGGGCCGCGATCACGAAGGGCAGCAGGTAGTGCAGCGAGAAGAAGCGGTTCAGCGTGGCGTTGTCCACGGCGGGCCCGCCGAGGAGCCAGGTCTGGATCGGCTCGCCGATCAGCGGGATGGCCCCGAACAGGCCGGTGATCACCGTGGCACCCCAGAAGGACATCTGGCCCCAGGGCAGCACATAACCCATGAAGGCGGTGCCCATCATGGCGAGGTAGATCAGCATGCCGACGATCCAGGTCACTTCGCGGGGCGCCTTGTAGGAGCCGTAGTAGAGACCGCGGAAGATGTGGATGTAGACGGCGACGAAGAACAGCGACGCGCCGTTGGCATGCAGGTAGCGGATCATGTAGCCGCCGTTCACGTCGCGCATGATGTGCTCGACGGAGGCAAAGGCGTAATCCACATGCGGGGTGTAGTGCATCACGAGCACCACGCCGGTCACGATCATGTGGACCAGGCAGTAGGCAAGCACGATGCCCCAGATCCACCACCAGTTCAGGTTCTTGGGGGTGGGGATCATGATGGTGTCATAGACGAGGCCCAGGATCGGAAGGCGCTTGTGCAGCCACTTCTCCCCACCGGACTTCGGTTCGTAATGGTCGTGCGGAATACCGGACATTCGCGCGTCTCCTTATCCCAGCAGGATTGTGGTTTCGTCGACAAATTCCGCCGGGGGAACCGGCAGGTTGCGCGGTGCGGGCCCTTTGCGGATCCGGCCGGCAGTGTCGTAGTGAGAGCCGTGGCAGGGGCAGAACCAGCCATCGTAGTCGCCGGCGCCGTCCCCGAGCGGCACGCAGCCGAGGTGTGTGCACACGCCCATCATGACGAGCCATTCGCCGGCCTCGTCGAGGGTGCGGTTCTCGTCCGTCGCCGGGGCACCGGCGTCGATGTTGGCGTTCTCGGCGTTCTGGTCGACGAGGTCGGAGAGAGCGACCGCGCGGCCTTCCTCGATCTCCGTCTCGGTGCGGCGGCGAATGAACACCGGCTTTCCGAGCCACTTCACCGTCAGCTGGGTCCCGGTCGAGACACCGGAGACGTCGACGCGGATGGACGCGAGCGCCCGGACATCGGCGGAGGGGTTCATCTGGTTCACCAGCGGCCAGACAGCCGCGCCCGTGGCGACGACCCCTGCGCCTGCCGTGGCATAGTAGAGAAAGTCTCTACGGGTGCCTTCGTGATCTTCTGCGTGTGACACGAGATTCGCTCCATTGCTTTCGGGGCCTTGTCTGGCCGGAATACAACCAAGGGCCGCGATAAATCGCAGCCGTTCCGCGGCGGTTATTAGCCAAGCTGACGTGAGGCGTCCAGCACACAAAAGCCCCTGATTGCAATAAGCGCGGATGTGTCGCGGTTGAAACGCGACCCCCGCAATGCTTATCTGACATCGAGACATTGACCAAGGCGCACCATGCGACACCTGATTCTATCCACGACGGCCGGTGCGGCCCTTCTCGCGACGCTTGCCAGCCCGGCGGCGGCGGAGATGGAACTGTCGTTCTATACCGGCTGGCAAACCCTGCCGCACAGCCGTCTGTCGGGCGAACTGCCGAACGGTGGCGGCTCCTATGATCAACTGGTCGGCTGGGACGGCAAGTCGTTCGAGATGCCGCCCTACTACGGCGCCCGCGTGACGTGGTGGCGCAGCGAGACGCTCGGATTCGGGCTCGAGTACACCCATACCAAGGCCTATGCCCCGAGCGACGTGAAATCGGCGCTGGGGTTCTCGCGGCTGGAGTTCTCGGACGGGCACAACGTGCTGACCGCGAATGTCATGCGCCGCTGGCCGGACCAGTGGGGCGCGATCACCCCCTATGTGGGCGGCGGCCTCGGGATTGCCTTCCCGCACGTCGACGCGGACCACGCCAGCGGCAGCCGCACCTATGGCTTCCAGGTCACCGGCCCGGCGATGCGCCTGACCGCCGGGGCGAGTTATCCGATCAATGACCGCTTCTCGGTGTTCGGCGAGTACCAGTTTACCTACTCGTCCAACGAAGGTGAGTTCGACGAGGGTGGCACCTTCAAGACCGACATCAAGACCAACGCGCTGAACGTCGGCATTTCGCTGAACTTCTGAGGCAGGTGCGGGGCACAGCCCCGCCCTACGTGCTGTCAGGAAGGCTTCAGGCGGGTTTCGTCGCCTGCATCGACTCGCGTGCGCCGAAGGTCTCGAACCAGGCGGCCAGACCGCTGCGTCCCGCACGCCAGTCGCGCGCGCTGTGGCGCAGGTCGATGTAGCCGAGCGCACAGCCGACGGCGATCTGGCCCATGTCGAGCGGGCCGTTCAGATGGCTGAGCCAACGCGACTCGAGCACATCAAGCGCACGGCTGGCCTTGGCCCATTGCGCCTCCATCCACTCGGTGGACTGCATCTCGGGATCGCGGAAACGGGTCTCGTAGACGATCGCCAGCGAGGCCTCCATGATGCCGTCCGCGGTCGCCTCCAGCGTCAGCACATCCCAGATCCGGCTTTCGGGATAAAGGGCGGTCCCGGCCTTTGCGTCGAGATAGCGGCAGATCACCCGGCTGTCGTAGAGCGCAGGGCCATCGTCGCGCACCAGCGCGGGGATCTTGCCCATCGGGTTGGCGGCGGCGACCTCGGGCGCGGTGGCCAAGGGGGTTGTCGTCACATTGACCAGTTCGACCTGCGGAAACAGGCCGGTTTCGTGCAGGGTCACGACGGTCTTGCGCACGAAGGGCGAGGCCGGGGAGTGGATCAGTTTCATCGCGAGGGGTCCTGTCAGGGGGCGTTCGGTGCGAGCCTAGGCTTGCGCCCGGATGAGCGCAAGCGCGTCCGTTTGGCCGGACACCCGGGGCAAGCGCGGAACTTTTCGAGTATTTTCAAAGAGAAGAAACACGGGGGCGGTTATCCGGCCTTGGGGTGGGTCGCCTCGTAGACCTTCATCAGCTGGACCTGATCCACGGAGGTATAGGCCTGGGTCGTGGACAGCGAGGCGTGCCCGAGAAGTTCCTGAATGGCACGCAGATCGCCCCCGGCGGAGAGCAGATGCGTCGCGAAGCTGTGGCGCATGGCGTGGGGTGTGGCGGTGGCGGGCAGGCCGAGTTGCATGCGCGATTGCTCGGTGACTTTCTGAATGGTGCGCGGGTTCAGCGGGCCGCCGCGCGCGCCGCGGAAGACAGGCAGGTCGGCGGCCATCGGGTGCGGGCAAAGCCGCAGGTAGGTGTCCACCGCGCGGCGGGCGATGGGCAGGACGGGAACGATGCGCTCCTTCTTGCCCTTGCCGAGGATTCGGAGCGACTCGCCGAGGGGCAGGTCGCGGCCGGTCAGGCCGAGGGCTTCGGAGATCCGCAGCCCGCAGCCGTAAAGCAGGGTGATGACCGCCGCGTCGCGGGCCCCGATCCAGCCGGTCTGCGACTGCATCTCGACGGTGTCGATCATGGCGCGGGCGGCGTCTTCGGTCAGGGGGCGGGGGAGTTTCTTCTGGAACTTCGGCGCGCGGGCAGAGAGCACGGCGGTGGGCTCGAATCCCTCGCGTTCAGCCAGCCAGCGGTAGAAGGTCTTTACCGCCGAGAGTTTGCGCGCCATGGAGCGCGAGGCGACGCCGGTGCCGCGCAGGTGGGCCATCCAGGAGCGCATGTCGGAGGTCGTCACGCGGGCGAGGGGGGCGAGGCCCTGCGGCTCGGCCTTGTGGCCGGTCAGGAACACGATGAAATCGAGCACGTCGCCGCGATAGGCGGTCAGCGTGTTCCCGGAGGCGTCCTTGAGCGCCTTCGTGTGGTCGAGCCAGGTGGCGAGGGCGTCGCGGGCGGCGGGGGAGATGTCCAGCGTCATGGTGCCACGGTTCGCGCCTTGCCGGCGCGCCTTTCAGGTTTCGGGACCCGTGGCAGCGGGTGTGTTATCGGCTCTCAGCTGAGCCAGCGCCGCATGGCGCGTTCGAAGACGCCGCCGAAGAAGGCCAGCAGATCGGTGCCTTGCTGCGGCGTGAACATGTGCGGGTCCTCGGAGCCGAGTACCAGCAGGCCCGGCAGGCGGCCGGGGCCGAAGTCGAGCTTGAGGCAGGCCTCGGAGCGGATCCAGTCGGCCTTGTCGCCGAAGATCTGGCCGGTGCCCTGTTCGATCTGGCGCAGGGTGACAGGCCGCAACGGTGCCTCGCGGCCTTCCGAGACATAGTCCGTCACGAAACCCGGTTCGGCGACGGAGAGCACGTCGCCAAGGCGGGTCACGGCGATCTCGCCCTCGGCATTGGCGCTCTCCAGCACGAGGCGGACCGAATCCACCCGCAGGATCTGGGCCACTTCGCCGCCCAGGTCATGTAGGAAGGGTTCGAACTCCACCGGGTCGAGCATGCGCAGCACGGCGCGGTGGATCTGGTTCGTCCCGGCGAGGTTTTCGTAGGCGGCGGCGATCACCGAGCGGTGCGTGTCCTCGAGCCGGTCCAGCCGGGCCTCGAGCCGCTCCATGGCGATGCCGCGCAGGTCGATGATGTTGCCGCCCATGGCGCGTTCGTTGGCTGCGATCAGCGCATGCATCAGATCCTTGTCGTCCAGGATGATGTCCGGTTGGGAAATGATGGTTTCCCGCAGGGAATCCTCGATGCGCTGGCTGCTGCTGGTCATGGCGTCTCTGTTCTGCTCGGGCCGCCCTGTTGCCGGGCGATCGGTTTTTTGATCCGCCCCTGTTTGGCCCCGCCTGCGCGGAGCTGTCAAGAAAAACGGGGCGGGATCGGCAGAAACCGGGGCGGCGCGGAGAACCTGCAACGCAGAGGCGGATCAGGCGGCGATGGCGGCGTCCGGGATGTCGTCCGCGACGAAGCGGAACCCGGAGCCACGCGCCGTCTCGATGTCCACCGCGCCGCCCGAGGCCGCCAGTTGGGACCGCAGGTTGCACATGTAGACGTCGAAGACGCGCGGGTCCGGTTCGTTCTCGAGACCGTAGATATGGGTCAGCAGGCTTTCACGGGTCACGAGGCGGCCGGGACGCAGGGCGATGAACTCGAGGAGTTCGTAGACCTTCGGCGTCAGTTTCAGCCGCACGTCGCCGATGTGGGCGCGGCGGTGCATGAGATCGACGCGCAGCGGGCCGTATTGCAGCACCGGGCGGCCAAGTCCATGCGCCCGGCGGGCCACGGCCTGCAGACGGGCAAGGGTTTCCTCGTGGTCGGTGCGCGGGTCGATCACGGTGTCGGCCCCGGCCATGATCCAGGTGGCCATCTGCTCCGAGGTCGTGTTGCGGGCGACCAGTGCGATCGGGGCACGCGGATTCGCCGCGCGCAGGCTGTCGATTGTCACGCCGTCCCGGCCCAGCTGGCCCGCGGCGAGGAGGATCAGGTCGACCTGACCGATCCGCGCAAAGTGTTCGAGATCTTCGGGCCGGTCTGTCCGGGTCAACAGGGTTCCGTTGGTGACCAGCTCCTGTGCCAGAGTCATCATGTCCCAGTTGGTTTCGGCGATCAGGTAACGCATCCGCTTGCTCCTCGCGTTTCTTGACGGGAGACCCATGGGGCCGGGAGACCCTGACGGGCCACCCACATGGCATCAAATGACCGGACCGGCGTCTTCTGACAGGGGATCGGGTCAAGATCGGATAACGTTCTGCTATGGTTCTCAGTGCTACGGGGCGAATGTGTCCGAATTGAGGAGCCTTTCGGGCATGATCTCCATCAAGGATCAACCTCAGGGCGTGTGCGACACTGGTCCATGGTTTCGGCCCATGCCCCAGGGGCGGCCGGACGGCAGGGTAGGAGAACGACCACATGTATACCACCATTCTGGTTCCGATCGCCTTCGATGAGGAGGGCAACGACAAGGCGCAGGCGGCGATCGCCGTGGCGCGGCGGCTGGCGGCGGACGGCGCCCGGATCATTTTGGTCCACGTCATGGAGACGGTGCCCGGCTATGCCATCAACTACGTTCCGGCGGACTTCACGGCGCAGTCGAAGAAGGCGATCCAGAACGAACTGGACGAGATGGCGGCCCAGGTGCCTGGCGGCGAGGGGCGCGTCATCGACGGCCACTCGGGTCGGGCGATCATCGACTGGGCGGAGCAGAATCGCGTCGACCTGATCGTCATCGCCTCGCATCGTCCGGGGATGCAGGACCTGTTGCTCGGCTCGACGGCCACGCAGGTTGTGCGCCATGCGAGATGTGCTGTGCACGTGCTGCGTTGACATCCGCGTGCGCCTGCCCACCTTGCGCGTATGGATGAGACACTCGATTTGAAAACCCGCGAAGGGCTGCCGGACGCGTTGCGTGCGCTTGTGGCGGATTTCCCGCGCGATGCCTGGCAGTCACATGAGAATTTCGCCGGTCTGGTCGCCTTCTGGCTCGACCGGCACATGATGTTCCGGCGGTTGTCGGAGATGCTGCGCAGCGATGCGGAGGCGGCGCAGGACGGGCGTCTGGCGCGGGAGCAGATGCTGCCGCGACTCTCCCGGTTCGGGGGCATGCTGGTGCAGAGCCTGCATGGCCACCACCAGATCGAGGACATGCACTACTTCCCGATCCTGAGCGGCAAGGAACGGGCGCTGGAGCGGGGTTTCGAGATCCTCGACCGCGATCACCACGCCATGGACGGCCTGTTGAACCGGTTCACCGCGGCGGCCAATGGCGTGATCAAGGGGCAGACCGAACCGGGCGTGTTCCGCGAAGAGGTCCTGTCCTTCGAGGCCATGCTGCTCCGTCATCTGGAGGACGAGGAAGACCTGATCGTGCCGGTGATCCTCAAGCACGGTCCGGACGGTCTGTCCTGATCAGAGCGACGCCAGTTCTTCCTTGTGAAAATCGACGTGGATGTGGTTGCCATCCGGGTCGTGAAAGTTGACCTGAACGATGGGGAACTCCGGAACTTCGTCGATGCTGTGGACGATACCGTTGTCTTTCAGGAGGGCAATGAAGGCGGGCATGTCCCTGGCGCGGAAGGCGAAATGTTCCAGCGTGGTGTTTCCCGCCGCCTCGGGCGGGCTCGCCACCTCCACAAGGTGCACGTAAGGCTGATCGCCGAGGTAGAGCCAGGCCCCGCCGACGTTGAACGGAGGGCGCGGCCCCGGATGCAGGCCCAGGATGCGCCCATACCATGCAGTCATAGCGTCCAGATTGGCGGTCCGAACGTTGACGTGGTCGAAGGCTGTCAGTGGCATGGCAAAAATCCCGGTTCGTGTGTGCCGGAACAGGTTAACGCTGTGAGCGCTATCAGGTTCAAGGGAAAAATCGGGACGGGGGCAATGTGAAACGGGAAACGGGCCCCCTGGTGGAGGCCCGCTTGCAGTTCAAAGGTATGAAGTCTGAAGGGATGCGGCGTCTTATACGTGCGCCGCGCGGCCCCGGGGGCCTGCGACCAGCCAGGCGATGAAGCCAAGCACCGGCAGGATCAGGATGGCGAGGGTCCAGACAACCTTTGCCCCGGTGGAGGCGCCGGAGGTCAGCACGTTGTAGATGGCATAGAGGTCCGCGATGAGGACCAGCAGTCCGAAAAGGCCATATTCCATGAGAGAAACTCCCGTTTGGTGTGTGAAGCGTATCTGCATTCACAACCCCGGGTTCGCGGAAAAGTTCCCGGCTCTGTGCTTGACGGATCAACCGCCACAGACTTCGGGGATCACGGTGTGCCAGATCGGACAGAATTCCTCCCAGGCCCACCACATGTCGGTGGCGCCGATGGCGTGGTGCGTGGCGACCCAGGTGTCGCCGGACTTCTGCAGCAGCGCCTGCACGGTGGCCCCGTCGCCGACCTCCGGGTCGATCTCGCCGCGCCGGGGCGCCGGGGTGGCGTAGACGTCGATCACCCCGCCGCCCGGGCGCTGGGCCATGAGACTGGCAAAGGCCACATCGCCGTCGCGGCGCAGGTCCCAGACGACGAATTCCACAGGGGCTCCGAGCGCCCATTCGATGTGCGGGCGGATCGCGTCCATGATGTTGGTGCGGGTCGCAGTGCCGCGTGCCGGTTCTTCCCAGGCGAGGGCGGGGGCGGCGAGGAGGAGGAGAGGGAGGAGGAAGGGGCGCATGGCGAGACTCCGGAATTTGGCGGAGTGTCCGATGTGTTTAGGGTTACGTCAACTTGGGCGGGGGCCGAAATCTTCAAAAGATTTCGGTCCGATTTCTTTTGAAGAAATCGGGCCAGGCGGCTCCGTAAGCCAGCGGACCTAGGCGCGGTTGCAGAAGATGATGAGTTGACCCGCGTTTTCCGCGACCTGGAAACCGCGCCGATTGATTTCGGACAGAAAAGTCTCCATGCCGACGAAACGTTCGATATCGCGCTTCGTGCGGCGGATGACTTCTCCCTGCTGGACGGCCTTCGAGGCGAAGAGATCGTGTAACCAGATGTCGGGTGAAAGGGGCGAAGTGCGGGTTTGCATGCGCCTTTTATCCGCGAGCCTGGTTAATTGACCGTTATCGTCGCCGCTTCACATTCCCGCCGCGCTGTCCCGGCCGTCCCGCCGTGGACCTCCCCTTCGCCTTCACCGCCTCCGCCGAAGCCTTTTCCACCGCCTGCTGCCGCGCCAGAGGATCATCCGAGACGGCAAGATCCACGGCTTCCAGACGCTTGACCTCGTCACGCAGCCTCGCCGCTTCCTCGAACTCCAGGTTCTCCGCCGCCTTGCGCATGTCGGCTTTCAGCCCTTCGAGTACCGCCTGCAAATTGGACCCGGAGTGCTTCGGATCAATCGTCGCCGTCACGCGGTTCATGTCCACGTCGCCCTGATACAGCCCGGCGAGGATGTCCTCGACGTTCTTCTTAACCGTTTCCGGGGTGATGCCGTGTTCCAGGTTGTAGGCGATCTGCTTTTCGCGGCGGCGGTTGGTCTCCGCCAACGCTCGCTCCATGGAGCCGGTCATGCGGTCGGCGTACATGATGACGCGGCCCTCGGCGTTCCGAGCAGCGCGGCCGATGGTCTGGATCAGAGAGGTTTCCGAACGCAGGAAGCCCTCCTTGTCCGCATCGAGAATGGCGACCAGCCCGCATTCGGGAATGTCGAGACCTTCGCGCAGCAGGTTGATGCCGACGAGCACGTCAAACGCGCCGAGGCGCAGGTCGCGCAGGATCTCGATGCGTTCGATGGTGTCGATGTCGGAGTGCATGTAGCGCACCTTTATGCCCTGCTCGTGCAGGTATTCGGTCAGGTCCTCCGCCATGCGCTTGGTCAGCGTGGTGGCCAGCGTGCGCATGCCCTTGGCGGCGACCTTGCGGATCTCGTCCAGCAAGTCGTCCACCTGCATGTCGACGGGGCGGATTTCCACCTCCGGATCGAGCAGGCCAGTGGGGCGGATGACCTGTTCGGCAAAGACGCCGCCGGCCTGATCCATCTCCCATTTCGCCGGCGTGGCGGAGACGAACACGGATTGCGGGCGCATGGCGTCCCATTCCTCGAACTTCAGCGGACGGTTGTCCATGCAACTCGGCAGGCGGAAGCCGTGCTCGGCAAGCGTGAACTTGCGGCGGTAGTCACCCTTGTACATGGCGCCGATCTGCGGGACGGAGACGTGGCTTTCGTCCGCGAAGACAATCGCATTGTCGGGGATGAATTCGAAGAGGGTGGGGGGCGGCTCGCCCGGGGCGCGGCCTGTCAGGTAGCGCGAGTAGTTCTCGATGCCGTTGCACACGCCCGTTGCCTCCAGCATCTCCAGATCGAAG
This sequence comes from Tropicibacter sp. S64, assembly GCF_049803835.1. Classification (NCBI taxonomy): domain Bacteria; kingdom Pseudomonadati; phylum Pseudomonadota; class Alphaproteobacteria; order Rhodobacterales; family Roseobacteraceae; genus Tropicibacter; species Tropicibacter sp. S64. The sequence continues at coordinate 23,897 of NZ_JBNAGK010000008.1, read as the reverse complement.
TTGCAGCGCTGCTCCAGCCGCTGCGCCTCCAGCAGCTTGCCCTCGTTCACAAGCTGGTCGAGCCGCTGGCGCAACTCCTTCTTGATGCCGATGATCGCCTGATTCATCGTCGGGCGCGGCGTGACATAGTGCGAGTTGGCATAGATGCGGATCCGCTCGAAGCTGTCGGTCTTGACCCCGGTGAGCGGGTCGAACTCGGTGATCGCCTCAAGCTCCTCGCCGAAGAAGGACAGCTTCCAGGCGCGGTCCTCGAGGTGGGCGGGCCAGACTTCGAGGCTGTCGCCACGCACCCGGAAACAGCCGCGCTGGAAGGCCTGATCGTTGCGGCGATACTGCTGCGCCACGAGGTCGGCCATGATCTTGCGCTGGTCGTATTCCTTGCCGACGAAAAGGTCCTGCGTCATGGCGCCGTAGGTCTCGACGGACCCGATGCCATAGATACAGGAGACCGAGGCCACGATGATGACGTCGTCCCGTTCCAGCAGCGCGCGGGTGGCCGAATGGCGCATCCGGTCGATCTGCTCGTTGATCTGGCTTTCCTTCTCGATATAGGTGTCGGAGCGCGGGACGTAGGCCTCCGGCTGGTAGTAGTCGTAGTAGGACACGAAGTATTCCACCGCGTTCTCCGGAAAGAAGCCCTTGAACTCGCCGTACAACTGCGCCGCCAGTGTCTTGTTCGGGGCGAGGATGATCGCCGGGCGCTGCGTCTCCTCGATGACCTTGGCCATGGTGAAGGTCTTGCCGGTGCCCGTCGCGCCCAGCAGCACCTGATCGCGCTCTCCGCTGATCACGCCTTCGGACAGCTCCGCGATGGCGGTCGGCTGGTCACCGGCGGGCGCGAAGGTGGTGTGCATGACAAACCGCTTGCCGCCCTCCAGCTTCTCGCGCTGGCGCACATCCGGCGCGGCGGCGTGCAGGATCGGCATGGACTGCGGATTGTTGTTGTGCATCAGGCGGACTCCTTCGGCTTTCAAATGTGGCACGCGCGGCAGGGGATGCAAGGGTGGCTGCTGTCAGTTTGTGTCAGGATGCCGCCGCGCGGACCTGTTGGCGTTGTACGATAGTATGACTGGGCGACCCGCCAGGGTGGTGGCATCCTGCCACTCATGACCCAAGGACGGGAGAGGCAGAGGCCGTGCGTCTGCAAGGACGTTCCCTTCGACCGATCCATCCGCTTGTCGCTCCCGGCGCCGGGAGAGTTGCGGGCGTTCAAGGCAGGTCCAGACCCCGGAATACAGCCGGAAAACAATCAATAGTTGATCACAGCCGAAGGGGCGGCAAACCGTGCATCGGGCGCATCCCCCTGCGGCGTTTGGTTCGGTTCCTGTTTCGTTGAACTGTGCTTCGCTGGCCACGCCGTGATCGTTTCACACTGATGACGTCGCGTAACACGTATAGCGTGTGACGCGAAACTGTGTCAGCTTGGGCGTTCCGGGGAAGCTGATCAGGGGATTGGCATGTCAGACAATACGGGTTTGCGGGATTTGGGCGATATCGCCGAAACCGGCGTTGGCCTGGATCTCGGTGTCCTGCCGAGTGGCAGGCGGTACGCCGTTCTGCGGCCCGTCGCCGAAATGGACCGGCGGTCCGTGCACGGCGCGTTGCGGCATCTTGCCGAGGCGCCGGGACTGGGTGCGCGGATGCCGACCCTGTGGGACTTCCGGGGATTCGACTTCGCGTCCTGCAATCTCGCCGTCTGCCGGCGCAACGTCATGGGACTGTCCGCGATCCCGGACCGGGCCGGGGCGCTGCGGGCCTGCCTTGTCGATTCGGAACTGGGGTATGGCGTCCTGCGCATGGTGCAGGAGGTGGTCGGCGGCTGCGGGGTCGACGATATCGAGAATTTCCACATCACCTATGCCATCGACGACGCGCTCGGATGGCTCGACAGCCGGTTGAACTCGTAAGGTTTTTACCCGGCCGGTCCAACGGGGTGCACCCCGTCCGGCAACAGTTTGTTCAGCATTTGGGCGGGAAACTGTTGCCATAAGAGGTATTCTGAATGTAGCTTTGATGGAGCAAGCAGGCGTGTCGTTCATTTCGATGCTGTGGACCCCTACCCCTCGTTCCTCGTGGATCCCGGCCACTACGCGCCTGCTTGCCGCCTGTCCTGTCTTGTAATGCCCGGGCCACGCGCGGCGGTATTGGTTCAATTGCCGCAGCATCGACGCTTGCCCCGGCCGCTCGAATCCCGGATAACCGCTGCGGATCATTGCGTTTCGGCCCTGCGCCGGGTCGTCCAAAGGAGATCGCCATGCGTGCACGGATTTATCAGCCTTCCAAGACCGCCATGTCCTCGGGGCAGGGCAAGACCCGGGTCTGGCTTCTGGAATTCGCCCCTGCAAGCGCCCGCGCGGTCGATCCGCTGATGGGCTGGACCTCCAGCAACGACACCCAGTCGCAGGTGCGCCTGCGCTTCGACAGCCGCGAAGCGGCCGAGGCCTATGCCAAGGAAAATGGCATCGACGCCCAGGTGTTCGAGCCGAACAAGCGGCGTCCGAACGTGCGTCCGCGCGGCTATGCCGAGAATTTCGCGGTGGATCGCAAGGGCGCCTGGACGCACTGATCGACCCGGCCGTCCCCCGGGGCGGCAAATCGGCTTGACGGGAAGGGTCCAAGAGGGGCGGGCGCTCTGAGCCGTCACCCCCGCGTACGTCAAATCACAAGGATCAGGTCGCGCTTGCCGTGGTCGTCTGCGTCTGGCGTTGCAGCACGGCGGCAAAGAAGCCGTCCGTATCGTGACGCGCCGGTGTCAGGGAGAGGTAGTCGGCATGGGCCGACGGAACCTCCAGCACCCCGGCCTGCCGCACCGGGATCACGCCGAACTCCGGATGCGCGGCAAGAAACGTCGCGACCTGCGCCTCGTTCTCTTCGGGCAGCAGCGAACACGTCGCATAGACGAGGCGGCCGCCTGGCCTGACGAGACGGGCGGCGCTGGCAAGGATCCGCGCCTGCAGGGACACGAGGGCGCCCAGTCCCTGATCCTCCTCCGGTCGCCAGCGGGCGTCGGGGTTGCGGCGCCAGGTGCCGGTTCCGCTGCATGGGGCGTCGACCAGAACGCGGTCATACCCGCCCTTGTGGCGCTTGACCCAACGGTCGGTTTCGCTCTCCAGGAGCCGCGTCTGGACATTGTGCAGCCCGGCCTTGCGCAGGCGCTCCGCGCAGCGTTTCAGGCGGCCCTCGCTCACGTCGCAGGCGACCAGATGCCCCTTGTTGTTCATCTGCGCGGCGATGGCGAGCGCCTTGCCGCCGGCCCCGGCGCAGAAGTCGACCACGCGGTCGCCGGGCTGGGCGTCGACCAGCAGCGCGACCAGTTGCGAGCCCTCGTCCTGCACTTCGACGGCGCCTTCCTTCAGTCCGGGCAGCCGGGTCAGCGAAAGCCGTTCGGACAGCCGGATGCCGTTTGGGGCGATCCGGGATGGCGCTGCGGGAAGGCCACGGTCGGCCATGTCACGGAGCACCGCCGCGCGGGTCGACTTGATCGTGTTGACGCGCAGGTCGAGCGGCGCGGGCGTCAACATCGCGGCCATTTCGGCGTCAAAGGCCTCGCCGAAGCGGCGCCGGAGCGGATCGGCGGCCCAGTCCGGGCATTCGAGGCGGATCTCTTCGGGCATGTCCGGATGGTCGGGGGTATGGCCCTTGAGCGCCTTCAGCAGCGCGGTTTCCCGGGCTGTCAGGGGCTGCGGTCCGGACGAGACGCCGCCAAACAGACGGTCCACCTTGTCCGGCGTCCGGCCTTCCCCCAGTACCAGCCAGGCCAGCAGTCGGCCGCGCGGCGTATCGGCGACGCCCTGCCGGTTCAGCCACCAGCCAAGCCGGGCGCGGTGGCGCAGGGTCTGGTCGAGCAGAGCCAGCACCGCGCCCCGATCCCGGTCGTCCATCCTGCGCCGGGATCGCAGCCAGCCAGACACCACGGAATCCGCCGGACGCGGATCACGGTCGACGGCGTCCATGAGGTCGAGGGCGGCATTCAGGCGGGCGGATGGGGTCACGATGAGACGGTCGGCTTCGAGCGGGTGCGGGTTGGACGTGTGCAGGGCCTTGGACTGCCGGTTCCGGGGAGCGCCGGGGCCACAGCGGCCCGACGGGTTTACTGGTCGCGTCCGGCTTTGGAAACCGGCATTTTGGCCTTTGAACGCAGAAAGTCCTTCTCCGCCCCGGGCTGACCCGCGCCACGAGCCGCTCCGCACATGGCCGCCCGCTTTCCGTAACGGGATGACTCAAAAAAGCGCAGCGTTGTTGGTTGCCATCGTGCGGCCTTCGGCACTAAATTTCATGCTAGGTGCACGCGGGATCCGCGGTCGGGCCGGGTTCTGACCGGCGCGGGCCCGCGACGTGGCTGAGGGGCCGCTTGCGTTCACCAAAGGAGCCGACAACCAGAGTGCCACACGCATGACCATCACCCATCTCGTCACCCATTCCGGGGGCTTTCATGCGGATGAACTCCTGTCCACCGTGATCCTGACGCTGCTGTATCCGCAGGCGGTTCTGGTGCGCAGCCGGGAGGAGGACTGGATCACGCCCGCGCCGGGGCGGATCGTCTATGACGTTGGCCGGGTCTACGATCCGGACGCGCACATCTTCGACCACCACCAGCGCCCGAATCCCTTGAGGGCCAGCGGGGAGCCGTTCAGTTCCTTCGGACTGATCTGGAAACATTTCGGCATGGATTACCTGCGGGCTACGGGCGTGGCGGAGGCGGACAGTGCTGCGGTTCACAGCCGCTTCGACCTCGATTTCGTGCTGCCGGTCGACCTGCTGGACAATGGCGCGATCGAGCCATCCGTCGCCGGGCCGCTGTCGGGGCTGTCGCTGCCCTTGCTTCTGGAGGCGATGAAACCCTCGTTCGACGATCGCGGCGCGGAGGCGGACGACCGGGCCTTCGACGCGGCGCTCGGCGTGGCGCGCAGTCTCGTGGAGGCGGTGGTCCGGGGGATGGCCGACAAGCGACGGGCCGAGGCCATGGTGTCCGAGGCAATCCGCGCCACCGGCGACAATCGGGTGCTCGAATTGCCGATGGGCATGCCATTCCGCCGCGGGATCGAGCGGGCGGGTGCGGACCATATCCTCTTCGTGGTGCATCCGCGTGACAAGGACTGGGCGCTGACCACCATCCGCAAGAGCGGCGACACCTTCCAGAGCCGCGCCGACCTGCCCGAGGCCTGGGCCGGGCTGACCGACCGGGCGCTCGAACAGGTTTCGGGCGTGGCGGGCGCGAAGTTCTGCCACAACGCGCGGTTCATCGCGGTCGCGTCGTCGCGCGAGGCGATTCTGCGACTGGCCGAGATGGCCGTGGCGGCGGCGGAGTAGCGCGTGGATTTCCTGCGCGATGGCACAGGCACCGGGCCACTGGTGCTGCTCGCTCATGGTGCCGGGGCGGCGATGGACACCGTCTTCATGACCGGCATCGCGCGGGGGCTGGCGGCAGAGGGGCTGCGCGTGGCGCGGTTCGAGTTCGCCTACATGGCGGCGCGGCGGACCGGGGGGCCGAAGCGGCCGCCGCCCAAGATCACGCTGCTGCAGGACGAGTTCCGCGACGCCGTTCAGGCGCTGGCCGGTGAGGGGCCGCTGATCATCGGCGGCAAGAGCATGGGTGGCCGCGTGGCCAGCCTGATTGCCGACCCCTTGTTTGCGGAGGGGGCGATCCGCGGGGTGCTCTGCCTCGGTTACCCGTTCCATCCGACCGGAAAACCGGAAAAGCTGCGCACCGAGCACCTGGCCGCGATGACCTGCCCGACGCTGATCTGCCAGGGCACCCGCGATCCTTTCGGTACGCGGGATGAGGTGGACGGCTATGCCCTGTCGGACCGGATCACGCTGCATTGGCTGCAGGATGGAGACCACGATTTCCGCCCGCGCCGGACGGTGACGGGGCAGGCTCAGGCCGATCTCCTGACCGAGGCCGCCGGGGCGGTGGCGCGATGGGCCGGGATGCTCTGACGAAGTTGCGCTTCTGTTGAATCGCGTGACTTTGGGCGTTTGTCCTCTAGTGTGGTGTCAAAGAGCACAGATGCGGGCCGAGCTGGCGCGCGGCCGATTTCCCGGTTGTGCAAACTTGCGTTTGCGCTAACATTCGCGAAACGGTCAAACGGGGGAGTGGATATGGCAGCGAAGAAGACCACACCGAAGGCCGGGGCGGCAGCCGCGCCGACGACTCCTGAAAAACCGGGCTTTGGGCCGATTCTGACAGAGTTCGACCAATACCTGATGGGCGAGGGCACCCACCGCGAGTTGTGGCGGGCGCTGGGCGCGCATGTCCGCGAGCACGGAGGCGTCCGGGGCGTCCATTTCGCTGTCTGGGCGCCAAATGCGCAGCGGGTGGCGGTTGTGGGCGACTTCAACGCCTGGGATGGCCGGGTGAACGAGATGGCCCGCGTCGGCGCGACCGGCGCCTGGGAGGTCTTCGTGCCCGGCGTGGGCGAGGGGGCGCTCTACAAGTACGAGGTGCAGGGCGCGGACGGCGGCTTGCGGCTGAAGGCCGACCCGGTGGGCTTCGGCTCGCAGCATCCGCCGGAGAAGGCGTCTGTCGTGCGGGACATTGCCGGCTACGGCTGGAGCGATGCGGCCTGGATGGAGACGCGGAAAGCGCGGGGCGCACGCGATGCGGCGGTGTCGATCTACGAGGTGCATCTCGGCTCCTGGCGGCGGCGCTGGGACGAGGCGGGCCGCCCGCTGAGCTACAAGGAACTGGCGAAGGACCTGATCGGATACGTCAGGCACATGGGCTTCACCCATATCGAGCTGCTGCCGGTCTCGGAGTTTCCCTTTGACGGATCATGGGGTTATCAGCCCGTGGGCCTGTTCGCCCCGACCATCCGCTTCGGTCCGCCGCATGAGTTCCGCGACCTGATCGAGGCGGCGCATGAGGCGGACATCGGCGTGCTGCTCGACTGGGTGCCGGGGCATTTCCCGACGGATGAGCACGGCCTTGCCCGCTTCGACGGCACCGCGCTTTATGAGCATCAGGACCCGCGCGAGGGCTTCCATCAGGACTGGAATACGCTGATCTACAACTACGGGCGCACCGAGGTGAAGAATTACCTCGTCGCCAACGCCCTGTACTGGCTGGAGGAATACCACGTCGACGGGCTGCGGGTGGATGCGGTGGCCTCCATGCTCTACCGCGACTATTCCCGGCCCGAGGGCCAGTGGATTCCCAACAAGGACGGCGGGCGCGAGAATTACGAGGCGATTGATTTCCTCAAGGAAATGAACGTCGCCGTCTACGGGGCCTTTCCCGACGCCATGACCGTGGCGGAGGAGAGCACCTCCTTCCCCGGCGTCTCGCGGCCGGTGAACTTCGGCGGGCTGGGCTTCGGCTACAAGTGGAACATGGGCTGGATGAACGACACGCTCAGCTACATGCACCGCGATCCGGTGCACCGGAAGTACCATCAGGACAACATGACCTTCGGCATCCACTATGCCTTCTCCGAGAACTTCATCCTGCCGATCAGCCATGACGAGGTGGTGCACGGCAAGGGCTCGATGCTGGAGAAGATGCCGGGGGGCGAGGACGAGAAATTCGCCAACCTGCGGGCCTATTACGGCTTCATGTGGACCCATCCGGGCAAGAAGCTGCTGTTCATGGGCTGCGAATTCGCCCAGCCGGAAGAATGGAACCACAATGGCGAGCTGAACTGGCACGCGGCGGAGCAGCCGCGTCATGCGGGCGTCCAGCGGCTCGTGCGCGATCTGAACACACTCTATCGCGGCACGCCTGCGCTGCATGTGAACGACTGCCAGCCCGAGGGCTTCGAATGGCTGAACGGCGATCCGCAGCAATCGACCCTTGGCTACATCCGCTTCGGGCGCAGCGGTGACGCGCCGGTGGTGGTGATGTGCAACTTCACGCCGGTGATGCGCGAAGGCTTCCGCATCGGCGTGCCGCGGGCCGGGCATTGGGAGGAGGTTCTGAACACCGACTCCGAGATCTACGGCGGCGGCAACCGCGGCAACCTCGGCGGCGTGGCGAGCACGGACGAGCCCTGTGACGGCAAGGCGCACTCGGTCAGCCTGACCCTGCCGCCGCTGTCGGTGGTGGTGCTGCGCCTGCGCACGGACAACTGAATTCTGGGAGGAAGGGAAATCCATGGAAACCAAGAGACTGACTCAGCGTTCGATGTGCTTTGTCCTCGCCGGCGGACGGGGCAGCCGTCTGAAGGAACTGACCGACCGGCGCGTGAAACCGGCGGTCTATTTCGGCGGCAAGACGCGCATCATCGACTTTGCCCTGTCCAACGCGATGAATTCCGGAATCCGCCGCATGGCGATCGCGACGCAGTACAAGGCGCACAGTCTGATCCGCCACGTCCAGCGCGGCTGGAACTTCTTCCGGGCGGAGCGCAACGAGTTTCTCGACGTGCTGCCCGCCTCGCAGCGCTCCGGGACCGAGAACTGGTACATGGGCACGGCGGATGCGGTGACGCAGAACATCGACATCGTCGACAGCTATGGCGTCGACTACGTCATCATTCTCGCGGGCGACCACATCTACAAGATGGACTACGAGATCATGCTGCGCCAGCACGTGGAGACGAACGCCGATGTCACCATCGGCTGCCTGACCGTGCCGCGCATGGAAGCGGTGGCCTTCGGGGTGATGGCGACGGATGACACGGGGCGGATCACCTCTTTCCTTGAAAAGCCGAAGGACCCGCCCGCGACGCCGGAGGACCCGGACAAGGCGCTGGCTTCGATGGGAATCTACGTCTTCAAGTGGTCCTTCCTGCGCGATCTGCTCATCAAGGATGCGGAGGACACCAACTCCAGCCATGACTTCGGCAACGACCTGATCCCGGACATCGTGAAGAACGGCAAGGCCATGGCGCATCGCTTTGACGAGAGCTGCGTGCGGGACGAGGATGCACCGGCCTACTGGAAGGACGTCGGCACCGTCGACGCCTTCTGGGAGAGCAACATCGACCTGACCGATTTCACGCCGGACCTGAACCTCTGGGACAAGAACTGGCCGATCTGGACCTACTCCGAGAGCGTCCCGCCCGCGAAGTTCATCCATGACGAACGCGACCGGCGCGGCATGGCGATTTCCTCCATGGTCTCCGGCGGCTGCATCATTTCCGGCACGGAAGTGCGCAACTCCGTTCTGTTCACCAACGTGCACACCAACAGTTACGCCGTGCTCGATCACGCGGTGGTGCTGCCGCGCGTGGTGGTCAACCGCTCGGCGCGGCTGCGGCAGGTGGTGATCGACAGCGGCGTGGTGATCCCGGAAGGGCTGGTCGTCGGGGAGGACCCGGCCGAAGATGCAAAGTGGTTCCGCGTCACCGAGCGCGGGACGACGCTGATCACGCAGGACATGCTGGACAGGAGAGACGCAAGCCTATGAGCCGTATCCTTTCCGTCGCTTCCGAAGCCGTCCCGCTGGTCAAGACCGGCGGGCTGGCGGATGTCGTGGGTGCCCTGCCGGAGGCGTTGCAGCCGCTCGGCGACGAGATGGTCACGCTGCTGCCGGGCTACCCCGGGGTGATCGGAAAGCTGAAGAAGAGCGAGGAGGCCGCCCGCTGGGACGACCTCTTCGGCGGGCCGGGCCGGCTCCTCCGGGCGAAGGCGGCGGGTCTCGACGTTCTGGTCGTCGAGGCCGCGCATCTCTACGAACGCGAGGGCGGGCCGTACCTGACGCCGCAAGGCCAGGACTGGCCGGACAACCCGGAGCGCTTCGCGGCGCTGTGCTGGGTCGCCGCCGAGATCGCGGCGGGCCGGGCCGGGGGCTGGGTGCCGGAGGTGATCCACGGCCATGACTGGCAGGCCGGGCTGGTGCCGGAATACCTGGTCGCGGCGGGCTGCCGGGTGCCGTTCGTCTTCACGGTGCACAACATCGCCTTTCACGGCAATGTCGAGGCGGCACGCATGGGATCGCTGCGGCTCGACAGCTGGCGCTTCACCCCGGACCACTACGAATTCTGGGGGCAGATCTCGGCCCTGAAGGCCGGGCTCATGGGGGCGAGCCGGATCACGACCGTCTCGCAGACCTACGCGCAGGAGCTTTTGACCGAAGAGTTCGGCATCGGCATGGACGGCGTTCTGCGCGGCCGTCAGGCGGTGCTGAGCGGCATCGTCAACGGCATCGACACCGGCGTCTGGAACCCGGAAACCGATCCCGAAATCAAGCCGTACAAGACACCGAAGGGCAAGGCGGCGAACAAGGCTGCGCTGCGGGCGGAATTCGATCTGCCCGATGCCACCGGCCCGCTGTGCATCCTCGTCTCCCGGCTGACGCAGCAGAAGGGCATCGACCTGCTGTTGGAGGCGCTGCCGCGCCTTCTGGACCGGGGCGGGCAACTGGCGCTGCTCGGCTCCGGCGATCCGGCGCTGGAGGCGGCGGTCCGGGATGCGGCGGCGGCGCATGTGAATGTCGGCGTCCGGATCGGCTATGACGAGGGCTTGTCGCACCGGATGATGGCGGGCGCGGACGCGATCCTCGTGCCGTCCCGCTTCGAACCTTGCGGGCTGACTCAGCTTTACGGGCTGCGCTACGGCACCCTGCCGGTCGTCGCGCTGACCGGCGGCCTCGCGGATACGGTGATCAACGCCAGCCCCGCCGCGCTGGCGCGAAACGTCGCCACCGGCCTGCAATTCTTTCCGATAAATGCCCATGCCTTGGGCAATGCCCTCTCCCGCCTGTGCGATCTCTATGCACAACCGAAGATTTTTGCTGCAATGCAGCGAAATGCGATGAAACAGCCGGTGGGTTGGGGAACCTCGGCCGAGGCTTATCATTCCCTTTACGCGGATGTGTTAACGGGCTGAGATCATGGCAGGCAATTTCCCGATCAGCGCCGGGCGGCCCTATCCGCTCGGCGCGACGTTTGATGGCGACGGCGTGAACTTCGCCGTCTTCTCGGAACATGCAACGAAGGTTGTGCTCTGCCTGTTCAACGACCGCGGGCAGGAGGTGCAGAACGTCACCCTGCCGGAGCGGCAGGGCCACGTCTGGCACGGCTACATCTCCGGCATGCGGCCCGGGCAGCAATACGGCTATCGCATCCACGGACCCTACAAGCCGGAGGAGGGGCACCGCTTCAACCCGTACAAGCTGCTGATCGACCCCTACGCCAAGCGGCTCACCGGCCATCCGAAATGGAACGACGCCCTGTTCGGCTACGACGTGAAGGACACGGCGGGGGACCTGAGTTTCGACAAGCGCGACAGCGCGCCCTACATGCCCCGCTCCATCGTCGTCGATCCGGCCTTCACCTGGGGCAACACGCCCGCCCCGCAAAGGCCCTGGGACGAGACGATCCTCTACGAGGCGCATGTCAAGGGGCTGACCCGCATGCGCAAGGACGTCCCGAACGCGGGCACCTACCTCGCCATGGCCTCCGATCCGATGCTCGACCATCTGACGAAGCTCGGGGTCACGGCCATCGAGCTCCTGCCGGTGCAGGCCTTCGTCAACGACAAGTTTCTCGTCGACAAGGGGCTGACGAATTACTGGGGCTACATGACCTACGGGTTCTTCGCCCCGGACCCGCGCTACATGCAGAACGGCGAGATCGCCGAGTTCCAGCAGATGGTGGCGCGGTTCCACAGCGCCGGGATCGAGGTCATTCTCGACGTGGTCTACAACCACACCGCCGAAGGCGACGAAAAAGGCCCGACGCTGGCGTTCCGGGGGTTGGATAACGCGAGCTATTACCGGCTGGCCGAAGACAGACGGTATTACATCAACGACACGGGTTGCGGGAATACGCTCGATTTCGACAACCCCTTTACCCTGCGGCTGGTGACGGACAGCCTGCGTTACTGGGTCGAGACGATGCATGTCGACGGCTTCCGCTTCGATCTGTGTTCGACGCTTGGGCGCACGAATGGCGCCTTCGACCGTGACGGGCCGTTCCTGCGTGCGGTGCGGCAGGACCCGGTGCTGAACCGGGTGAAGCTGATCGCGGAGCCCTGGGACATCGGCCCCGGCGGCTACCAGCTTGGCGCCTATCCCGCGCCCTTCGCCGAGTGGAACGACACCTTCCGCGACGATGTGCGCCGGTTCTGGCGCGGCGATGACGGCATGGTCTCGGGCATGGCGGCGCGGCTCTCCGGCTCGGCGCAGTTTTTCGACCATGACGGGCGGGCGGCGACGTCCTCGGTCAACTTCCTGACCGCCCATGACGGCTTCACGCTGATGGATACCGTCAGCTACGCGGAAAAGCACAACGAGGCCAACGGCGAGGACAACCGCGACGGCCATTCGGAGAACTTCTCGGACAACATGGGTGAGGAGGGGCCATCGGACGATCCGAAGATCGCCGCCGCCCGCACCCGCCGCCGCCGCAACATGATCGCCACGATGATGCTCAGCCAGGGCACGCCGATGCTGCTCGCCGGGGACGAATTCGGCAACACCCAGAACGGCAACAACAACGCCTATTGCCAGGACAGCGAGATCGGCTGGATCGACTGGGAGGGCGCGGACAAGGCGTTCTTTGCCTTCTGCGCGAAGGCCATCGCCTTCCGAAAGGCGCATCCGATCCTGCACCAGCGCCGCTTCCTGCATTCCCGCTCGCGCCTGATCGACGGCGCGCCGGACCTGTTCTGGCGCAAGCCGGACGGCACGGCGATGACCCAGAGCGACTGGGACAATCCCAAGGGGCGACTGGTCATGGCGGAACTCAGGATGGCCTCCGGAACCCCGGAGTACGTGGAGCGCGAGGGCGCGCTGATGGTGGTGCTGAACCGCGGCGCGGCGGTGGAGGTGAGCCTGCCCGACCCGCCGAAAGGCCAGCACTGGCGCCGGCGCTTCGACACCGCCGAGGAGGCCGTTGTCGGCGACTTCGACGGATGCCTGATCGCCGAAGAGGCGGTTGTGGTTTTCGTGCTCGAGGAAAAGCCTGCCTGATGCCCGCGACTTTGACAGCGCCGCGCCGCTGCCCTAATCCGATAGCGACCCTTGATAACGATAACGGTGCCAAGCCATGAACGCCTTGACCAACATGTCCGCCGAAATGCTGCGGGCCCGGATCATCCAGCACCTGACCTACACGATGGGCAAGGACAAGGAGCACGCCAGCACCTACGACTGGCGCATGGCCGTCAGCTACACGGTGCGCGACATGATCGTGGACGGCTGGTTCGAGGCAACGCGGCGGACGTATGAGCAGAAGGGCAAGCGGGTCTATTATCTGTCGATGGAGTTCCTGATCGGACGGATCCTGGAGGACGCGGTCATCAATCTGGGCCTGCATGAGCGCATCGAGGCGGTGCTGAAGGCCGAGGGCGTGAGCCTGATGGACGTGGTCGAGGACGAGCCGGACGCGGCGCTCGGCAATGGCGGCCTCGGTCGGCTGGCGGCCTGTTTCCTCGAAAGCCTCTCGACTCTGGGCTGCCCGGCCTTCGGCTATGGCATCCGCTACGAGCACGGCCTGTTCCGGCAAAGGTTCGAGGGCGGGCGTCAGGTGGAGACGCCGGAGGACTGGCTGAACCAGACCCATCCGTGGGAGTTCGACCGCCCGGAATCCGCCTACACCGTGCCGTTCAAGGGCTCGGTCGAGGTCAAGGACGGGCGTGCGGTCTGGAACCCGGGCGAGACGGTGATCGCGCGGGCCTACGACACGCCGCAGGTCGGCTGGAAAGGCGCCTGGGCGAACACGCTGCGGCTCTGGGGGGCGCATCCGACCGAATTGTTCGATCTGGAGCGCTTCAACCACGGCGATCACACGGCGGCGGCTGCCCCGGAGGCCCTGGCGCGGACCCTGTCGCGGGTGCTTTACCCAGAGGACACCACCGAAAGCGGCAAGGAGTTGCGGCTCAAGCAGGAGTATTTCCTGACTTCGGCGGCCCTCCAGGACATTCTGCGCCGGTTCCTCAGCGAGTACGACGATCTGGACATGCTGCCGCAGAAGGTCGCGATCCAGATGAACGACACCCACCCGGCGCTGGCGGGGCCGGAGCTGATCCGCCTGCTGGTGGACAAGCACGACGTGGCCTGGGCGCGGGCGAAACGGCTGGCGCAGGGGTGCCTGAACTACACCAACCACACGCTGTTGCCCGAGGCGCTGGAAACCTGGTCGACCTGGCTCATGGGCCGGGTGCTGCCGCGCCACATGCAGATCATCGAGCGCATCGACGCGGAGCATCAGGCGGCGACGAACTGCGGCCCGGACCTGCGCATCGTCCACCACGACCAGGTGCACATGGGCACGCTGGCCTTTGTCATGGCGTCCCACGTCAACGGCGTCTCGGCGCTGCACAGCGACCTGATGAAGACCACGGTCTTTGCCGAACTCCACAAGGCCTACCCCGGGCGCATCCTCAACCAGACCAACGGCGTCACGCCGCGGCGCTGGCTCAAGCTGTCGAACCCGGCTCTGAGCGCGGTCATTACGGAGGCGGTGGGCGAGGGCTGGGAGAATGATCTCGACCGGCTGGCCGGGCTGCGCGACAAGGACGGCCCCGAGCTGCGCACCGCGCTCCGCGCGGCGAAGCGCGTCAACAAGGTGGCGTTTTCCAACTGGGTCAAGGAGAGCATGGGCCTTTCCATCGACCCGGACGCCATGTTCGACGTACAGGTCAAGCGGGTCCACGAGTACAAGCGGCAACTGCTGAACGTCTTCGAGACGATTGCCCGCTGGAACGCCATCCGCAAGAACCCGAACGCGGGCTGGGTGCCGCGCGTCAAGGTCTTCGGCGGCAAGGCGGCGCCCGGCTATTTCGCGGCCAAGACGATCATCCGCCTGATCAACGATGTCGCGAAGGTGGTGAACAACGATCCGGTGACGCGGGACTACCTCAAGGTGGTCTATCCGGCGAATTACAACGTCTCAATGGCGCAGCGGCTGATGCCCGCCGCGGATCTGTCGGAACAGATTTCGACCGCGGGCAAGGAGGCCTCCGGCACCGGCAACATGAAGTTCACCATGAACGGTGCGCTGACCATCGGCACGCTGGACGGGGCGAACGTGGAGATCCGCGAGCACGTGGGGGCGCCGAACTTCTTCCTGTTCGGGATGACGGCGGAGGAGGTTCTGGCGCGGTATCGGGTGGCGGATCACGCCCGCAAGGCGATCCTGCAGTCGCAGGATTTGCAGGACGTTCTGCAAATGCTGGCCGAAGGGCGGTTCAACCCGGAAGAAGTCGGGCGCTACCACGGGTTGCTGGATTCGACATGGAACCACGACCCGTTCCTCGTGGCCTCGGATTTCGTGTCTTACGGCGAATGCCAGACCTATGTGGACCGCGTCTATGCCGATCCGGACCGCTGGGACGGCATGGTGGTGCAGAACATCGCCGGGTCCGGTTTCTTCTCGTCGGACCGGACGATCCGCGGCTACATGGATCAGGTCTGGGGCGCGAAGAGTTTGCTTTGAAACCGGAACAGTCGGCGCTGTTTCTGCTCTTCGGGGGGCCATGAGGTCCCGGATCAGGTCCGGGACTGCGCCGCGCCTGTCCGGCACGCGGGGCTGGACAAGGCCACTTTGCACGCCATGGCGCCGCGCTATCGCACACCGCCCGGCAAGGCCCCGATTTCTTGAAAAGAAATCGGACCGGACTCTTTGCAAGAGTCCGGCGCCACCGGTCACCGGGCGCTCAAGCAAGATGTTGTTAACCGATGCGCGGCACTGTCACCCCCGGTACCGATGAAGACAAACGGATCTCCCTGCGCGGCCCTTTGGCAAGGCCAGGGCAGGGCCAGCCCTTCGGGGCTGTTCGATCTGATCAGGCGAACAGGGCCGGGACTGACACCCCGGCACAGGCTTTCCGTGACTGGCGGCCGCCGATCTTCACCTTGAAGACAGCATGAGGCACCGCAGAAGACCCGTCCGGCAGACCGCCGTGGCGGGCCTTCCGCGTGGCATCCGGTCAGGTCCGGGGTGCCTCCTCGGCAATCTCTAGCGTCCCGTCGCTTTCCACATAGGCATAGCCATTACCCGGCAGGGTGAGCATGCCCTCCGCCAGGAAGGCATCGCACGGCCCGGTCAATTGCCCCTCTCCCGTCACCGCCAGCGTCACCGGCTCCAGCCCGAGGTTGAACACGCAGGTCAGCGTCTGTTCCGTGGCGCGGCGGTGGAAGGCCAGCACCGGTTCGGGCAGGTCGATGAACTCGGTCTTGCCCCGGCTCAGCGCGGCGCTCGCCTTGCGGAAGGCGATCACCCCCTTGTAGAACGCGAGAATGCCGTCGTTGCCCTGCGCGTCCACGGCCTTTGCAGCCTGCGGTTCCTTGACCGGCAGCCAGGGTTTCACCTTCGAGAACCCGGCGTTCGGCGCGTCCTTTTCCCAGACCATCGGCGTGCGGCAGCCGTCCCGGCCCTTCACCGCGGGCCAGAAACGCAGGGCAGGGGGATCGGTCAGCTCCTCGTAGACCAGCTCGGTCTCCGTCTGCCCGAGTTCCTCGCCCTGGTAGATGCCGATGGTGCCCTCGAAGCTCATCAGCATGGCGCAGGTCAGCCGGGCCATGTCCTCCTCCGACACCGCATGGGCAGACCAGCGGCTGACCTGCCGGGGCACGTCGTGGTTGGAGAAGGACCAGTAGGGATGGCCATCCGGCGCACCCTTCTGGAAGCCCTCGATGCAGGAGCGGAAATGCGCGGCGGACCAGTCCGGGCCAAGCATGGCGAAACTGTAGGCCATGTGCAGGCGCGTGTTTCCCGCCGTGTACTCCCCCATGATCTCGATGGAGCGCCCGCCCATCTCGCCGACCTCGCCGACCATCATGATGTCGTCGTAGTGGTCGGTCAGCGCCCGCAGCTTTTCCAGGAAGCCGAGGTTCTCGGGGCGGGTCTTGTTGTAGAGGTTCTTCTGCATCCCGTAGAGGTCCGTCGCCATGACCTGCGGGCGGGTCTGCGCCGGGGGATTGGAGCGCAGCTTCTGGTCGTGGAAGTAGTAGTTCACCGTATCGAGGCGGAAGCCGTCGAGCCCGCGGTCCAGCCAGAACTTGCAGGTGCGCAGGATCTCCTCGACCACGGCGGGGTTGTGGAAATTCAGGTCCGGCTGGGCAATCAGGAAATGGTGCAGGTAGTACTGCCCGCGCTGCGGCTCGAACTCCCAGGCCGGGCCACCGAAATGGCTGTGCCAGTTGGTCGGCGGGCTGCCGTCGGGCTTGGGATCGGCCCAGACGTACCAGTCGGCGTAATCGCCCTCCCGGCTCTTGCGGCTCTCCCTGAACCACGGATGCAGGTCGGAGGTGTGCGAAAGCACCTGGTCGACGATGACTTTCAGCCCCAGCCCGTGGGCCGTGTCGATCATCTCGTCGAAATCCTCCATCGTGCCGAACAGCGGGTCGATGGCGCAGTAATCGGAGACGTCATAGCCCATGTCCTTCTGCGGCGAGGCGAAGATCGGCGAGAGCCAGATGCAATCCGCGCCGAGGTCGGCCACGTGGGGCAGGCGGCGGGTGATCCCCCGAAGATCGCCGACCCCGTCGCCGTTGTCGTCCTGATAGGAGCGGGGATAGATCTGGTAGATGATCGCGTCGCGCCACCATTCGGTCATGGGCAAGTCCTTTGCTGTTTCGATCCACTCTAGAGGTGATAGCGCAAACGAAAAGGGGGCACGGCACGCGCGGGCACGGTTTTCCGCACGGCGGCACCCCGCCGCTTGACCACGTGCCAAAGATTTTGTGTTTTGCGGAAGGCCGGGTTTTCTGGTTTCAATGTGTTGGCGTCGATCCCGGAGCCGACGCCGCAGGACCTACGGATTTCAAGGAGCTGAATTATGCGTTTTCTCTCGATGCTGGCCGCTGCCAGCCTGGCCTTTGCCGGTGCAGCCCATGCCGCCGAGCCCGATCCGGTGCAGCAGCACAACTCCAACGCGGTCTGGTTCGAGAACTGGATCGGCCTGAGCAACGCCACCATGGTGGTTGCCGCACCGAACGGCCGGATCAGCCAGGTGCGCGCGGACAGCGGCACGCCGGTGTACGAACTGACCCGCGGCGATGTGCAGGACGGCGTCTATCGCTACGAACTGCGTGCGGCCACCGAAGAGGACATCGAGATCGTCAACCCGATCGACAATGGCCGGGGCGAGATGCAGACCACGATGAAGAAACCCTTCTACATGACCGGCCATTTCGTGGTGTCGCGCGGCGTCATCATCACGCCCGAAGAGGTGAAGGAAGAGTAACACGGTCGCGGCGATCCGCGCCCGGCAAGACCGAAGATGACCCGCGCCGGGGGTCTTCGCCCGGCGCGTCCCGGTGCGATCCGCAGGACCGGGCCGCAGGCCGGTCCTGCGCGGTTCTGCGCCGGGTATCGTGGCCGGAAGATTCGGGGCAACGGTGCCGGATCGCTCCGCCTCAATCCGTAAACAATCCATTAAACTGACGAGACGGCGCCGAATTTTTTCCGGCCCGTTGCAATCGCCGACGGGGCGTGATGACGCCCGCCGGCGGCGGACACGGGCGCCCAGACAGGCTTTATGACGTCTCGGCCTTCGGGAAGTGCCCCAACGCACGCAGAAAATCCGGGAGCGCCCCGGACTGTCCCATCCGTCCGGGGTACCCTGGCGGGCCATCGGCGGACGCCATTTCCCACACTGACCTGTGACCGGGATCACATCTGCCGCGCAACTGCGCCACAGTTCCCCAGAAATCTGCGTCATGACCCAAGACGGGTTTTTCCTGTCAACGGGTTGCCCCTAGGGTGGCCGACAAAACCAGCGGTGTGCCCGGAATCCGGGCAGAATCGCGTCGACAAGAAAATTGACTTCGGGACACCCCATGACCAGCACGCTGCGCCGCTCTCTCGTTCTTTGCCTTGCCTGCGTTTTCCCCTCGTTCGCCCAGTCCCAGGTCTCTCCGGATTTCGACTTCACGCCGCAATTCTCGCCAAGCAGCCTCGTGTCCAACGCGCAGGGCTCCCTGACGCTGACCTTCACCGACAGCACGTCGTCCGGGCCGATCACCGACATCGCGACCAACGCGACCCTTCCGACCAACGTCGAGGTCGGCGCGGGCGGCACCGTGTCGAGCTGTTTCGGCGCAACGATCACCGCTGTCGAAGGCGCGGGCACGATAGCCGTGACTGATGTATCCATCGGCAGGTCGCAAAGCTGCCAGATCTCGATTCCCGTCCTCGCCGGGACGATTTCAAGCTCCAGCACCGAGACCGTCTCCTTCCCGTACTCCTCGGCCAGCGGAACCCACCCGGCGGAATCCGCGAACCTGACGCTGAGCGTGCCGCCGTTCACGGTCACCAAGAGCCTGTCGCTTGCCTCCATGGACCCGGGCAGCGTGTCGCGGGTGACCTATACGCTCACCGCACCGGCCTCCGGTTTCCAGCCCGTGAGCATCACCGAATCCCTGCCCACCGGCGTGGTGATCGCCTCTTCGCCGAACATCCAGACCGACTGCCGGTTCAACGCCGCTCCGCAGATTACCACGGTTTCGGCTACGCCCGGCGGATCGTCGGCTGTCATGCAGAGCGGGTATCTGGAAGCGGGCGAGCCCGACTGCACCTTTTCCTTCGACGTGACATCGAATGCCCCCGGCGTCTATGCCCTCACCGGCAGCGGCAGCGCCGGCACCTTCGTCAAGACGCTGACGGTCAACAATCTGCCGGTCGGCTCCGTCGGTCTGCAGAAATCCTTTGCGGTGACCCAGGCCGGACCGGGCGAGACCGTGAACCTGTCCTTCACCCTGCGCAACACGACCCGGGGGTCCGATGCCACCGCGGTGACCTTCTCGGACAACCTGTCGACCATGCTGGCCGGGTCGAGCTTCGGCTCCGGCCTGCCCGCATCGCCCTGCGGGGCGGGATCGGCGCTGGCGCGGTCCACGACATCCTCGTCCAATGACACGCTGACCCTGACCGGAGGCGCGCTCGGCGCCGAAGCCTCCTGCCAGTTCACCGTGCCCGTGGTGCTTCCGTCGAGTATCGGCAGCGCGCAGACCGTCCTGAACCAGACCTCCGCGGTGACCGGCCTGCTGGACGGCTCCGGCTTCACCGGCAACCAGGCGAGCACGACGCTGTTCGTCCTCGCCGACGACGGGCTGCCGCCGGTCCTGAGCAAGGTCTACGACGGTGATACCGGCACCTCCGGCAATCAACCCGTCGCCCCGGGCGACAACGTCCAGGTCACCTACACCATCCAGAACCCCAACACCGGGGCGGCGTTGTCCGGCATTGCCTTCATCGACGGGCTGATCGAACCGTCCGGGATGATTCCGAATACCGGATCCCTTTCCAATTCCTGCGGCGGTACGTTTGCCTACAGTGTGGCCGACAGCCTCGCCTCTCTTACGGGTGGCAGCCTCGCCGCCGGCGCGACCTGCACCATCAGCCTGCCGTTCAGCGTTCCGTCCGGCACGGCGGCAGGCGATTATACCTACACCACGGGCACGATCAGCGCGACGGTCGGCAGCAGCACCGTGTCGGGCAGCGGTGCGACGGCCACGGTGACCGTCATCGGCGGGGCCAACGTGGATGTGTCGAAGGGCTTCGCCGTCGATACGGTCGCCGCCGGCTCCACCGCAACCGTGGTGCTGGCGCTCCAGAACCGCGCCGAGAGCCCGTCCGACGCGACCGGCGTGACGGTTTCGGACGATCTCGACGCCTTCATCAGCGGCGCAACGATCTCCGGCGCGCCGCTCGGCAGTTGCGGGGCGACCCTTGGCGGCACCGCCTCCAACCCGACGTTCACCGTCGCGTCGCTGCCGATTGGCGCTCGCTGCGAGATCCAGTTCGACGTGAACATCCCATCGGGGGCCAATGGCACCTTCACCAACACCACCAGCACCGTGACCGGCACCGCAGGCGGACAGCCGGTCGCCGGAACGGCAGCCTCTGCAAGCCTGACGGTCCTGCCTGCCGCGCCGCTCGAGACCACCGTGGCGTTCATTCCGGACACGGTCCTTCCGGGCCGCAGCTACATCGCGCGCTACACGCTGAACAACCCGTCGGCCTTCGAATACTCATCCATCGGCTTCAACCACGGCATGATCTCGGGAAGCACCGTCAGCAGCAGCCTGCCCACCGACTTCTGCGGCACCGGCAGCAGCTACACACCGGCCGGGTCGCTTTTCGTGGTTTCGAACCTGACCGTAGCCGCAGGCGGAAGCTGCACCTTCGACGTGGTGGTGACGACATCGTCCTCGTCCGGCGAAACCGCCTATACCCTGACAAGTTCGAACGTCACGGCGACGGTCTCGACGCAGACCGTCACGCTCCCGAAGATGTCGGCGCAGGTGATCCTGCAGCGCAACTGGCTGGACCTGACGCGCAGCTACGGCCTTGCCCAGCTGCAGGCAGGCCAGACCCAGACGGTCACCTACACGATCACCAACAGGCTCGACGAAGCGGTGAGCGGACTGGCCTTCATCGAATCCACCGGCAGTTACCCGGCGGGCTCGACCCTCTCCGGCACCCCGGCCACGACCTGCGGCGGCAGCCTCGGCGCCGGTATGCCGGTCAGCCTCACGGGCGGAGCGCTTGGCGCCGGGGCCAGCTGCACCGTGACCGCCAGTTTCGACCTGCCGGTGTCGGCGCCCTCCGGCGTCTACACCGCGTCCGGCAACGCACCGGGGGCGTCTACCGCAACCGACAGCTTCTCGGTGACCGGCACCGCGACAACCGCCCAGTTCAGCGTGCAGCCCTTCTCCCTGCCGACGTTCTCCGTCGCCTACGAGCCGAACGTGGGCCTCGGCCTCGATCTCGGGGTGACCTTCACGCTCACCAACACCGACGCGGCTGCCACGATCACCGACCTGCAGTTCACCAACGATTTCGCCTCGGTCCTGAGCGGCGCGACCATTGCCTCCGGCACGCTGGCCAGCACCTGCGGCAGTGCTGTGCTCAACGGAGAAGGCACCGGCAGCCTGACAGCCTCCGCGCTGTCGGTCCCGCCGTCCGCCTCCTGCACCGTCACGCTGGATCTGTCTGTTCCGTCCGGCGCCACACCCGGCAGCTACACGATGACGAGCAGCATCCTGGGGGCCAATGGCGAAACCCTCGCCAGCCCGGCCAGCGGCAGCTTCACCGTCGAGCCGAACCCCGGCTTCTCCGCCGCCTTCGCCCCGGCAAGCGTGGTGCAGGGCGCGGTGTCCACGCTGACCTACACGCTCGACAACAGCGGCGCGACGGTGGCGGCGACAAATGCCGCGTTCTCCGGCACGTTGGAGTCCTCGCTGCTGGTGGCGACGCCCGCCAATGCCTCGACCACCTGTACCGGCGGCACGCTGACGGCATCGGGCAGCACCTACAGCTACTCCGGCGGCACCGTCGCCGCGGGCGGCAGCTGTACCGTGCAATTCGACGTCGTGACCTCGTCGATCGGCAACAAGTCGCAGGTAAGCGGCGCGCTGGCATCCAGCCTGGGCGACAGTGGCACCGCCACCGCAAGCCTGCTGGTGTCCTCCGCGCCGGTGCCGACCTTCGGCAAGGCCTTCGCTTCCTCCAGCATCCCGGCGGGCGGCGCGACGACCATGACGCTGACCGTCAACAACGCGGCGGCCCTCGTGGCGGCGACCTCGCTGGACGTGACCGACAACCTGCCGGCCGGCATGACCGTCGCCAGCCCGGCCAACGCGGCAACGACCTGCACCGGCGGCACGCTGACGGCCATTCCGGGCTCCGGAACCGTCTCCTACACCGGCGGCACCGTGGCCGCATCGAGCGTCTGTACGGTCACGGTCGATGTCACGCTGTCCTCGGCGGGCAGCTACGCGAACACCACCGGGGCATTGACCTCTTCGCTCGGCAACTCCGGCACGGCCAGCGCCACGCTCAGCCAACCCGGCATCGCGATCACCACACCGATTGCCGGGGACAACATCGTGAACGGCGCGGAAGCCGGCTCGGTGAACGTCTCGGGCAACACCTTTTCGGTGGAGAACGGCCGGACCGTGACCGTGACGGCCACGGACGGATCGAGCGGCACGGCCAGCAACACGGTGGCGGTCAGCGGCGGCACGTTCAGCCTTGTGCTCGACATGAGCGGTCTCGCGGACGGTCCGGTGAGCATCGCGGCGAGCGTGAGCGACACCAACGGCTCGGCGGCCACCGCGATCCCGGCCAGCGTGACCAAGGACACCACACCGCCCACCGGGCAGACCGTGGCCTTCGACCCCGCCGCCGTTGCCATCGCCAACCAGGCATCGGTCGACTTCACCCTGACGGGTGGCGAAATCGGCGCGGTCTTCAGCTACCAGATCACCGACAGCGGCGCAGGGCTCGTGTCCGGCGGGCCGGTGACCATAACGGCCGCTCCGCAACAGGTGACCGGCCTCGATCTGAGCGCATTGGCGGACGGGACATTGACCGTCAGCGTGGTTCTGACGGACACGAACGGCAACGCGGCTCCGGCCGTGACCGACACGATCGAAAAGGATACCGCGGCGCCGGTGCTGCAGTTCGACAGCCCCCTGGCGGGGGATGATGTGGTGAACGCGGCGGAGGCCGGGGCGGTGACGCTCTCGGGCACGGTGACCGGGGCGGAGGATGGTTTGCAGGTGCTGCTCGACATCACCGCCGGCGGCACGACTTTCTCGGGGATTCCGGCGGTGGTGAGCGGCGGGGTGTGGAGCGTGGTCTTCGACTTCTCCGTGCTGGCGGACGGGGCGGTGAGCCTGACGGCGGATGTAACGGACCTGGCGGGCAATGCGGCGGCGCAGGTCTCGGCTTCGCTGACCAAGGACACGGTGGCGCCCGCGGGCTACGCGGTGGCCTTCGATTTGGACCCGGTGAACGGGAGCAACGCCACGGCGGCGGGCTTCAGCTTCAGCGGCGCGGAGATCGGCGCGGGCTATGCCTTTGCCATAAGCTCGGACGGCGGCGGCACCCCGGTGACGGGGACCGGCACGATCGCCACGGCGACGGACAGCGTGACCGGCCTCGACCTGAGCGGGCTTTCCGACGGCACGCTGACGGTCTCGGTGGTGCTGACCGACCCGGCGGGCAACGCCGGGACGGCGGCGACGGACACGGCGGTGAAGGACGTGGCGGCGCCGG
>NZ_JBNAGK010000007.1:163593-269251 GCF_049803835.1 Tropicibacter sp. S64 | reverse complement strand
ACCCATTCGGAGGCGCAGGTGGCGCAGATTGCCGGGTCGATCCGGGCGTTCGGGTTCAACAATCCGGTGCTGGTCGATGGCGGGAACGGCATCATCGCGGGCCACGGGCGGGTGCTGGCGGCGCAGAGGCTGGGGCTGGAGCGCGTGCCGGTGATCGAGCTGACCCATCTGAGCGATGCCCAGAAGCGCGCCTACATCCTCGCCGACAACCGGCTGGCGGAACAGGCGGGGTGGGATCGGGCGTTGCTGGCGCTGGAACTGGGCGACCTCGCGGCGCTCGACATCGACCTTGGCAGTCTCGGCTTCGATGGCGCGGACCTCGATGCGTTGCTGGGCCACGGCACAGGCGATGCGCGGGAGGAGGAGACGCCGGAGCCGCCGTCCAATCCGGTGTCCAGACTCGGCGACCTCTGGCAGCTCGGGTCCCACCGGCTGCTCTGCGGGGATGCCACGGACGGGGCGGCGGTCGCGCGTCTGCTTGGTGGGATACAGCCGCACCTGATGGTCACGGACCCGCCTTACGGCGTGGATTACGACCCCGCCTGGCGCAACGAGACCGGCGCTGCGAAGACCAAACGCACGGGCAAGGTGCTGAACGACCACCGGGCCGACTGGCACGAGGCCTGGGCGCTGTTCCCCGGCGATGTGGCCTATGTCTGGCACGGGGCGCTGCACGCGACCACGGTGGCGGAGAGCCTTGTCGTCTGCGGCTTCGAGATCCGCAGCCAGATCATCTGGGCCAAGGAACGGTTGGTGCTGTCCCGGGGGCACTATCACTGGCAGCACGAACCGTTGATCTATGCCGTCCGCGGCAAGGGGCACTGGACCGGCGACCGCAAACAATCGACGCTTTGGAGCATTGCGAACCGCGATCAGGACGCCACCACCGTGCATGGCACGCAGAAGCCGGTCGAATGCATGCGGCGGCCGATCCTGAACAATTCCAGCGCCGGTCAGGCCGTCTACGAGCCCTTCGCCGGGTCGGGCAGCACGCTGATCGCCGCCGAGACCACGAAGCGGGTGTGCTACGCCATGGAACTCAGCCCGGCCTACGTCGATGTGATTATCCAGCGTTGGCAGGGGTTTACCGGCAAGCCCGCCGTGCTGGACGGCACCGGGCAAAGCTTCGACGCCGTCACCAGAGATCGGGAAGGCATCGCCGCATGAGCCAGTCCCGCAGCCAATCCGCCCTCGAGGCCCTCGCCAATGTCGTCGTCGGCTATTGCACCGCCTTTGCCCTGCAAGTCGCGCTGTTCCCGCTGGTCGGCCTCGCCGCTGGGCTCGGACAGCATCTGGCCATCAGCGCGGGCTTTACGCTGCTCTCTCTCCTGCGCAGCTACGCCCTGCGCCGTCTGTTCGTCCGGCTGGGCTGATGCGGCGCGGACGCAAACCCTGTCCAAAGTCGGGCACCCTCGCGGAAACGCCGCTCAACGCGCCTCCTCGCTGCCCGGACCACCTCTCCCCCGTGGCGAAGAAGGAGTGGCGACGGCTGGCCACGCCGCTGCACCGCGCCGGCCTGCTGACCATCGCGGACCGTGCGGCGCTTGCGGCCTATTGCCAAGCCTGGGGGCGCTGGGTGGACGCCGAGCAACGCCTTGCTGACACCCCGGCGCTCCTGAAGACGCCGAGCGGCTATGTCCAGCAGTCGCCCTGGCTGACGATTACCAACAAGCAGCTGGAGCTCATGGGGCGCTACATGACCGAGCTTGGCCTGACGCCCGTGGCCCGGACCCGCATCGACATGCCGGTGAGCGGCGCGCCCGAGCCAGTCGACAAGATCCAGATCACGATCGTGGGCATCGATGAATTCGGACAGCGCTTCGAGAAGCCGATGGACGGCTGGAACCCAAAGCCGCCCCGGACCGACAAGCCCAAGGAGCCGGTTCAGATCACCCTCGACAGGGGCCTTTGACCTTTTGGGACTACACTTCTGAGCCCTTTGGAGCGACGTACAGACCTGCCAAACGAAGGTTGCCCAGGTGTGTACATGGTCCGCAGCACTGCCCCAAACCGGCTGGTCGCCTACGAGCGCGTCTCCACCGCCCGCCAGGGCCGGTCCGGTCTCGGGCTCGACGCGCAACGGGCTGCCATCGACGCTTTCGCCAGGGCGCGGTCCGCCGAGGTTCTCGCCCGCTTCACCGAGGTCGAAAGCGGAGGCCGCAACGACCGCCCGGAACTCGACAAGGCCCTCAGCCTCGCCCGCCTGACCGGCGCCACGCTGGTCATCGCCAAACTCGACCGCCTCTCGCGCAACGCCGCCTTCCTGCTCACCCTGCAAGCCAGCGGCGTCCGCTTCCTCGCCTGCGACATGCCCGAGGCCAACGATCTGACCGTCGGCATCATGGCCCTCGTCGCCCAGGCCGAACGCGACGCCATCTCCCGCCGCACCAAGGAAGCCCTCGCCGCCGCCAAGGCCCGCGGCGTCCGCCTCGGCAACCCCAACGGCGCCGCCGCCCTCAAACGCGCCGGCAAAGGCGGCACGGCGCTCCACGAGACCGTCCGCCACAACGCCGACAGCTTCGCCCGCGACCTCGCGCCAGTGATTGCCGCCCTGCAATCCGAAGGGCATACTTCGCTTCGAGCATTGGCCACAGAGCTCAACGCCCGCGGCATCCAGACCCGGAGAGGCGGGCGGTGGCATGTGTCGAACGTCAGGAACCTGCGCTCCCGGATCGCGCAGCTTCACGCCGTGACCTGACCTTCGGCCGGGTTCATCGACACAAACATTGGACAGGTCGGCCCGTGTCGGCATTTGTCGGAAACTGACAGGATTCCAATGAGCAAGCGTCTGGGGTATAGTTATTCCAACCCCCGGGGGTGGGTCTATCTTTGCACGTTCTCGACCGCGACCGGCGGGGGGAGCACAATTTCCAGGATGCCAGAATTCGAAGAGGGGGTCATGCGCGGACGCAAACCCAAACCCAGCGGGCTGAAGCTGGTCACCGGCACCGACCGCGCCGACCGTCGCAATCCGGGTGAACCCAGACCAGTGCCGCGCTGCCCGGACCCGCCCCCGCATCTGACGGCCGAGGCCTGCGCGGAGTGGATCAGGATCAGCCAACAACTCTGCGCCCTCGGCATCCTCTCGGAAATCGATCGTGCTGCCCTGGCGGCCTATTGCCAGGCCTACGGCCGCTGGGTCCAGGCGGAGACTGCCCTCGATCAGATGGCCACCCGGGACCAGCTGACCAAAGGCCTGATGATCCGAACCAAAGGCGGCAACGCCATCCAGAACCCGCTCGTCGGCACCGCCAACAAGGCCATGTCCGACATGATGCGCTACGCCGCCGAATTCGGCATGACACCAAGCGCAAGAACCCGGATCAGCGCGGAGAATGACGCCCGTGCCATGGCCTCGGAATTGGCGGAATGGGGGCTGTGAGTAAACGCCGTGCTCAGAACGATGAACTCCGGAACATTGAAAGCATCAGAGCCAAACAAGCCTCCGAGATTGCCTGAACGGAACAAGCTCCTCATACGCCAGACCTAACTTTTTGGGCAACTATTGCGTTTGCTCCCGCACATACAATTGCACCAATACCCAGACCCCAAACGTAGTTTGTCTTCGCAAACTCCCCCCAGTAGTCCTCCGATAAGCCATGCATCAACCATCCGCCCCCTACGGACAACGAGCCAGCAGAAATCGTTCCGCTAAACCATCCGATCAGCTTATAAATCCAAGCACCATAAGTGTCGTTTGGTTTTTCAAGCTCACTTCCGGTTATTGCCGCCGTTATTCCCATCGAAAAAAATACTGTGACAGCCAAAACAATCAGCATCATGCGGCAATAGTCCTTTCGTTCAAGGCGGGCTTGAGGCCCTTGTGCCAAGCGTCGACATCCCACGGTTGAAAAAATTTTTCGGATGCCTCAAGTGCGAGATTTTCCCAAAGGATTCTATGCGGGAGAATCTCGCACTTAATGGATGAAGTGAACACTTTTCTTAGGGCTATCCAACGTGGCTGATCGAGCGTAACTGGCGGAGGCGAATTTTCTCCCTAAACACCGGACGGTCATCGGCGTGGCGGTCAAGGCCGTTGCAGGTGGGGCCGGCGACACCATCGGTCGGGTGCGCCTGAACGCGACCTTCTGATGAGCGCCTTCGCCGCCGCCGTCGGTTCGCTCTTTGCCGAAAACCGCCCAGCGGCTGCAGACCACCGGTGCGGGGCTCGGCACACTGCTGGCCAATTCGATCCGAAGCCAGAATTTCCCGAGGTCGGGCGAGAGCTTGGACGCCGCCGCGCTGGTCTGGTCGAAGGCGCCGGTCATCGTCGGCGCGCATGACACGGGGCCGCTGATCCGCTTGAAGAACAGGTTCTGGCTGGCGATCCCGCTGCCCGCGGCGGGCAAGTCGCTGCGCGGGGGCGGGATCACGCCCGGAGAGTGGGAACGGCGACGCGGGATGCGGCTGCGGTTCGTCTATCGGCGGACGGGGCCGAGCCTGCTCGTCGCCGACCGCGCCCGCATCAACACCCGTGGCCAGGCGGTGGCGTCGCGCGCCAAGACCGGCCGCAACCAGGTCCCCGCGCCGATCTTCCTGCTGGTGCCTCAGGTGAAGCTGCCGAAGCGGCTCGATCTGGACAGTGAGGCAGAGCGCGCGCTCGACAGCGTGCCGGGACTGATCGTCGCGAACAGGGTAGAGGGCAGACTTTGACCAATGAAACTGTCGCATAAAAAAACGGGCGGCGAAGTGCCGCCCGCGCCAATCGCTCGCTTTCGTTAAAATTACCAAGCTGCAATATCGGCGTCTATAATAGGGGTGAACACTATCTTGCTTGATGAGCCACCTGTAATAGTGGTCGTTCCGGCGTCGTCGTCGTCACCGCCGTTGCAATTGCCATTGCCGTTACCATTGCCGTTGCCGTTTCCAGAACCGCCGGGACAGAAGCCAATACAAACGTTGATGTCGTTGTCATCGTCATCAATACGAGTGATATCAACTTCAAAGCGTCCATCGTAACCGCCCATTCCCAATCCGGGGAACGGTTGGACCACTTGGGCGTATGCACCATGGCGACTCTGCAGCGCCTCATAGAGGATGCAGGGGAAAGTACACTCGGGGTTGGGCACCGGATCCGGACCATCTTCAGGCGCTGGGGTGAATGCATCGATCCCAACCGGGTCAATCGGGTTGTAGGGCGACACAATCCCAGGCTCGCGGTATTCGCCAGCAAACTCGTAGTTCAAGTATTCCTTCGCGCCCTGCACCACGCCGACGTACTCCTCCTCGATGTAGAAGGACGGCGGACGCGAGACCGGGTATTCGCCCGAGGCAATGGTCTCGGTCGAGGGGGCGACGCCGGACATGGTGGCGACCTTCAGCTTGTCGGTGTTGTTCTCGTAGAACGCTAGGCCGAACACGCCGATGCCGTTTGCGTTGGCGTCGATGGAGGCCAGCGTCTCGGCGTAGTCGCTGTCGATGTCGATGTCGACCGAGCGGCCGTCGGTGCGCACTTCAAGGCAGGCGTCTTCGGCGTCGTCTTCGGACATGCCAGCGGCCGTCATTGCTTCGAACGCGTCGGTGGCTTCACAGCCTGCTGCAACAACCTGTTCTTCGAACACTTCACGAGTGCCGTGCTTGGTGCCCCGGATGACGGCGGTGATGTCGACGAACGGCAGGTCTGCATTGAAGTCGGCCCACTGACTGTAGTGGTTGTCGACGATCTCGCCGTCGACCAAGACCTGCGCGCCGAGCGCGTTGGACCAGTCGGCCGGCTCGAATGCGGTGAAGGCCGGGCCGTCGATCTGGCTGGCGAACACGATGCCGTCGTAGCCGATGCGAACCTGGATGATATCGGTCACGCCGGCTTCGGCGCAGGCGTTGCTCTCTCGCTCGCGGATGGCGCGCGAGGCGTTGGCGATGTCGACGGTGTTTTCGCCCACGCCTTCGCAGAAGCGCTTCAGGCCGGCAGAGGAGCCGCCCGAATCCACCACCGGAGTCGGGAAATCGAAGTTCTCGCCGAACGCTTCGGCGACGATGGAGGCGTAGGGAAGAACGGTCGACGAACCGGCGATTTGAACGTTGTCGCGTGCGGCGGCGACGGACGCCACGGAGGCGATCGCCAGGGCCGAGACGGTTGTTTTCGTAAAAGACATGGATAGCTCCAGTTCTTGATAAGTAGTGGCGCTCATTCGAGCAGCCTCAAGACACGGCTAGCCACCGGGAGCTATGCTTTTGTGACGTGTTTGTAACAGGTTTATGACGGCGTCAGCAGGGGCTTGGATGCGCTTGACGGCTGCGACTCTCACCAGTTTTTCTGATCCAGCCTCCAGAAAAACACACTAAATCTTCACGCATTTCGGAGTTCGAATGGACCAAGTGCATACCCACTCTTCGCGAAACCATCCTCGCCGCGCTGCACGCGCGGCTTTCGGCGTTGCCCGCCAACACCCTGCGCGGTGAGGTGCTGCCCGAGCGCGCCCCGTGTCGTTCGCGGACGAGACCCCGCCAGCGCGCGAGGTCCTGGCGCAGAGCCGCACCATGAAAGGCGGCGGCACGGCGGGCGTCGCGACGCTCTGAGCGGCCGGTGTCGAGGTGGCGCAGCAGGTACTAGCGGAGACGCAGACCGCCTTCCTGCCGCTCGTCCCATATCTTGATACGCTTCGCTGGGTGTTCATCGCCGTAGCACTCGGTGGTATCGCGGTCACGATCTATGCCCGCCTCGATGACTGGCGCCGGGGGCGGCGGTGATCGCCGCGCTTCTGACCGGGTTTGCCGCCAGCCCGTGGACGCGGGCGGCGCTGCGCTACGGCGCCATCGTCCTCGCCGTGCTCCTGTTCCTGCTGTCGCTTCGGCGGTCCGGCGAGCGAGCGGGACGCCTCGCCGAACGCCTAGAGACCACAGAGAAGGCAAATGATGTGCAACGCCGGATGCTGGAAGCGGCGGCTCGCCGCCCTCGCAATCGCGACGAGCTCGCTGAGCGGCTGCGCAACGGTCGCTTCTGAACCCCGCGTCGCGACCGTCTGCCCACCGCAGGTCCAGTATAGCCGCGAGTCCCAGGCTCGGGCGGCCGAGGAGCTGGCCCTGCTGCCGGAGGGATCGGTGATCGCCGAAATGCTGAACGACTACTCCGTGATGCGGGAGCAAGCTCTGTCGTGCCTCTAACGCATAACTCTCTATAGCCCTAACAGGGTGCGCAGCCGTAGCTCAATATCCGCGGAGTCGATGCCTTTCTCTTCGGTGGTCGTCACAAGGATTCCTACATCTCCTTCACCCTCTTCTTCCGGCAACACCCCCTGAGCGCGATACCAATCCAGCTTCGCTAGCCACCGACGTCGATATGCTGGTTCAGACAGCAGCCCAAGGTGCTCCAGAAAGACGCGCCGACCAGTCTCAGCGTCTTCGATCGTGAAGTCAGGATATCGAACGCTGCCGTCCTGCCCGGTAAAGGGTTGTTCGTAAGCGTAGGTGATCCCAAGACTGTGAAGAAGATTGGCAATAATCACCTCCGATTTTGAGCGCACTAGCTCGCCGCGGGTGGTGCGGTGAATGAGGCCCTCTTCGAGGAAGGACCCGACATGCTCGACAGGCTTGGGATCGGAAAACAGATTGGTCAGCCGACGGGCAGTCTCGGAATGCTCGGATAAAGACAGCTTCAGGAGAGATCGAAGGTCGCCTTGGTGAAAGAGGACGACCTCTTCACGTTGGCGCGTCAGTGCCGTGTAGAGCAATTCGCGTGACAGAAGCCGGCAGGGATTCGGGATAACGATGAAAGTCGTACCAAATTCGCTGCCCTGGGCCTTGTGGATGGTCAATGCATAAGCGAGTTCCAAAGGCGCGTCGCCTTCATCGCCGAAATCACCGCCTCCAAAACCAAACTTGAAACCAAGCTGCGAAGAGAATTCGACTTCGATCTTCCAGGGAAGCCCCTTCGGTTTCCAACTTCTCCCCTTGAACTGTCCCACAACGATTCCGATCTCGCCGTTGGCGAGATAAGCCTTCTCCATTTTTGGATAGACGTCATACCGCCTCGCGTTGGCGACATTGATCACTTTGTCGCCGTAAAGGACGCCTTGTGCGCCCAACGGCTTGCAGGTCTTCCGCTCCCAATATTTTTCTGGCTCGGCCCAAGCACGCGCTTGCCGTCGGAAGGACTTCTGAAGCCATCGATTCAAACCGTCTACTCCGGTCTCGCCAGCGCGCACCGGTGACAGTATCTGCCAAGCTTCGGCGTCGGCGCCGCCACCACGTCGGCGTTCGACCCCCTCGGGGTCTTCTTCCGAACGTGACACGTTGAAGTAGATCGCCTCATTGTATGGGCGACCGCCGAGGCTAATCTCGAATGTGGCGTCGTCCCGCTCGTCGTCGAAGCCTTGCTTCTGCGAAATGGCCCGCGTCGCCGCTTTGATCTCGGCAAGAAGCTTTGTCTGGAGGTCGGTGTCTCCTTCCCAGCGAACAGCTCGAATGCCAGTCGACTTGCCGCTGGCTAGACGATCCCAGGCCTCATCAGCTCCGGGATCGGGAGCCTCTCCCCCGAACCACCGCGACAAGATGATGTCGTCACGAGCCGCTGGCGGCTCTCCGACCGCAACCGATTGCTCGGTCTGACGACGAACGATCTTCAGTTCTGCAAATCCGGCCGGTGCCTGGCTATTTGCGTTGGCATGGTTGTCGTTCAAGTAGCGGACGATGTCGACAAAAGGGCGGCCTGCACCGATTGGCGGGAGCTGCCTCGGATCGCCCACCAAAATCAGTCGCTCGACGGCCGTTGTCTCTATTGCATCAAGGGTGGCCGACAACTGGTCTTCTGTGAGCATCGAGCACTCATCGATGACGACAGTCTTGAAGCCCCGCTCGCGGTTTGCGTCGTCGGTAATGCGGTAGGATCCGGTAAGCGGATCATAGCGTCCGAGTGCCAACAAAAATTGTGCAAGTGTGTAGGCCTGCGCATTGTTGGCCCGCTTTTGCATCTGAACCCGCGCTTTGCCGGTTGGGGCGAGCAGGAGGACCCCACCGGCGGCGACCGAAGGCATCGACAGGAGGGCCGTCAACAGGCTCGTCTTGCCCGTCCCAGCAGGCCCGATCAAAACCGAAAACCGAGACCGGTAGATCTCACCCAGCGCATTGGCTTTTTCGACCCGCGCAAGCTCTTCCGTCTCGGGGTCGCTCGCGTCGATAAACGGCGGAAGCTGTTGGTCGATTAGGGCTCGCCAATCGTGCTCCCCGGCATGTCGTTTGCCCGCGAGGCGACGTTTCACACGTGCCGAGATGATGTCGCGTGCCTGAGCAAACTTCTGGAGCTGCCATGCGGGCGTGCCATCAGCCATCTTGGCGATGACGATCCTTGCCTTCAAGAACGCGTCAAATGCGTCGATCCAATCGGCGCCGATTGCGCATTGTGGAGAAATGTCGAGATCGCGGACCCGTTGCACCAGCCGAGATTGAGGTAGTAGCGTGTGCCCCTCGGTAGCGGCTCGATCAAGCGTGTTGATCATTAAGGCGCGGCCGCGACGGGGATCAATGGCCTCCGAGCAGCGAGAGGGATCAGGTACAGGCACCGATGCCGCAACCGTCGCTTCAGGGAACAATCCACGATCGACTACTGAAGCAGAGATGGGGTCTTTACGTCCGCGGTCGTCTTCGAAGCAAAGATACGGGTTTGCCAGAATTTCAGCGTCGGAAGCCGTAATGCCTGCCCGTTTGCGTTCTTCGGTTACGAACCATCGGCTCGCCTGATCGGCAGTGATCTCGAACCTGGCGAGGAGCTTCAGCAGCGCCCGCCGTTCTGGCTTCAGGCTGCCCCAGAGTTTTGCCGCCGTTGAACCAATTGTCGCTGCCAAATCGGGAGTGAGCATGTTCGGCTCGTGAAGCACCTTTTCGACAAGCGGCCAAGGATCGCGCACCTCCTGAGATCCGTCTGCGTACAGCTTTTGACCAATGGCGTGGGCGACGAGGGTGCCGTGGGTCAATCCGAACGCTGTGAGCGCGGAGCCAAGCCCGGGAAAGGCCCCCCGAAGGCGCCAGATTCGGTTGAGCTGAGTGTCGACCCAGCCCCGAGCGGCAGACCAGTTGCCAGGCACCACCTTTTCAAGCCGCTCCAATAGCGAAGCGCAGGCGAGCAGAACCGTGATCGCCTGGTCATGTGTCACATGCTCCGTACCCATCGAGAAAGCGTCCCAGTGTTCCTCGGGCGCATGGAGCACAAGACTGGACAAATCGATGCTCGGGTCTTTTGCGGCCAGATCGATCAAGTCGTGGTAGGGAAGGAGAAAGCCGTCCTTGATCTCTGGCCGGATCGAGTGATGCAGATTGCGCTCCCACAGGACACAGCGCATCGCATCTGACGGCGCGCCCTTCTCGTAAATGTACTCGACGGAGGGGTCGACCTTGAGAACTCGCCCTACACCGACGATGACCCGCCGCCCGTCATCCGTCAGCGGCGTGCGCTTGGCGTAGAAGAATACAAGAGACTCCTCGGGTGTGATTGCGCCGAAGAACGTGTCGAGCATCGCAAGCTGGTTCCGGCGTTCCTGAACCCAGAGCTTATCGAATTCGAGGTCTGGCTCGAGTTCGGGTCGAAAGTCGATCTTGTAGGCCTTGGCCCGGTCGGGGATTCCGTCGTCCGAATCCTTCATCATCCAAGCGAAGGGAACAGCCGCCGCCGAGAAGGCCGCATGATGAAAGCCGCTTTCCTGGAAATGTTTATATCTGGGATCGTGGCTATACGGGTGGCGGACCCTCCGAGTATAGCCAAAGGGTGCCATGAATGCTCCGCGTTCTGCGGCGCACGCCGGTAACCGAGCGCCCTCGGTATCCCAATTGGCTCCCGCAACACTCGTCTCGAAATCGTCATCCTTGGATTCCGCCACTCTCGGCAGGATCAAGCAGGATGTGTTTCCCCGAGGATTGGCGCAGATCTTCCCCGCCCAACGACTGTCGTGCCATGGCACCCGGACGGAAACATGCATGGTGGGCAAGCGTCTTGCTCCGGCGATCATTGGCATTCCTTTCTGCAGGGCACTCGCGCTGCTTCACGTATCAAAAAAGCGCCTGCAGAAGTGATAGGCGAGCCGATCTTTGAAATTTATGATGTTGTCTTCAACGGTCGTGATCTCACAGTGACCGGTGCCGCCGTTCGCCGGTCCTCTGAGGCCCCGGCCCACCATCTGCATGTAAAGTACGGGGCTGAAGACCGGTCTTGAGATCAGGACCATGTCGGCCTTTGGAGCATCAAAGCCGGTGGTCAACACGCTATGATTGCAGATTACCCGTAAATCACCGGCGCGGAACCGTCGTGTGAAGTGCTGCCTCGCAAGTCGGTCCGTCTCGCCGCTGACAGCGGCAGCAGGGCAACCTGCAAGGTGTAGTCTCGCCGCAAGGTACTGCGCGTGCGCGACAGAGTTGGCGAATAGGAGGATGGACTCCGCCTTGCTTTTCACAATGGCATCAATAATCAAATCGTTTCTGTCGGAGTCTTCGCCCATCCGATCCACGACGCTGTCGGGGAGTTCTCCAAACGTATCGACGTGCTGCTGTTCGCGTTCGGTCAAGTTGATCGGCCTGTCGTAGCGAAGTGGGCGATAACTTCGGTCTGCGAGCACGCCCATCTCGGAGAGTTTGTCGTGAAGGCCAGCCTGGTCAGCTGGAAACCAGCGACGGTCAAAGCGCGCTGCAAGCCGCTCCGACTCGTCCTCGTTGTATCCGCGCCATGGCGTGGCACTGAGTCCGAGAACGGGCGCTTCACGCTCCCGCGCACGTTCACTGCCGACCTGAACATCAAGCCATCGCAACAGGTCCGTGTAGCTCGAGGTTATCGCGTGATGACACTCATCGATGATGATGATCCCGGATTGGGCGACCCATGCCAGTTCGGGACGACCACTACGGCTGTTCAAGGTCTGGATGCTTGCGATTACCACGGTTGGCTCGTCGCCTTCCGGCGGCGAAGGGTTTCGCTGACCGCCCCATAGCCGCACGATGCGGAGGTCTTCGCCGGGCTCTCCCACGTTGACCCAGAGCTGGCGAAAGCACTGGACAGCCTGCTCGCAAAGTTCATCGGTCTGGGCAATCCAGAGTGCAGTTCGACGTCCATCACCCTGCAAGACCAGCCGCACGACAGCCTCGGCGGCGACACGCGTCTTGCCGCCACCTGTGGGCAGGCTGACCACAGCCCGGCGGCGACCGGCGCCGGTGTTGAGAAGCGAACCTATGCTGGCCAGGATATCTTCTTGGTAGTCGTGGAGCGGTGGCAGATGAATGGGCCCGCTGACAGACAATTCAGCATCTCGGCGGCCTCCGACCGAGGCGGCATACTCGATCGGGAAGCCAAGTTCTTGCACGAACACGCGCGCTTGCTCCCCGCCCCAGCGTTTGGGAGGCGCAAGCCCCCAAAGCTCGAGTGCGTCTCTCAGCCTACTGAGCAACGTTGGTCCGTGAACCGCCAGAGCCAACCGGGCGAGGCTCTCCCGATCGACATGGTTCTCTACGGCTTGCCGCGTAGCAGAGGTCAGAGTTCCGAGCAGGGTCTCGATGTCACCGCCAATCGCTTTCAGCAACCTGAGCTCAAGCGACTTCTCATCTCGAACTGCCTTTCGCGTCTCGTCTGACCGGCGATCCATTATGCGAAAAAGGATTTCTTCCAGATCGGCCCCATCCCGGATGATCCCATGGCGCGCGAGGCAGCGAAGCAGCAGTTCGACACCTTCCTTCCAGCCGCGACTGCCGAACTGCTCACGGTCGATGAGGAATGCGCCGTCGGCGTCCATACCGACTGTCACCGCTCGCCTGAGAGGTCCGACACTTTCTTCAAGACCGCTAACCCAGACGGCGGGGATCGTTCCCAACACCTCGGAGTCTTCCAGCGCTGCAGCCAACTCCGGGAAAAGGTCAAGCAGGTAGGACGGTGCCGACAAACGCTTCTCGAATGACATCGATGGCCCGGCGCCAAGCTCCATTGCGCCGGCTGCGACCCATGCCGAAGCAACATTCTCGGACAGCAAGACAATCCTGCCATCGTCGAGATCGTGCCCGACGCTCGGATCGGCGGTTACATAGATTTCCGACAGCGTGAGCGCGCCGTCGGCGCTGGGCAAGCTGGCAGGAATGGCGCCGTCAGCATGTGCCATCTCCCACACTGGCTGCAGGCCCTTGAAATCGCTCTTTCGTTCCGAAAGTGAAGTGAAAATTTGCTCCCAGAAACGGGCAGTGGCTTCGCCCGTGAGTTTGGCCCTGCTCCAAGCGAAGCGTGATCCCAAGTCAGTCTCAGCATCTCGGGCGCGGAGAAAACCTTCAACAGCCTTGAAACCCTGGACTTCAGCCTGACCCAACGTCTCAGCAAGTTCGGGGGAGATACACTTCAACGGCACTACGAGGTTGCCGACGCGTATCCTTCCATGCTCCGTCAGCCAGAAATAGATCGGATGCGGCGCCGTCACCTTCGGGTAGGCGTCCGCACGTGTCGGATGTACGATGGTCGCCTCGGACGCATTCTCGGCGAGTTGCTCGATTGCACCCAAGAGCAGCCGACACAGCTGAGCGGAACTTGCTGAAGGCAGCAAAGGAAGCAGCCGCCATCCTGCCGGCATGCGGATCGAATAGCTTGAGAACTTGGGCAAATATCGCGGCGTGCTTCCGGAGTGCTCCCTGCAAATCTCGTCGAAGGGAGTGCTCAACAAGCGGAGGTAGTTCTTCAGGTTCGGATCGTCTCGATCCACGGACTCCTCGATGCCTGGGAATTCCGTTAACCAGTCTTGTGGAGACGTGGTTTCGATACTCTTCCGAAATTGCGGATCCATCACATGGTCATCAGGAAATCCCGACGAGATCTCGCGTACGATCAGAAGACTGCGGCTTGTCCATTTTCCGGAAATCGCGCGAAACTTGAGCCGCTCCAGATCAAGGTCGTCGATGTATTCTTGACTTGCCTCCTGCGGTGCAGAGGCGATGTTGTGCCAGAAGTTCTCCCAGTCTTCCGGCCGATCGGAGGCCTCCGCGGTTGTCAGGGAGGTTTCCAGGATGTCGGACCATGAGGCAGATGCCAGTTCGGTGACTTGCATCTGATTGACCAGGATGCCCCGGCTCTCATTGTCCGCAGCGATTGCTTCCGCGACCGCAAGAAAGCCTGCAGGCGGTGCTGATCCGGATACAATCACTGCTTCCGAGGGAATGGCCAGACCTCCATCGGCGGTGGGTATCAGGCGTGCTTCGGGAACGCTGAACAGTCCATGTTTGAACTTATCCTTCAGTAGGTTGCCGACGAACGCCAAGGTCTGTCTCGCCATAGCGAGATCTGTGTGCGCAATGCAGTCGAGCCATTTATCGGCGGGCGACTTCGTCAAGACCTGCATGTCCCGGCGCTTTGCTTCAGTCACTAGAGCATTTAACCGCGATACCCTTGCCTCGGACAAATAGCAGTCTGGATGCAGATAACGGTCTCGCGCATCCGCGCTCGCAAGGCCGGCCCACGATCTGCAGATCTCCGTGTCCTCAACAAAATGCCGCAAAAGCTGGCTCGGACTGCGCGATATGCCATTCACGTCAGCCAACACTTCAGACGAAACGATCTGGTCCCAGAGAGACCGGATGAGTGGCACGGCGATTTCGTCCTGCCGTTCCGGTTGCCGCGGGAACGCACTTACGGCGGCCCCACAGTCCTCGGGTGTCGACAACGCCGAGAGAGAGCCGCTTATCAGGTCGGCCGCGGCTTGCATAATCGCTTCGTTCCATGGACCTCGGATCAGGTTGGTCCTGTCACTGTTGAGTTTCCACGGTGCGTTGAGGATGCCCGAAGTGCGGCTTTGCGTTTCTGTCGGGAAGAACGCCCAGAAGCGACCAGCTTGTTCGCGACCACCGACCGGCACCGCCCACGACAGTGGAACCTGTTCCCTTGCCTGGATGTGAGTTGCGTCGGAGCGCGCGGCCGGGCTGTCGACCTTGACCGACGCCTCGAAGACCTTCCATCGGGCCTCGTTCGCTCCGTCGCTCACAACTGCGAGTCCGTCTTCAAACCGCTTGGTCAAGAGACGGGGTGCAGCACCTTCCACTTCCAGCTCGAGGGAGATTGCCGAGGGCAGGAACAGCAGGAACTCGGCCGGGAAATCTGCAATTTCCTGGCTCAGTCGCTCAAACGCGGCCTCATCCGCGATTTCTGCCGTAACGACGGTGGTTGCCCAATACCATCTGCTTGATTTTGATAATGGACTGTTTTCAGCGGCGGAATCCAGCACCTCGGCAAGACGCATGCCGGGTGCGGGTGCATCTTTGGCCAGACCAAGATGTCGACGAATTCGATCACGACAGGCTTCGGGGTCGAAGCGCAGTCCTACAGTTCTGGATGTCAGGTCGACGCGACCGCCCAGCTTGAGCAGCGACTTGAACCCAATCCCAAATCGCCCAATCTGATTGCCACGCTTGGGGGAGCTGCGCGCGTTCAGAAGCGCCACAATTCCTGGTTCATCCAAGGCGGCTCCAGTATTGGCGGCCTCTAGCCGACTGGAGGAGAGACGTACATGGATCCGCCCTTGGGGCTCCGCGGCCTCAAGGATTGCGTCGGCAGCGTTCTGCACCAGTTCGTACAACTGACGATAGGCGTATCCGCCTGACAGGACTTCGTTCTCGGTCTCGAAATGTTCGGCCGCGTCCCGTGGTTGTGCTTCGTAGGCCTTAAGGCGCTTCTGGCATTCGTCATGAACGAACTCTGCGAGTTGCTCTAGATCGGATTCCTGGTTGCGAACATCCATGCACGCCTCAAATACCTTAATGGAAACATCTGCGTAGGCTGTTCCCGCACGCCCTCACCCTGTTTGCCAGACTAGCCGCGAGAGATGGGGAGCGGCAACAGCTTACGAGAGCATCGCCTCTCTAGTTCAGCGACGCAGGTGTCGGGAGCGACGCCATTCATGCAGCGAGGTATCGCGGGGGCTTAATGGTTTCTTTATAAATCAATGACTTGCACTGGAGATGGGGTGGATGCCGCTCTCCCCTGACGGCATCGCGATGTGCCAAACTCGTGGTGTCGAAGCACAAGCTGTAGGAGAGGGCATCCATGGGAGAAGTTAGCATCATCGGCGTCGATCTGGCAAAGAACGTGTTCCAGGTACATGGCGCGGCGGCGGACGGGTCTGTGCTGTTCCGCAAGAAGTTGTCGCGGCCGCAATTTGCACGGTTCATGGTGGACCAGCCGCCGTGCCTGGTTGCGATGGAGGCCTGCGCCAGCGCGCATCATTGGGCACGGGAGATGGCGCGGCACGGACATCAGGTTCGTCTGATCGCGCCGCATTACGTGAAGCCGTTCCTCAAACGGCAGAAAAACGATGCGGCTGATGCCGAGGCGATTGTCGAAGCGGCGCTGCGCCCGACCATGCGTTTCATGGAGCCGAAATCGGCCGACCAGCAGGCGCGCGCCGTCGCGTTCCGCACGCGCGAGCAATTCGTGAAGCAGCGCACCGAGGCCGTGAACGCACTGCGGTCGCATCTTTACGAATTCGGCCATACGGCGCCCGAAGGCATCGGCTACCTGCCGCGCCTCGCGAAGGTCGTCGAGGATCCCGACGCGGATATTCCGGACCTCGCGCGGGACATCTGCCGCATGTTGCTGGAACAGATTGCCCAGTTGACCGGCCGGATAGAAGCGCTGAAGGCGCGGATCGCGGCGATGTCGAACGAGGCCGAGATGCCACGCCAGCTGCAGACGATGCCGGGTGTCGGCCCGATCACCGCGCTCGCGGTCGAAACATTCGCCCCGCCGATGGATCAGTTCCGGCGTGGTCGCGATTTCGCCGCCTGGCTCGGCCTGGTCCCGCGGCAGCATTCCACCGGCGGCAAACAGAAGTTGGGGAAAACCTCGAAGATGGGCCAACGCGATATCCGGCGATTGCTGGTTATCGGGGCCACCGCTGTGATCCGCTGGGCGACGCGGCGTGGGGCTCCGAAGGGGTCATGGCTGGCGCGGATGCTGGAGTGCAAGCCGGTCCCGGTCGTGGCTGTCGCGCTGGCGAACAAGATGGCTCGCGGTATCTGGGCGATGCTGACGCGCGGCGAAAGCTATCGTGGTCCGGTACTGATCGGCGCCTGACGTGGTATCGAACGGGCAACTGGGCCACCGAGTTGTGAGGAAGGCATGATCTGCATGGGCAAATGATCGACATGATCCGGGTCGGGCAAGCCAGAAACCTTCTCCGAGCCTCGAGCTCGCTTTTGGAGATTTGGCCCCGGTCCGCGCATCACCATCCCGGCCAGCGGCGCCAGTCAGCCGCACGAACAGGCCTGACAAAAGACCGCACTCGATCACATGTCCGGAAGATCAGAAACTCCTTGCAAACCGAGCGGCATCCACAAAAGAAGGTTGGATATCAGGCCCATTCCCTCCGCCACTACCCACAGAATTCATTTCATAATTTGGCGCCTGTTCCCCCTGCCTATGGGCTACCCTCAGGATTTGAAGGGCGTAGAGCGTTGGCGTAGGCGTGATCGCATGTCGCGGGCAGAGAAATGCGACACGTCTTCCATGGCAACGCGTTGTCCCGTTTCAGGCGCTTGCGTGGCTTGATCCGCAGGTTCAGCTTCAGTGCGCAGTAGACCCGGTGGACGCGCTTGTTATTCCCATGCCCGCGGATATTGCGAATCCAATGGACGCAAAGGCCCAAGCCCGAGCTCTTCTTCGCCGTCATCAGCCCGACGAGCAGGTCGGTGAACGGTGCATTCTCTCGTCATCGAGCGTGGATCGGTACATTTAACAGGTCCCGCTGACACGGAATGCCCGACACGCCAGCGCGATGCTGACGCCCCTCGGCGCCATCGCTGTCTCGGCGTTCGCCTGCGGCCTCGAACCGCTGGCGCCGCGCGGTCTCAACCAAGGCGTTGAGCCGCCTGGTTGATTTCTTTTCGAACGCCTCCCTCAGCAGGCCGATCCACATGCTGACATGGGCATACCTGCGTTTCAGTCGACGGTTCTTCCCGGCCATCGGGTTCGCGGCGCGCTCGGACCAATGGCCGTTCCCGCTCGCTCTAGGAGATCAGCCTCGCACCAATTCCGCCATATTTGACCCGCCACTCAAACAGCGTGACGGCAGGCACACCGCTCTGCGTCTGGCGCAACTCGCCCATGATCCGGGCTTCCGTGAAACGTGCCTTCTTCATCGTACTCTCCCCGTTCATCCTGACGAGAAAATTCCGCTTCGGCATCCTCCTGAGATCAGGGGAATTACCCGGCAGACCGTGCCTTGATGAGTTTGAATGCAAAGGCCAAGGGAACGACAGCCGCAAAGAGGACCATGGCCAGCCAGATCGGCCCTTGGGCCCGTCCCGTTGCATCCAGGATCGCACCGGCCGCCGGGGGTGTGGCCAGCATGATCGCGTAGTAGACCGTGAAGAAGACCCCCATGCCGAAGGCACGAACCTGAGGCCGCAGGGCAAGACCGGCCAGCGCCATGATCACCCCGGCGGGAGCCATGCCGACCAGTCCGAACAGCAGGCTGGCGACCAATCCCGCCCCGGGGACACCCAGCAGTCCCAGAGCGACCGCGGCGGCGGTCATACACACCGTCAGTACAAGCGTGCGGTGGCCGAGCCGGTCGACGACCTGGCCGCACAGCGCCCCCGAGCCGATCATCAGCCAGCTGCCGACACTGATGATCCCGGCCGCGCCAATGGCAGTCTGCCCAAGGTCCTGCAGAAGCTTCGGGCCGAAGGACAGGTAGGTGACATAGGCCGCGTTGAAGAGACCCCAGGCCCCGGCGGCGCAGAGCACCAGAAGCCACTCCTGCCGGGTCAGTCGCGGCGCCTGCCCGGTGCTCGACGCAGGCTGGCCATCGGGTGTGCGATACACCAGGAAAACGCCCGCTGCCGCCAGCAGGCAATAGACGGATGCGACCTGAAACGGCACGCGCCAATCGAATGTCACGGCGAGCCAGGCATGGCCCACCTGGCCCATGGCGATCCCGAACGGCCAGGACATCACGAGAAGGCTCATCGCGGTTGCCATCTCTCGCCCCTCGAACCAATCGGCCACCATCTTGGTGAAGTAGAGCGTGCTGAACAGGAACCCGGCCCCGGCGACGGCCCGGCCAATCCCGATGCCAAGGCTCCCGGAGGCGAAGGACGATACCAACCCGCCTCCAGCGAGACACAGGAGCCCAAGCACGACCATGTCGCGGTCCGGGAC
Organism: Tropicibacter sp. S64; assembly: GCF_049803835.1. Taxonomy (NCBI): domain Bacteria; kingdom Pseudomonadati; phylum Pseudomonadota; class Alphaproteobacteria; order Rhodobacterales; family Roseobacteraceae; genus Tropicibacter; species Tropicibacter sp. S64. The sequence goes on along the minus strand of NZ_JBNAGK010000007.1, from coordinate 250,152 downwards.
AAGCCGCCCGAGATAGCCCGCAGGCAAGGCCAGTACCAGCCCCGGCGCCATGAACAACCCGATCAGGAGCCCGATGCCCGCATAGTCGAGGCCGAAGGCGACGATCAGATCGTCGCTCACCGAGGCGAGCGTCTGGAACTGGAACCCAAGCCCGATGCGGGCAAGAAACAGCAATGCCAGAATGCGCCAGCGCATCACACCCACCCCAGCCCGCTCAGGGCCTGCACATCGTTCCCGATCCCGGTCCTGTGGGTGATCCTGTTGCCGTCGCCCTGCGCGACACAGGCGCAATCGGCAGGCGTGGCCAGGGCGGGGTCCCGGGTCTCGTCCATGGCGTCGGTCCGACAGGAACAGATCGCGTCTTCGGCACAACATGCCGCGCGGACCTCGCACCCTTTGCCGGTTTCGCAGGCCTCGAAGACTGCCCTGGCGGTGTCGAATGGTGTCATGGCGTTTGCCCTCATGCAGGTGGTTCGCGGTCAGCCTATACGGTCGGCCCCGTGCTGCGTATCGGGCAGATGCAGTAATTTCAGCGGCCGCCCTGCTGTATTCGCCTACAGCAACTGCAGGATTGCCCGGCGGGTGGCGTTTGATACCCTTTGACCGGGATAGCAGACGGATTTTGCCATATGGTCGACGAAACCGAATTGAGCCCGCGTGAAAGGCAGATCGCCGAACGCTATGCTGCCGGGTGCAGCTATCAGGACATCGCGTCTGACCTGCACATCGCGCCCTCGACCGTGCGGACCCACCTGGCGACGATCTATCGCAAGCTCGAGGTGTCCTCCAAGGTCGAACTGGCGGGCCGCCTCGATGGCGTCGCCGCCAGCCCGCGCAGCGATGTGGACCACGCGGCAATCATTTCCGAACTCGCGTTGAGCCTCGAAGAAGCCCTCAGCCGTGAAAAGGCGCTGAGCGAGGTCTTGCGGATCATCGGCGCCTCGCACGGCGATCTGAGCCTCGTGATGCCGGCGATCCTGCGCTACGCCCTGGACCTGTGCGATGCGGAGTTTGGTATCCTGTTCGAATATCGGGAGCACAAGAGGTTTCGGGCCAGCTTTACCCTTGGCATTCCGACCGCCTTTCAGGACTGGCTCGATGAGAATGGCACCTTCAGCGTGAGCGATCAGACCGGGCTTGGCAGGATGGTCTCGCAACGTGCCGTGGTCAACATCATGGATGTGAAATCGGAGGCGCTGTACCGCACGGATGACCCGTTGCGCTTTGCCACGGCGGATCTGGGCGGCGCCCGGTCTTTTGTTGCGATCCCGATGGTGGCCGCAGACCGCCTTGTCGGCGCATTCAGCATCTACAGGCAGTCGGTGCGCCCTTTCTCGGAGGACGCGCTACGGTCCGCACAGATTTTCGCCGCACAAAGCGTGATTGCCTTGGAAAATGCGCGCCTGATCGGCAAGTCCGGGCAACGCTAGAGACGTCTTCAAGGATGGCTCCGTGCCGAACTCGCCCGTGATGCACACATCCGGTGAGGGAATCCTGTCGTAAATCCAGCGCGGGAGGCAAGAGCAGGCCTATCCCCCGGTCTTCAGGACCGGGAACGGGCAAGCCTGCAATGAAGCGTTCACGCGCCGGGGCCCGCCGACGTTCCCCGGGCGGGGCATGGCCCGAAACGTCGAACGCCAGGCCTGCATCGCCGTCCTGAACGGCCAGGTTGCGCCCGGCATCCCTGTCACGGAGGCCCTACAACAGATGTGTCCGGGAAAAGGAGAACCCTGGCCAGCCACCGACTTGGGCAACAGAACCCAGCGCGCCCCAAACTGCGATCACTTTTTCTCGCGGCTGGCGGCAATCAAGGTTACTGCCATCTCCCGCGCCAAACCCGCCGCTTCAGGCATGGATCGAACATGCGCCGTGGCGATGGCACCTTCTTTCAGAAGCGCGAGTTTTTCGGCGAGTTCGGCGGGGCCTCTCAAACCCGCCTCTTTGCAGAGCTTCGTCAGGTATTCGACGACGCGCGTCTTGTGTTCGGCCGCGAGGCGATGGGCGGGATGGGACGGGTCGGAGAATTCGCCCGCGGCATTGATGAAGGCGCAGCCGGAGAAGCCGAGGCCGGGAAAGGCCTTGCCACGAAACCATGTTTCCAGCGCGTCGAACATCGCCAGAAGCCGTTCCTCCGGGTCCGTCGATGCCTTTTCCATTTCGGTCATCAGCCAGTTTCGGAACCGCTCGTCCCGCAGGGTCAGCGCGGCGAGGATCAACTCGTCCTTGGACCTGAAATGCTTGTAGAGCGTCATCTTCGCGACCCCCGATTCGGCGAGGATCGTGTCGATGCCGGTGGCATTGAAGCCGTTCCGGTAGAAAAGTTTCAGGGCGGTTTCGACCAGATGGTCGCGGCGGGACGGGGCCATATCTTTTCCGAATAATCAGACAGTTCTGTCTATATGTGCCGCCTCCAGGCACATTTTTCAAGCAGATTGCGACGCGACCCGCTGATCACATGCCGGTGAAAGGGGTTTGACAAATATACAGACCTGTCTGTTCTATAGGGAGCGCACCAAGCGCCATTCCCAAGACAGGAGACATCAAATGACCCGCATTGCCCTTCCCGACACCATCGACGACGCCCCGATTGCCGCCCGCCCCGCGCTGGAGGCCGTGAAGGCGTCGCTCGGCTCCGTGCCCAACCTGTTCCGCCTCACCTCGAACAGCCCCGCCGCCTTGCAGGGCTACCTCGGGCTGAGCGGAGCGCTCGCCAAGGGGGACTTGCCCGCCGCCACCCGTGAACGCATCGCGCTCGCCGTCGCTGAGCGCAACGGCTGCGACTATTGCCTTGCCGCACACAGCTACCTCGGCAAAGCCGTGGCAAAACTCGACGATGCCGAGATCGCCGCAAACCGGCGGGGCGGATCGACAGATCCCAAAGCGGATGCCGCCGTGCGGTTCGCGGTCAGGCTGGTCGAAGCCCGTGGCACCGTGAGTGAAGCCGATGTCGAGGCCGTGCGGATGGCCGGATACAGCGACGCGCAGATTGTCGAGATCGTGGCCCATGTCGCGCTGAACACGCTGACCAATTACCTCAACGAAGCCTTCGGCACGCCGATCGACTTCCCCGCCGTATCGCGCAGCGCCGCGTAAACCCTCCCCCCTGGGGCGTCCCGGTTTCCTCCCTCCCCTGTTGCCGCCGGGACGCCCACCTTGACCAAGGAAAAATCCCATGACCCGTCCCCCGCTTCCCCCTTTCGATGCCGAAAGCGCCGCCCGCAAGGTCCGGCTCGCCGAAAACGCCTGGAACGGGCGCCAGCCCGAACAGGTGGCAGCCGCCTACACGCCCGACAGCCAGTGGCGCAACCGCGCCGAACATCTGTCGGGCCGCGCCGCCATCACCGCCTTCCTGACCCGGAAATGGCAGCGCGAACACGACTACCGCCTGATCAAGGAGCTTTGGGCCCATGACGGCAACCGCATCGCCGTGCGTTTTGCCTACGAGTACCGCGACGACAGCGGCCAATGGTTCCGCGCCTATGGCAACGAGAACTGGGACTTCGCACCCGACGGCCTGATGCAGCGCCGGATCGCGTCGATCAACGACCTGCCGATTTCCGCGGACGACCGCCTGATGCACTGGCCGCAAGGGCCGCGTCCGGACGGCCATCCCGGCCTGTCCGACCTTGGATTGTGAGGATCACCATGGCCAGCGCCTATGCCCACATCGCCTTCACCCCCGCCGTCCGGGCGGAGCAGCACCGTCTGGGGTCGGCGCATCTCTATGACCGCGCCCTCGCGAACGACACCCGCACCGGGGCCTGGCTCGGCCCGCGCGAGACCGCTTTCATCGAGGCCCGCGACGGCGTCTTCCAGGGCACCGTGACCGAGGATGGCTGGCCCTATGTCCAGTTCCGGGGCGGTGCGCCCGGCTTTCTCAAGGTTCTGGACGCGCAGACCATCGCATACGCCGACTACAGCGGGAACCGCCAGTACATCAGCACCGGCAACCTGCGCGGCAATGACCGCATCTCCATCCTGGCCATCGACTTCGCCCGGGCGCGGCGTCTGAAGCTGCTGGGCCGTGCCACGATCAGCGAGGACCCTGCCCTGATCGCGCGCCTGCAAGGCGATGGCCCGATGGCGGAACGGGCCGTGGTGATCGCGGTCGCGGCCTTCGACTGGAACTGTTCCCGCCATATCCCGCGCCGCCTGACCGAGGCGGAGCATCGCGCCCTCCCCTGACACGCCCTGAGCCGCTTCCACCCGGAGGCGGCTTTTCCTTGTCCACCCCCACTCACCGGAGTCTGCCATGCCCACCGTCACCGCTGCCTTCGTCCATGCCCTCGCCAAGACTGTCGGCCTGTCCTTGCACCCGGACGGCACGGTCCTGTCCGATGCGGTCCCCGTGTTGCGCCTGTCGCCGCTGCCGGACGGTCGCATCGGGGACCGCGAGTTCTTCGAGCTGATCGACTGGATCGAAACCCGCCATTACGACCGTGTCGCGCTGGTCGACGCCTATGCCCGGTCCATCCGGATGGACGATCTCGGCGTTCTGGGGCTGGCGATAAAGGCCGCACCGACGCTGCGGGCGTCGCTGGTGCGGTTGGAACGGTATTTCCGTCTGTTGACCGACACCGCCACCTATCGTCTCGACGAAACCGGGCCCGAACCGCAGGTGGTTCTGGAGATCTGCACCGGGGACCACCGCGCCCTGTCGCTGCGCAACGAATGCGCACTGGCCGGGCTGGTCCACAATGCACGGGCTTTTGTCGACGGGCCTCTAGCCCCGGTGCGTGTCAGCTTCCGCCATGCCTCCCGCTGCGATCCGGCGCGCTATGCCGCAACCTTCGGCTGCCCCGTGATCTTTGGCGCGGATCGGGACGCTGTCGTCCTGTCTGAAGCGGCGCTTCGGATGCCGAACCGGCTGGGCGACGACGCACTGTCGGATTATCTCACGCGGCACCTCGACACCGAGTTCGGCACCGTCAGCGCCGGAAGCACGCTGCGCGACGACCTGTGCCGCCGCCTGTCGTCGGCGCTCAGCACCGGCGTGCCGCAGGCCGCCACGCTGGCCCGCGACATGGGCATGAGCGAACGCACCTTCTTTCGCCGGCTTTCCGACGAGGGGACGACGTTTCGGGACGTGGTGCAGGACGTGCAGATCGGTCTGGCGCGGGAGCTTCTGCAAAGGGGCGATTGCAGCATTGCCGAAGTCGCCTTCCTGACCGGCTTCTCCGAACAAAGCAGCTTTGGCCGTGCCTTCAAACGCCGGGTCGGACAGGCTCCGGCACAGTACCGCAGCGCCGCGCTCGGGACACCGCGGGGACAGGTGGCAGAGACGGTCCAAAGGCTGGCAGGGCGCGTCGATACCGGCGAGCGGGCCACGGTCTAATCTGGCTTCATCACCGGGAAGGCCAGGCGCTTTCCTGAAAGAAACCGGAAACCGAAAGGATTTTCACATGCGCTCCACCGCAGTCCTCCGCCCGGCAGACCCGTCCTGCGGCGCCTGGCGCCACCCTGCCCGCCCGCGTCCGGGCCGCGCCCTGTTCAATGAAGCGGTGCAGCTGCTCGCCATGGCCGCCGCCGCGGCGCTGGCCACGGGGGTCATCACAACCCTGATCCTGATGTCCGGCCCGGTCCGGGCGCAGGATGCCAGGCTGCCCGACACGGACCAGAGCCCGATAAGCGAGCCGTCCGACCCGACGTGGCCACCGCGTTGCGCCTGCGTCCTGCCGGCGGACATCGACTGATGGTGTCTGGCTGCTGACAAGCCACCGACCCGGTCCCGACCGGGACCATACCCACCGCCCAACGCGAGACAAGATCTCGACCGCGACGTTCCTGCGCGCGCGCCGGGATGGTGCGTGCCCGCCTTTTCCCAAGACCCAAACCAAGAAGGAGAGAAAGACCATGACCCACGAAAGACACGAAACCTGCGGATGCGATGCGACACCGGAGCGTGTCGACACGGCGCGCCGCCGCCTGCTGGCCGGGGCTGCGGCGACCGGGGCAACGGCGCTGGCCGCCGGTGCCGCCCGAGCCGCAACGCCCGCCGCCCGCGCGGCCTATGCCGACCCGGACACGCCCGGCCTGCCGCAGATCGACATGGAGATCGCGCCCGGCCGCACCGCGCTGGTGGTAACCGATCCGCAGATCGACTTCCTGTCCGAGGACGGCGTGACCTGGGGCGTCGTCGGCGAAAGCGTGACCGAACAGGGCACGGTCGACAATATCGAGCGCCTCTTCGTGGCCGCAAAGGCGGCGGGGATGCCGGTGTTCATCTCGCCGCATTACTACTACCCGCACGACCACCGCTGGCATTTCGAAGGCACCCTCGAAAAGACCATGCACGGCATCGGCATGTTCGACCGTCCGGATGCCCTGTCGCTCGACGGGTTCGACGGATCCGGCGCGGACTGGATGCCACAGTACAAGCCGTACATCGAGGATGGCGAGACCATCGTCTGTTCGCCGCACAAGGTCTACGGGCCCGCTCAGAACGACCTGAACCTGCAGCTGCGCAAGCGCGGTATCGACAAGGTCATCCTCGCCGGCATGTCCGCCAACCTGTGCACCCAGGCGCACCTCTACGAGCTGCTCGAGCTGGGCTACGAAGTCGCCGTCGTGCGCGATGCCACCGCCGGGGCAAAGGTCCCCGAGGGCGACGGCTATCTCGCTGCCATCATCAATTTCCGAATGGTCGCCAATGGCGTGTGGTGGACGGACGACGCCGTCTCCCGCATCGCCCGTGGCGCCTGACCTCCCCTCCCCAACCTCCAGAAAAGGAACCTTTCCATGAAACTGACTGCCCTTGTGACCACGACCTTGCTTGCGCTCTCTTCCGCCGCCTTTGCCGCCGACGAGGTGAACGTTTCGAACGGCCTGACTCTGACGGGCAACCCGCTGGGCCTGCACGGCTTCGACCCGGTGTCGATGTTCCGCTCCGACGCGCCGATGATCGGTGACGCCGGGTTCACCTCCGCGCATGACGGTGTCGACTACTATTTCGCGACCGCCGAGGCACAGGCCGCGTTCGACGCCGACCCGGCGGCACTTCTGCCGCAGTTCGGCGGGTTCTGCGCCTTCGGTGTCTACGTCGGCAAGAAGCTGGACGGGGATGTGCGCTATGCCGACATCGTGGACGGCAAGCTCTACCTGTTCGTGAACCAGTCCATCTTCGAGAAGTACCTCGAGGACAAGCAGACCGTGATCGACGGGGCCTTTGAAAAGTGGCCTGGGATCATGGCGACGCCGGTCGGCGACCTCTGATCGACAGGACCGGGCCGCGACGCCATTCGCGGCCCGGTTGACACTGCGCCGGCTGCCCGCCGGGCCGAAATCACGAGGCAGTCGACGTCACACCACGGCCCGCACCCAAAATGCGTCTGCGAACCGCAATTGCGCTGCAACGTCGGTGGGCAGGACTGCTCATCCTGTCCAGCGACCCTGCAGAGGTCTCGGCATCTCTATCCCTCAGTCAAGACACGACCAGCCCCGGCGGCGATGTCTCGTTTCTCCCGAGCCTGCGGCACATACGCGGGCCTATGGGTCAGCCGCGCCCCCGGGTCCAGGGCTCCGCCCCTTCCGCATCGACGAAGACCCGATAGACCGAGGTCGTCGCGGTAATGAACATCCGCCGCCCGTCCGGCCCGCCGAAACACAGGTTCGATACCAGTTCCGGCACGAGGATCTTGCCAAGCAGCGTGCCGTCCGGGGCAAAGCAATGCACCCCGTCCGCCGCCGACGACCACAGGTTGCCCGTGCTGTCGCAGCGGATGCCGTCCGGCAGGCCGGTGTCGATGGTGGCAAAGACGCCGCGGTCGGTCAGCGTCCCGTCTACATGGGCAAACTTCCGGATCACGCTGGGCACCGCGTCATCATGGCTCGACCCGCTTTCGGCAATGTATAGCATCTTCTCGTCCGGCGAGAAACACAGCCCGTTCGGCTGCGCGAAATCGTTGACCGCGAGGCTCATCGTCCCATCCGACGCAACCCGGTAGACGCCGCGCACCGGCTGTTCCGGCTCGGCGCGATAGCCTTCGAAGTCCGAGATGATGCCGTAGGTCGGATCGGTGAACCAGATCGCGCCATCAGCACTCACCACGACGTCGTTCGGCGAGTTGAGCCGCTTGCCCTGCCATTCTGAGGCCACGACCGTGAGGCCTCCGTCATGCTCCGTGCGCACCACGTCCCGAGACCCGTGGCGGCAGCCGATCAGCCGCCCCTTCCGGTCCCGCGTGTTGCCGTTGTTGAAGCCACTCTCGCCCCGATACAGCGTCACGCCGGTCGTCTCCGACCATTGCATGATCCGCCGCGAGGGAATGTCGGAGAACAGCAAGGCGTCGCGGTCGCCGAACCAGACCGGCCCTTCGGTCCAGGTGAAACCCTCGGCGATCCGCTCCAGTTTCGACATCGGATGCGTCAGTGCCCGGAAGCGGTCGTCATGCACCTCGAGATGCGGGGGAAGGGTAATCATGAGCGGCTCCTCCGGGCGCTGGCGGCGATGACGATGGCAATGATGATGGCACCGGTCAGGACGTTCTTGATCCCTGCGCCCGCGCCGTAGCTGTTGAGCATGGAGACCACGAGGAACATGAACAACGCCGCGCCGAGCACGCCCGGCACGTTGGAATTGCCCCCGGCGATGGAGCTGCCGCCGATCACCACCACGGCGATGGACATGAGCAGGTACTCCGCCCCCATGTTGAGCGCCGCGCCGCCTGAGAAGCTGGCCAGCAGGTAGCCCGCCAGCGCCGCGAACACGGCCACGCCAAGATAGGTCGCGGCGCGGACGGCCTGCACCGGGACCCCGGCGAGGCGGGCGGCGCGGGCATTCTGTCCGGCGGCCAGAAGCCAGCGGCCCCAGACGGCGCGTTCCAGCAGCACCCAGACCGCAACGGCAAGCACCAGGGCCACCCAGGCGACATTCGGCACGCCAAGGAAGCGCCCGGTGGCGAAATCGGCGAGGCCCTCCGGCGGCTTGATCCGAAGGCCGCGATTGGACCAGATCGCAAGCGACTGATATATCAGCGAAGCGGCCAGCGTGGCGATGATAGGCGGCAAGCGCAGCAGCCAGATCAGCGCGAAGTTCGCGCAGCCGACGCCAAGCCCGGTGGCCAGCGCCACGGCAAGGCCAAGGATGGCGGTGCCGGGATCGCTGCCCATGACCTTCAGCGCCAGGGTGGCGGAGAGGGTCATGCAGGCCGGAATGGACAGGTCGACATTGCCCGGCCCGAGGGTGATCACCAGCATCTGCCCCATGCCGACAATGGCGGCGAAGGCGCCGAAGCTGAGCGCGGCATAGGCCAGCTCGTGCGCCCCCCGCCCGGAGGTCAGCGCCAGCGTCGCGGCAAAGGCCAGAGCGGCGGCGATCCAGGCCCAGGCCCAGGGTTTCAACGGCCCGCTCATGCTGCCACCCCCCGGCGCGAGAACAACAGCCGCGCGGTCAGGACCAGGATCAGGATCGCGCCCTGCGCCCCGATCTGCCAGTCCGGCGAGAGTCGCAGGAAGGACAGGAAGGAGGCGGCGAGGGTCAGGGTCAGCGCCCCGATGACCGCCCCCACGGGCGAGACCTTTCCGCCGATGAACTCACCGCCGCCGAGGATCACCCCGGCGATGCTCAGCAGCGTGTAACGCAGGGCGATATTGGCATCGGCGGAGGTGGTCAGCCCGACCAGCGCCATGCCCGCCAGCACGCCGAACAGGCCGGAGAGCGCATAGGCGGAGGCTTTCAGCACCGTGAGGTTCCAGCCCGCCCGCGCGATGGAGCGGGCATTGCCACCTACCCCGCGCAGCAGCGTGCCGAGCCGCGAGCGGATCACCAGGGCATGGGTCACGGCAGCAATCAGGATCGCCGCGACCACGGCCATGGGCATCAGCGGCGGCTTGACGGTCATCAGCGTCCGCAGCCACCCGGGCGAGGCCCCGCCCGGCGTCGGCAGCAGGAACAGCGCCAGCCCGCCCCAGACGAAGGACATGCCGAGCGTCACAACGATGGCTGGCAGGTCGAGTACATGGATCACCGCTCCCATCAGCGCATAGGCTGCGATCAGCGCCAGCAGGATCAGCACCCCGACCATGGGCGCGTCGTTGAGGAAGGTCGCCGTCACGCAAGCGACGAGGCTGACAAAAGCCCCGAGCGACAGGTCGATGTCATTGACCATGATCACCATCATCTGTGCAATCGTGGCCAGCGCGATCGGCACCGCGAGGTTGAACAGCAGGTTCAGGCCGAAATAGCTCATCGCCCGCGGCTGCATGTAGAAGGTCAGCGCCAGCAGCACGGCGAGCGAGATCACCGGCAGGATGATACGATACCGGGCGAGCATCAGGAGGCCTCCTGCATTTCGAAGGAGGCTTCGAGAATGCGCTCCTCGGTGATTGCCTCGCCGGTCAGTTCCGCGCTGATCTCGCCATTGCGGAAGACAAAGACACGGTCGCACTGGCAGACTTCCTCGGTCTCTGTCGAGTACCACAGGAAGGTCCGCCCCTTCGCGGCTTCGGCACGGATCATGGCATAGACGTCCTGCTTCGTGCCCACATCGACGCCGCGCATCGGATCGTCCATGACGACAACCGGAGCATCGGAGGCCAGCGCACGGGCAAAGAGCACCTTCTGCTGATTGCCGCCGGAGAGGGAGAGGATGGGATTGGTCAGATCGTCCGTGCGGATGCCGATGCGCGTCTTCCAGTCTTCTGCAAGGCGGCGCTCGGCGGCACGGTCCACAAGGCCGCGCGTGGCATCACGTCCAAGCACGGAGATCGAAATGTTGCGCAGGATCGACCACAGCGGCAGCACGCCGTCGCGGGGCCGGTCCCCGGCAACGAAGACCGCCTTTGCCGCCCTGCCCGCCCGCCAGTCGGAGGTCTGCGCGAGGTAGAGCCGCGCCAGCGCCGCCGCCTGCCCGTGCCCGGCCAGCCCCGAAAGGCCGACCACCTCGCCGCGCCGCGCCTCCAGACCTTCGGCCCGGATCACGACATCGCCGATCGTCGCCCGCGCCGCCTGCCGCGTCGCGGCCTCGCTGGCGACATGGCCCATGGCATCCACCAGCCCCTGCCGGGTAAACGCCTCTGCGGGGCGGTCCGCGACGACCTTGCCGTCCTTGAGGACGACGATCCGGCTCGACACGTCGAAAATCTCGCCCAGCATGTGGGAAATGAAGATCACCGCCCCGCCCGCGGCGCAGAACGCCCGCACATGGCTCAGCAGTTGCCGCGCTATTCCGGCATCGAGCGACGACGTCGGCTCGTCGAGGATCACCAGACGCGCCGCGCCGCCCCGGGGGGCAAAGCCGATGGCGATCTCCACCATCTGCCGCTCCGCGATGCTGAGCGTGTCCACCTCCGCATCGGTGTCGATGCCGTGGCCGGGAAACACGCTGTCGAGCGCCGCACCGATCTCCGCCCGCGCCGGACGGCGCCAGCCGATGCCCTTCAGCGCCGGATGCGCCATGGCGAGATTCTCCGCCACGGTCAGGTTCGGACAGAGCGAGAGTTCCTGAAAGACCGAGCGCACGCCCTCCCGGCCAAGCGGAAACGCAACCTCGCCCGAGGACGGCCCGAAGGTGCCGTTGATCAGGTTCACCAGCGTCGACTTGCCCGCGCCGTTGTGGCCCACGAGGCCGAGGCATTCGCCCGGCGTCACCGCCAGCGACACCCCGTCCAGCGCCTTGACCGGGCCGAAATGCTTTGCCGCCGCGGTCAGGCTGACCACGGCCGTCGTCTGTAGATCGTTCATGCCTGTTCCGCGTCAGAAAGGGCACCCCGCGCCGGTTCGACAGGCGCGGGGTGGAACAGTTACTTCGCGTCGGCGATGACCGCCTGCGCATCTTCCAGCGCATAGGACACGTTGGCGACGGAGCCTTCCGGCGTGGTGGCCAGCGCCTCGTCGAGGCCATCCTGCGTGATCTTCAGGAACGGCACGGTCAGGTCCTTCGGCACCTCTTCACCGGCGAGGATCTGCTGCGCGACCCAGAAGGCCAGCGAAGCCACGCCCGGCGCAATCGACAACGACATCGTCTCGTAGCCGTTGGCGTCACGCTGCTCGGCCCACCATTTCAGCTCGTCCTGACGGTTGCCCAGCACGATCAGCGGCGTCGGACGCCCAGCCGCGGCAAAGGCCTGCGCGGCGCCATAGCCGTCGCCGCCTTGGGTCACGACACCGACCACCTCGGGCAGCGAGGGCAGCACGCCGGCAACGGCCTTCTGCGCCACGTCCTGCGCCCAGTCGCCATGCACGGAGCCGACGATCTCGAACTGGGAGTGCTCTGCCACACCCTCATGGATGCCCTTGGAAATCTCGTCATCGACGAAGACCCCGGCAAGGCCGCGGATTTCCAGCAGCTTGCCGCCATCCGGCAAGCGACCCGCGAGGTAATCCACCTCTTCCTTGCCCATGGCGGCGAAATCCACCGCGATGCGCCAGGCGCAGGGCTCGTTGACGATGCCGTCGAAGCTGACCACGATGATGCCCGCGTCGCAGGCTTCCTTCACCGCGCCGTTCAGGGCGGTCGGAGAGGCGGCGTTCAACACGATGGCGTCGTAGCCCTGCAGGATCATGTTCTGGATCTGCGCGGCCTGCTCCGTGGCCTGGTTCTCCGAAGTGGTGAAGGCATCGGCGGCAGCCACCACGCCCTCGTCCACCGCCTGCTTTGCCGTCTCCTCGTAGGTCTGCAGCATGGCCTGCCGCCACGAGTTGCCCGCGTAATTGTTCGACAGGGCGATCCGCTTGTCCGAGGTCGCCGAAAGATGCGAGCCAGCCTGCACGGCGCCCGCCACGAGGGACAGCGTTGCCGCGCCCATCAGTAACGTCTTCATGTTTTCCTCCCTGCGCCCTGGGCGCTCTTTATCGGTGATCCGCGCCGGTCGGGGACGGGCACGAACAAGGCGGATGGTGGCCGGGCCTTTGCCACCTGTAAAGGATACCACCCGCAGACTTTTTGCGGGTTCCCGCAAGATTCCTGCGGGTTCTGGTGTTTTCTTTTGGCCCTGCGGAGCGCACAGTTGCGGGACCACGCATCCACCGCCGCCAGAGCGGGCGCGTGGCCAGGGAGGAGACATGGCTGACACGCGACCGGACGAGCGCACCGACGCTCTGATGCTGTCCATTGCCGGACATCTGGCGGAGGTGACCGACATCAGCGCCGCCCTGGACGCGGTGGCGGAGGACATCGCGCGCATTGTCCCCTTCACGCATTGCGACATCTGCCTTCTGGACCGGCCCGGCTGGGTGGTCAGCCACGAGGTCGGCATCCGCACCCGCTGGTCCCGAGCCTCGACGCGCATCGACTTTTCCCCGATCCGCGACCTGCTGCTCGGGCGTTGCGACGTGATGCTGAGCGACGATGCGACGCAGGACCCGCGCTACACCTTCCCCGGCGCCACCAGCGAGCCGATCGTCAACCACCGGCTGCGCAGCCGGGTGAACGTGCTGTTGCGCGTCAAGGGGCGAACCATCGGCACGCTGAACCTGTCGCATTCGGGGCTGGGGCTCTACGACGGCCGAACCGTGGCCCTGGCCCGGCAGATCGCCGCCATTCTCGCGCCGTGGTTCCATATCCTGCACCGTGCCGACCGCGCCCGGCGCGCGCCGCACGGCGCGGCCGCCAGCGACGAGGGTCTGCGGCGCGGAGCGCTGGAGCTGACGCGGGCAATGGATCAGGAGCGCCAGCGCATCGGCATGGGGCTGCACGACCAGACCCTGGCAGATCTCTCCCGGCTTCTGCGCGAGGTGACCGCCGAGACTCCCCTGCCCCGCGAGGCCATCGCCGGGCGTCTGAGCGAGACCATCGACGACTTGCGCCGGATCATCGACACCGCCGTGCCGACACTTCTGGACCTGTTCGGTTTTGCCCACGCGGTCCGGGTTCACCTCGAACGCGCGGCGGGCGAGGATGGCCCCCGGCTGTCCGTGGTCGACCTGACCGAAGGCGGCCCGGACCGGCTCGACCCCACCGTGCGCACCGCGCTCTTCCACATCGCGCAGGAGGCGATCAACAACGCCACCCGCCACGCCGGGGCACAGAGCATCGACGTAACCGTGGACCAGCCCTCACCCACCACTCTGACCGTCACCATCCGGGACGACGGTTGCGGCATCCCGGCCAGCCCTGCGCGGCAATCGGGGCTTCTGCACATGCGCACCCGGGCGCGGCTCATCTCGGCACGGCTCGACGTGCTGGCTGAACAGGGCACCGTGGTGCGCGTGACGCTGAGGGCCGTGGCATGAGGGTGCTGCTTGTCGAAGACGACCAGTTCCACGCCTCCTACATGGAAGACGTTCTGGCCGAGACGCTGCCCGAGGTCACGGAAATATTCCATGCGGTGAACGGCGAGGAGGCGGAGAACGAGGCGCGGGCGCTCGCCATCGACGCCGTGGTCATGGACCTGCGCATGTCCACCCGCAACGGCATCGAGGCGGCCCGCACGCTCTGGAGCGAACGGCCGGAGACGCGCATCCTGTTCTGGTCCAACTATGCTGACGAGGCTTACCTGCGCGGCATCTCGGCCATCGTGCCGGAAGACAGCGCCTATGGCTACCTGCTCAAGACCGCCCCGCGCGACAGGCTCAAACTGGCGCTCCGGGCGGTGCTCGTGGAAGGGCAGATCATGGTGGACCGCGAGATCCACCGCCTGCAACGCCGCGTCGCCTCCCCCCGCACGACGCTGGACGACAGCGAGTTCGCCGTCCTGCTCGACCTCGCCCTCGGCCTGCAGGACCGGCTGATCGCCGAGCGGAGGGGCATGTCGCTGCGGACCGTGCAGAACCGCCTGCTCTCGCTCTACGAGAAGCTCGGCGTGGAGGACGATGCGGACCCGGACGCTCCGATCAACAAGCGGGTGCGTGCGCTGAACCGGGCGCTGGTGACCCGGACGTTGAACGTCGAAACGCTTGAGACCGCGCAACGCGACTTCGAGCGCTGGAAATCGGCGCGGTCCTGACCGGGCACCGCCGCGCCTTCACGCAACTGTCGCAAACCCGGGACATAAGCGGCGCGATGGCTCCGGAAGAATTTGACCAAATGGTCAACTGAGCGCATTCTGACCGGAATCACAAAAACCGACAGAGAGGATCAACCATGACCAGAACTTTCCTTCTGACCACGACCCTGCTGGCCACCCTGACCGGCGCCGCGCAGGCGGACACGCTGCGCCTGCTGACCTGGGGCGGCTATGCGCCCGATGACGTGGTGCAGATGTTCGAGGAACAGACCGGCCACACCGTGGAAGTGACGAAATCCAACAACGAAGAGATGATCGCCAAGCTGCGCGCCACCGGCGGCGGCGGCTTTGACCTCGCCCAGCCGTCGCAGGACCGCATCATGGGCCCGCAGCAGGAATTCGGCATCTACAAGCCCATCGACGTCTCGAAGCTGAACAAGGATCTCTTCATTCCGTCGATGCTCGAAGCGACGATGAAGAACACCACCGTCGATGGCGAGGTCTATGGCGTCCCGCACGTCTGGGGCACCTCCGGCCTGGTGGTGAACACCGCCGAAGCGGGCTCGGTCAAGGATTACACCGACCTCTGCGCGCCGGAAGTGGCGGGCAAGGTTTCCTACCGCCTGAAGCGCCCGACCCTGATCGGCTTTGCCTTTGCCATGGGCGAAGACCCCTTCGCGGCCTATGGCGACGAGGCGAAATACACCGAGATCATGGAAAAGGTCGAAGCCAAGCTGATCGAATGCAAGGCCAACGTCAAAGCCTACTGGGGCGGCGGTGACGAGCTGATGAACCTCGTGCGCTCCGGCGAAGTGACCGCCTCCATGGCCTGGGACACCGGCGGCTGGAAGCTGAACGACGACAACAAGGACATCACCTTCGTCGCGCCCGCGTCCGGTGCGCTTGGCTGGATCGACACCTTCGTTCTGCCCGCCAAGGGTCAGGCGGATGATGCGGCCTATGACTGGATCAATTTCGTGATGCAGCCGGAAATCGCGGCGAAGATCACCGCAGCGGCGGGCAACTTCACCGCCTCCAAGGGCGCGGACGAGTTTGCCGAGGACGCGCTCAAGGCCAAGTATCAGGCCAGCTTCCCGCCCGAAGCCGTCGACAACATCAAATGGTATCCGCCGGTGCCCGCGGGCCTCGAGCAGATCGAGGGCGGCGTTCTCGACCGCGTGCAGGCGGCGAACTGATCGCTTCCTGACCTGACCAGGGCGGCATCCGGGCCTTCCGGGTGCCGCCCAAGACCATTTGACGAAAGCCCCCCATGACTCCCGATCTCGCCTGTCTCGACCTCACCCGCCGGTTCGGCGATCACACCGCCGTGGATGCGGTGAATTTCACCGTTCCACCGGGGACGTTCTTTTCCATCCTTGGCCCCTCCGGCTGTGGCAAGACGACGATCATGCGCATGATCGCCGGTTTTCTCGAGCCGACCTCGGGCGACATTCGCATCAAGGGCAAGTCCGTGCTGGACGTGCCGCCGAACAAACGTCCGGTCAACATGGTGTTCCAGCATCTCGCGCTCTTTCCGATGATGACCATTGCCGAGAACATCGGCTACGGGCTGCGCCGCCGGGGCATGGCGAAGGCGGAGATTTCCACCAAGGTTGGCGAGGCACTGGAGCGGATCGGCCTGCCGGGGATCGGCCATCGTAAGGTGACGGAGCTGTCCGGCGGCCAGAAACAACGCGTCGCCATCGCCCGCTGCATGGTGCTGGAGCCGGATGTGCTCTTGCTGGACGAACCGCTCGGGGCGCTGGACCTGAAACTGCGCGAGCATATGAAAGTCGAGCTTAAGGCACTGCAGGCGGCCTTCGACACCACCTTCGTCTACATCACCCACGACCAGTCCGAAGCCCTCGTCATGTCCGATCAGATCGCGGTGATGAACAATGGCCGCTTCGAGCAGGTCGGCACCGGGCAAGACCTCTACTACCGCCCCGAAACGCCCTTTGTCGCCGGGTTCATCGGCGAGGCGAACAAGTGGCAGGGCGTGGTCGAGCGGGTCGAGGGCGACCGGCTCTCGCTGCGCACGGACAGCGGGCTGACCATGACCGGCGCGGCAAGGGGCCTGACCCCCGGCGACCGGGCGCAGGTCTTTGTCCGGCCTGAGTCCATTCGCATCGCCGGGGACGCGTCCCAGCTCTCCGCCTTCGACAACCTGCTCGAAGGGGCCGTGTCCGAGATCCTCTTCAACGGCGCGGCCAGCCGGGTGCAGGTGACCGACGACGCCGGCGAGGTGATCGAAGTCACCCTGCCCCAGTCCGGTGAATACGCCACGCTGAAACGCGGCGACCGGGTGCATGTGGGCTGGTCCGGCGCGCAGGGCAACGCCTTCGCGGTGGCCCCATGAGCCGGACGAACCGCATCGCCTTCTACCTGCTGCTGACGCCGCTGGTGCTCTGGCTTGGCCTGCTCATCATCATCCCGCATATCGACATGTTCCTCGTGTCGATCCGCGAACGGGTCGCACGCGGGCAATACGAACTCAGCCCGGCGCAGTATCTGACCTTCATCAATGAACCGCTCTACATCTGGACCTTCATCCGCACCGCCGTGATGTCGGTCCTCGCCACCGCCATCACGCTGCTGATCGCCTTTCCCGTCTCCTACTACATCGCCAAGATGGCCCGCGGGCGGCTGCAACAGGTGCTTTTCATGCTCTGTCTGATCCCGTTCTATGTCTCCGAACTCGTGCGCACCTTCGGCTGGATGATCCTCCTGCGCGAGACCGGGATCGTGTCGAACCTTCTGCAATGGTCAGGCCTTGCGGATCAGCCGGTGGAGATGCTCTACAACGACGCCGCCATGATGATCGGCCTTGTCTATACCTCGATGTTGTTCATGGTCGTGCCGCTTGTCACGACGCTCGAAAGCCTCGACGACTCCGTCATCGAGGCGGGCTATGACCTTGGCGGCAATGGCTTTTCCGTCCTGCGCGAGATCGTCATTCCCCATGCCATGCCGGGTATCGTCTCCGGCTGCATCGTCGTCTTCATGCTCTCGCTCGGCAACTATCTCACGCCCACCATGCTCGGCGGCAAGGACAGCCTGTGGTTCACGGAGATGATCTACAACCAGTTCATCGTGCGCTTCAACTGGGAGCTTGGCGCGGCCTTCGGTTTCATGCTGCTGCTGCTGTCCTCCCTGATCGTCTGGTCGGTTCTCAAGCTGACCGGCCGCACGCTGCAAGAAACGCTGGGGTAAGGCCATGATCCCGACCATCCCCCAGCCGCGCAGTTTCGGCCTGATCTACGGCGCCTATGTCGTCCTCTTCTTCCTCTTCCTCGCCCTGCCGCTCACGGTTGTCGCGGTCTTTGCCTTCAACGACAGCCAGTTTCCATCGCTGCCCTGGCAGGGCTTCACCTGGAACTGGTTCTTCGGCGACGCACGCCCGCAGATCGGCGTGTTCCACGAACGCGGCATCCTGCGCGCGGTCGGCACCTCCGCCTTTGTCGCGCTCTGCGTGGCGATGCTCTCCGTCGCGGTGGGCACGACAAACGCCTTTCTCTTCAACCGCTACGAATTCCGCGGCAAAGGGCTGCTTTACGTGCTGATGCTGCTGCCGCTCGTGATCCCCGGAATCGTGCTCGGCATCTCGATCCTCGTGTTTTCCTCAACCGTCGCCAACGGTCTCTGGGACGCGGCGCAGATCGACGTGCAGGCGCTCCGTCCCGGGCTGCTTCTCGTGATCCTCGGCCAGTTCAGCTTCATCACGACGATTGCCACGCTGGTCATCACCGCGCGTTTGCAGAAATTCGACCGCACGCTGGAAGAGGCTGCGCTGAACCTCGGGGCGAGCCCGCTGACAGCGGTCTTCACCATCACCATCCCCTTCCTCGCCCCCGCGATGATCGGCGCGGTGGTGGTCGCCTTCCTGATGAGCTTCGAGAATTTCAACACCACGCTGATGCTCGTCGGCTCCGACGCGCCGCTGACCATCGCCATGTTCGACCGGCTCAAGGAAGGCTCGACACCGCTCCTGAACGCGGTTTCGCTCCTCCTGATGCTCGGCTCATCGCTGCTCGCGCTGGTGGTGATCCTCTTCCAGAAGAAGGACTGACCCGCCTACTGCGCCGCCTTCGACAATTCGTCGATGGCGTCCGACCGGATCGAGGTGATGTGGTTGCCGAGCACCGCATCCACCCGGGCCCAGTCGCCGGCGCGGAGCCCTTCGACGATCTCGACGTGTTGATCGAAACTCGCCTCCCGACGCTGCTTGAACCGGGCATTGAGCGCCGTGCGGATCGTGGCGATCCGCGCCTCCACAAGGTGAAAGGCGTTCTGCACCAGGGAGTTGCCGCAGAAATCGAAGAACAGGTTGTGGAATTCTGTGTCGAGCCGGACATAGCCGTACTCGTCCCCCGCCTCCATGCGCTCGCGCATCTGTCCGATACTGTGGTCCAGCGCATCCAGGAACGGTGCCGCACTTTTCTGCATGGCCAGCCGCAGCGCTTCGCGCTCCAGCATCAGCCTGTAATCGCAGATTTCCGCGACTTCCTCGGTCGTGGGGCTGAAAACGAAGCTGCCGCGCTTGGGTCTCACGGTAACCAACCCGGTGAACTGCAACGCGCTGAGCGCGTCCCGTACCGGCGTGCGGCTGACCCCGAAGGCCGCCGCCAGCTTGTCCTCGGAGATGTTCTCGCCAAAGGTATACTGCCCCTCGATGATGGCCTCGCGCAGCCGTTCGATGACGATTTCCGTCAGCGTTCTCGGCTGTTCGATGCGCATCTTGGGGTCAGCGGTCATGCCAGCGGGCCTCGCGTTTTCAGGTCGGAGGAGAGCCTAGCCCACCGGAGTGGGCCGGGCAACGGCGCTCAGGCCAATTCGGCGTCCCGCGCCTTGGCGGCCTCGGCGGCGGCGTTCATCAGGAACGAAATGTCGTTGACCCCCGCCACGAGGTGGAAGCCCTTCGCCCGGAGGTCCGCCCAGCTGCGCCCGCCGCCCGGCACCGTGGCCAGCAGCTTGCCCGCCGCCGTGACCTTGGCCTCGACCTCGGCAAAGGCGGCCTGCGGCACGGCATGGTCCATGTTCTCCATGTGACCCAGCGTGGCGGCAAGATCGTTCGGCCCGAGGAAGACGCCGTCGATGCCCTCGACCGCGCAGATCTCCGGCAGCGCCGCGACACTCTCGGGGGTCTCGCATTGCACGAAGACCAGAACATCCTCGTTGGCGGTCCGCTTCGCATACTCGGGACGGGTGCCGAAGCCGGACCCGCGCACGATGGGCGCGGCGTAGCCCCGGCCGATGCCGCCCTTGCCGGTCTGCGGGTAATGGCAGGAGCGTGCAATCGCCGCCGCCTGCTCCGCGGTGTTCACCATCGGCACGACGATGGAGCGGAAGCCGCGGTCCAGCACCTTCTTCAGCATCGTGTCGGTGCCGTCCGGTACCCGCAGGATCACCTCGCCGCCCGCCGCCTCGACAGCCCGCGCCACCGCGACCCAGGTTTCCAGATCGCCGACGCCGTGCTCGCCGTCGATCAGCACGACGGGCCAGCCGTGACGGACGAGGATCTCGGCCACATCGGCATTGCCAAGCTCGGCCCAGGCGGCGGTGATGAATTCGCCATTGAGCAGGCGGGATTTGACGGCGTTCATTCGGAAACCTCGGAAGTTGGAGTGTCTATGACCTTGCCCGGATTGAGCAGGCCTTTGGGGTCGAGCGCAACCTTGATCCGCGCCATCAGCGCAAGTTCCTCGGGGCTGCGGGTGTAGGGCAGATACGGTTTCTTCAGCAGACCAATGCCGTGTTCCGCGGAGATCGTGCCGCCGAACTCCCGCACCGTCTCGTAGACGATGCGGTTGATCCGGTCCATCGGCTGCTGCCTCGCGCTGCGGTCGAGCGCCACGATATGCAGGTTTCCATCGCCGATGTGGCCGTAATAGACCGAGAGCGCCTCCGGCATGGCCTCCTTCAGCCGCGCCCGGCAAGCGTCTGCAAAGGCGTTCATGCCGGACTGCGGCAAACCGATGTCGAAGGCGCAATGCGGGCCGAGCACCGTGGTGAACTCGGCGCAGGCGTCGCGCACGCCCCAGAAGTCCTTGACGTCCTGAAGGCTCTGCGAGATGGCCGCGTCCGCGATCACGCCCGCCTCGAACTGCGCCTCGATCCAGGCCATGAAGCGCGGGCCGTCGATGGCCTCGTCCAGACCCTGCGATTCGAGCAGGACATACATGGCGTGCTGGCCTTCGAGCGGGCTGCGGGTGCCGACCTCTTGCGTCACGACCTGCCAGTAATCCGGCCACATCACCTCGAAGGCGGAAAGCATCGGCCCCAGCCCGCGCCGCGCCGCTGCCAGCAGTTTCAGCACATCGTCATAGGAATTCAGCCCGCAGAGCGCCGCGTTCACGCAGCCCGGTTTCGGGTGCATCCGCAGCACAGCGCGGGTGACGATGCCGAGCGTGCCTTCGGAGCCGATGAACAGTTGCTTGAGGTCATACCCGGCGTTGTTCTTGATCATCTTGTTCAGGCCGTTGATCAGCGTGCCGTCCGGCAGGACGTATTCCAGCCCGAGGATCATCTCGCGCGTCATGCCGTAGCGGATCACCCGGTTGCCCCCGGCATTGGTGCCGATGTTGCCGCCGATATGGCAGGAGCCGCGCGCACCAAGGTCCAGCGGGAAGAAGAACCCTGCTTCGTCCGCCGCCTTCTGGATCACCTCCAGGGGCGTTCCGACCCGCACGGTCATGGTGGCGGCGGCCTGGTCGATCTCCTCGATCCCGCCCAGGCGCTCCAGCGAGATCGCCACAGCGCCTTCAAGCGGATGGCTGCCCCCGGCGAGGCCGGTCAGCCCGCCCTGCGGCACCATCGGCACGCCGTGGCGGGCGCAGATCGCCACCGCTGTGGCCACCTCCTCGGGCGAGCCCGGACGCACCACCGCCAGCGGCGTCACCGCCGGAAGATAGCTCGTATCATGCGTATTCCGGGCGGGCCGGTCGTCGCCGGTCAGCAGCGCGGGCCCGGAGAAGGCGGCGGCGAGATCGGCAAGGCAGGAGGTCGTGTCCAAAGGCATGTTGGCTCTCGGCAAGAAGGGAAAGGGACCGGCGCCCGGGGAGTGGGCGGGCGCCGGTCAGGAGGTCAGTTGCGGATCTTGGCCAGCTCTTCCATGAGCCGGTCGAAGTTTTCCTTGCCAACGGACTCCATCGAGGTTTCCCAGACCGGAGAGACCAGCTCGCGCAGCTTGGTCATCTCTTCCGCCGGCATCTCGGAAATCTCCATGCCCTCGGCGGTCAGCTTCGCGGCGGCCTCACCCACGGCGGCGCGGGAACGTTCGATCTGGGCATCGCGGGCGGAGGCCGCACAAGACGCCATCAGCGCCTGTTCATCGGCGTTCAGGCTCTCCCACACACCCCGGTTCACCAGCACCGGGTTCGGCGAATAGGCGTGGCGCGTCAGGGTCAGGTATTTCTGCACCTCGTAGAACTTCGTGGCCTCGATCAGCGGCAACGGGTTTTCCTGCCCGTCCACGGCGCCGGTCTCCAACGCGGTGAAGACCTCGCCAAAGGCCATCGGCACCGGGTTCGCGCCGAGACGGCGGAAGGTGTCGAGGAAGATCGGGTTCTGCATGACGCGGAAGTTCAGCCCCTCGAAGTCGGAAACCGCCTTGATCGGGTGCTTGGAGTTGGTGGCGTTGCGGAAACCGTTTTCCCACATCGACAGCATGACCAGATCGTGCTGCGGCATCTTCTCCGCCACGTAATCGAAGAACGGCCCGGTCATGATCGCGTCGACCTCCGCGTCGTTCTCGAACATGAACGGCAGGGTCAGCACGCCCAGCGCCGGCTCGATGCCGGCAATCGCGGCGGAGCCGGTCACCACCATCTCGATCGAGCCGGAGCGGGTGGCCTGAGTCGCATCGGCGTCGTCACCGAGCTGGCCCGAATAGAAGCCGCGCATCTTCATGTTGCCGCCGGACCCCTCTTCGAGGCAGGCGGACATCGACTTGATGCCGGTGGCAATCGGGTGATCCTCGGCGGCGCCGCTCGATACCTTGAACGTGTGCTTGCCATAGTCCGCGGCAAGCGCCGGGGAAGTCAGAGCCGTGGCGCAAAGCGCCAGCGCGGCGAAAGTCCTGGTCAGTGTCATGATAGTCTCCTCCTTGTTTTCGGTCTTCAAAAGGTCGGGTCACCTGAGCCAGTCGAGCGGCGTCAGGACGAGTTCCGGGAACAGCACCAGCAGCGCCAGCACAGTGATCTGCGCGATCAGGAAGGGCGCGGCCCCCTTGGCCACCCGGTGCAGCGGCACGCCACTGACCCCTGCCGATACGCTGAGCACGATGCCTACAGGCGGCGTCACGAGGCCGATGGCGCAGTTGATGACGAAGAGCACGCCGAAATAGATCGGGTCGATCCCCGCCTCCTCGACCACGGGCAGCAGCACCGGGGCGAGGATCAGGATGGTCGGCCCCATGTCGAGCATGGTCCCGATCAGCAGCACCAGCGCCATGATGACGATGAGCAGCAGCGTCGGGCTGTCCACCAGCGGGCCAACGAGGTCCAGCACGATGCCCGACAGGTCCGCCAGCGTGATGAACCAGGCGGTCGCCAGCGCGGCTGCGGCCAGCATCATCACCACGGCCGTGGTCAGCGCGGCCTTGCGGAACACCTCGAACAGGTGGCTCACCTTCAGCTCGCGGTGCACCACCATGCCGACGAAGATGGCATAGACGGCGGCGATCACGGCGGCTTCGGTCGGGGTCACGACACCGAAGCGGATGCCGCCCAGGATGATGACAGGCATGCCCAGCGACCAGAGCGCCTTCTTCGTCTCTCCGAGACGCACGCCCCAGCCCTGCCGCGCCAAAGGCTCGACCTTGTCGCGCCGCGCCACGATCAGCCAGGCCACGATTGCGCCAAGGCCCATCATGACCCCGGGCACGATACCCGCCATGAACAGCTGGGTTATCGACAGGTTCGTCGCCACGGCGAAGATGATATAGGCGATCGACGGCGGGATGATCGGCGCGATGACGCCGCCGGAGGCCATCAGGCCCACGGAGCGCGCCTCGTCATGGCCCGACTGCTTCATCATCGGCAGCATGATCGCGATGAGTGCCGCACTGTCCGCCGCTGCCGAACCGGAGAGCGAGGCGAGGATGATCGCTGCAAAGATCGCCACAACCCCCAGCCCCCCGCGCACATGCCCGACGAAGGCCATGGCAAAGCCGATGATCCGCTTCGACATGCCGCCCGCGTTCATCAACTCGCCCGCCAGAAGGAAGAACGGAATGGCAAGCAGCGAGAAGTTGTTCGCCCCCACGACCATCCTTTGCGAGATCACCTGCGGATCGAACAGGTCCATCTGCAGACCCATCGCCGCCGCGCAGAGCAGCAGGGCAAAGGCCACCGGCACGCCGATTACCAGCGACACGCCAAGAACAACGACGAACAGAAGCAGCGTCATTCGAGGATCTCCTCGTCATGTTCCGGCGCGTCCTGGATGCGGCCGGTGGCATATCCGAATGCCCGGATCGCCGCCATCAGCCCGACCAGCGCCGACATCGGGATCAGCACGCCGAAGACCCAGATCATCGGCATCCGCGTCACCGGCGCGATATTGGTGGCGTTGACGTGAAATTGCTGCAGCGTGCCGATCAGGACCAAGGCGCACATCGCCAGGACCAGCAGGTTCGCGACGGTCAGCAACACCCGCCGCTTGCCCGGCGACACCATGGTCACGACGAGGTCGAACCCCATGTGCATGTTATGACGCATCGCGACGATGGCGCCGAGGAAGATCAGCCAGACGAAGAAGAACCGCGAAAGCTCCTCGCTGACGTCGATCCCGGACCCGAAGCCGTAACGCAGCACCACGTTGGCAAAGACCATCACGGTCATGCCTGCCAGAAGCAGCACCAGCAGCCATTCCAGACCCTTGAAGAACAGGTCGACCAGTTTCATCGCCGCCCTCCCGCAACCTTGATGATTTCGCCCGTGACGTAAGAAGCGCCGAACAGCAGCCATTCGGCGGCCTCCGCCACCTCGTCCGGGCTTCCCATGCGACCCATGGGAATGCCTTTCTCGATGTCAGACCGCGCCTGCGCAGACGTCAGCACCGCGTCCTGGATCGGCGTGTCGATGATGCCCGGGGCAAGGGCGTTGACCCGGATCTGACCGGCGAAGTCCCGCGCCATGGCCCGCGTCAGCGCCATGATCGCGCCCTTCGACGCGCCGTAGGTCGCAAACCCGGTCGCGCCGCCATTCTCGCCGGCGATCGAGGCCATGTTGACGATGGCCGCCTGCGGATGCGGCACCCGGGCCTTGAGAAAGGCGGATGTCACCATCATCGCCCCGACGACATTGACGTCTAGCACACCCTGAACGTGCTCCGCGTCGAGATCCGCCCAGTCCATCCGCTGGCCGAGCACCCCGGCGTTGTTCACCAGATGCGTCGCCCCGCCCATCGGGGCCTCGGCAACCGCCTGCGCATCGGAGACATCGACCACATGCCCCTCGGCCAGCGGTCCCAGCACCGCGCAGGTCTCGGCCAGCTTGACGTCGGAGACGTCCCAGAGCACGACCCGCTCGCCCCGCGCCACGACCCTCTCCGCCACGGCGTGGCCTATGCCGGAGGCGCCGCCGGTTATCAGGACAACCGCACTCATTCGCCGTGCCTGTGGGCAAAGGCCTGATGCTCGGCAAGGTCGACCACCTCGCAGAACTCCGCATAGGTCAGCGCCGCCCCGCCGCCCGGCTTGCCGGACGCCTTCAGCCGCGCCAACGCGTCATTGCTCGCCTTGACGGCGGCAAACAGCGTCGTCACCGCGTACATCACCACGGAGAAACCAAGCTCCCGAACGTCTGCGACGCTCAACTGAGCCGCGTCAGTGCCGTCCACGAGGCTCAGCACCTTCGGCCCCTCGACCCGCTTCGCGATCTCCTCGACCTCGCTTCGGGTCTTTACCCCGTCGACGAAGATCAGGTCGACGCCCGTATCGCGATACCGCGCCGCCCGCGCCACCGCCTCGTCCATTCCCAGGGCTGGCAAGGCATCCGTGCGCCCGATCAGCACGATCTCCCCGGCGCCCCGCGCGTCCATCGCCGCCGCCAGACGCGCCGCACCCTCTTCGGGCGTTACCAGCCGCACCCCGGCCAATTGCCCGCAGCGCTTGGGCGAGATTTGATCCTCCAGGTGCAGCGCCGCGACGCCGCCCAGCATGTATTCCTGCACGGTCCGCGCCACGTTCAGCGCCCCGCCATAGCCGGTATCCGCGTCGGCGATCACCGGAATGTCCACCGCCCGCACGAAAGCCCGCGCGTGGTCCGCCATTTCGGTCTGCGTCATGAGGCCAAGGTCGGGCTGTCCGAGTCGCGTCGCCGTTGCACCGAGCCCGGTCATGTAGACCGCGTCGAACCCCTGCCCCTGAACAAGCCGCGCGGTCAGCGCATCGGGTGCGCCCGGCGCCACGACAAGGCTGCCCGCCTGCAGACTCGCCCGCAATGTGCCGGCTGCCGTCATCTGTGATCTCCTCCCCCGGTCCCTCACCCGAAGCGCCGGGACTCACGACCCGGCGTTTGAAATGTGTAACATGTAACACGGCAGATCTGTCAATACGCGACTTTACCCCCTCCATCCGAGCGTACCGGAAAGCCGGAACGACGTGCTGCGGGCCATCCAAAAATGCAATACAGGCAATGACTTCCGCCGCACGACGAAGATGCGGCGCGTTCAGGCAGCTGCAGGCGTTGAATGCGTTTGAGACTGTCTGCGACCGAGTCCTGCCGCGCCTTTGCGCGTCAGCTCAGCCGCCCGTAACGACGACTCGCGTGCGCCACGAATGACAGGCGGCCTTCAGATCGGCCGGCAACGGGCGGTCGGTGAAGAACGTGTCGAGATCGGCAAGCGAGGCGATGCGGGCCGGAGCGCTGCGCGACAGTTTCGTCTGATCGGCAACGAGAAAGGTCTTGCGGGACTGGCGCAGGATGGCCTTGCTGACGCTCACCTCCTGAATGTCGAAATCCAGAAGATCCCCTTCCCGATCCAGCGCCGAACAGCCGATCACCGCGAGGTCGAACTTGAACTGTCGGATGGTTTCGGCGGCGAGATTGCCGACCAGACCGCCGTCCGCACGGCGCAATTGCCCGCCCGTCACGATGATCTCGCAATCGTTGTTCCCGACAAGGATGTTAGCCACGTTCATGTTGTTCGTCACCACCATCAGGTTCTTGTGGTTCATCAGCTCCTCGGCCACCGCCTCGGTCGACGTGCCGATGTTGAGGAACAGCGAAATGTCGTTGGGGATTTCCGCCGCGCAGACCCGGGCGATGGCACGTTTGGCGTCCGGATTCAGGCTCCGGCGCTCCTCGTAGCCGATGTTTGTGGTGCCGGAGGGCAGCACGGCGCCGCCATGCACCCGCTCGAGCCGCCCCGCCTCCGCGAGATCGGTCAGGTCGCGGCGAATGGTCTGCAGGGTTACGCCGAAATGCTGGGCGAGCCCGTCGACTGTTACCTTCCCCTCCCGGCGGGCGATTTCGAGGATTTCGGGATGTCGGAACGTCTGCGACATGCTTTGCCTTTCGGATTGCGCGCCGATGCGGAACGTGACGCGCGGTCTGACGGGAAGACTCACAAAAAACGAACAGCAAGGCAAATATAATCTGTCCAGATCACCCAATGAACGGCCCATTGGCCGCCCGGATTGCAAGACAACGCCATGATTTCGCGACAAAACCCAATAACGAACAAAAACGAAAACAACCGCTTGCCAAATGGCGGCGCATTTGTCACAAACATGGTGCAAAACGCGCTTGGGGAGAATCGCGTGAAACATTCCAAAGATGCCGAACCCTTGGACCTGTTCATCATTGGCGGTGGCATCAACGGGTGCGGCATCGCCCGGGATGCGGCGGGGCGTGGATTGTCCGTCGCCCTGGCGGAAATGAACGACCTGGCCTCGGCCACATCCTCGGCATCCACCAAACTGTTTCACGGCGGCCTTCGTTACCTCGAGTTCTTCGAATTCCGACTGGTGCGCGAGGCGCTGATCGAGCGGGAAACTCTGCTCAAGGCGATGCCACACATCAGTTGGCCCATGCGTTTTGTTCTTCCTTATCATAAGGATATGCGGTTCGAGTCCGATACGCCGACGTCAAAGCTTCTGGGGATCTTCATGCCCTGGATGCGGGGACGCCGGCCGGCCTGGCTGATCCGGCTCGGGCTGTTTTTGTATGATCACCTCGGCGGCCGTCACATCCTTCCCGGCACGACGACTGTCTCCCTGAGTGGCACGGCGGAGGGCGCCCCGCTGCAGGACCGCTTTGCACGGGCCTACGAATACTCCGATTGCTGGGTCGAGGACTCGCGGCTTGTGGTGCTCAACGCCCGCGACGCCGAAGCCCGCGGCGCCCGGATCATGACCCGGACGAAGGTCCTGAGCGCGACAAGCGAAAACGGACTTTGGCGCATCGAAACGCGCAATTCCGAAAGCGATGAGGTCAGGACACACCACGCCCGCATGCTGGTCAACGCCGGCGGGCCGTGGGTGGGTGACATAATCCGGACCAAGGTCCGGGTGAACGCGCGCGAGGGTGTTCGGCTGGTGCGGGGCAGCCATATCGTCACGGAAAGGTTGTATGACCACGACAAGTGCTACTTCTTTCAGGGGACCGATGGCCGCATTATCTTCGCCATCCCCTACGAGACGGACTACACGTTGATCGGCACGACCGATGCAGAGCATGACGACCCGTCGAACACGCCGGAGTGCACGCCCGCGGAGCAGGACTACCTGCTCGCGTTCGCCAACCAGTATTTCAAGCGTCAACTGACCCGGTCCGACATCGTCTGGACCTACTCCGGCGTGCGTCCTCTGTACGACGACGGCGCCAGCAGCGCCACGGCGGCCACGCGCGATTACACGCTCAAGGTGGATACCTCCGCCGGGGCGCCGGTTCTCAACATCTTCGGCGGCAAGATCACCACCTATCGCCGTCTCGCCGAAAGCGCGCTCGAAAAGATCGGTACGCAGCTGTCCCTGCCCAAGGGCAAATGGACCGCCGGTGTGCCCCTGCCCGGCGGGGACTTCCCGGTCGACGGGGTCGCTGCGCTGGTCTCGGACCTGAAGGGCCGCTACCCGTTCCTGACCGATTTCTGGGCCCGGCGGCTGGTGCGGGCCTATGGTACGGAAGCGAAAGGCGTTCTCGGCAAGGTTGAAGACCCGGCCGACCTCGGACGGGACTTCGGAGCCACGCTGACGCAGGTGGAGGTTGCCTGGCTGATGGAACACGAGTTTGCGCGGACGGCCGAAGACGTGGTCTGGCGCCGCAACAAGCTCGGCTTGCGGCTGACGGGCGAACAGATTCGCGCTCTAGACGACTGGATGGCGGCACATCGCCAATCCACGTCCGCAGCAGCAGAATGAGGAGGAGGGCGCGATGACGCTGGAACTTAAGGGCGTATCGAAGACCGTCGAGGGGCAGACGCACATCCACCCCACGGATCTGACGCTGGAAAAGGGCACGATGAACGTGCTGCTCGGGCCGACCTTGTCCGGGAAGACCTCGCTGATGCGCCTGATGGCCGGTCTCGACGTGCCTGCGACCGGCCAGGTTTTCTGGAACGGCGAGGATGTGACCGGCATGCGGGTGCAGGACCGCAAGGTCGCCATGGTGTATCAGCAGTTCATCAATTACCCGTCGATGAGCGTTTACGACAACATCGCCTCCCCCATGCGCCTGATGGGCGTGGCAAAGGCGGAAATCGACCGCCGCGTCCGCGAGACCGCCGAGCTGATGAAACTCACGCCGATGCTGTCCCGCAAGCCGCTGGAGTTGTCGGGCGGCCAGCAGCAGCGCTGCGCCCTCGCCCGGGCGCTGGTCAAGAACGCCGGTCTGGTGCTGCTCGACGAGCCGCTGGCCAACCTCGACTACAAGCTGCGCGAGGAACTGCGCGTGGAGATCCCGAAGATCTTCGAGGCCTCCGGCTCGATCTTCGTCTATGCCACCACCGAACCGGAGGAGGCGCTGCTGCTCGGCGGCAATGTCGCCACGCTCTGGGAAGGCCGGATCACCCAGTTCGGGCCGACGCCGACGGTCTACCGCAAGCCGGTGGATGCCACCACGGCGCGGGTCTTCTCCGATCCGCCGATGAACTTCCTGCCGATCGCCAAGACCGGCTCCCGCCTCATGTTCGGCGACGGACAAGGCACCACCGCCACCGGCAAGTTGGCCGAACTGGCGGATGGCCGCTACACCGCCGGGTTCCGCCCCAACCATCTGGAGATCACCCGCCATTCGGCGGATGCCATGCAGTTTTCCACCACGCTCTCGGTCACGGAACTGACCGGCTCGGAGACCTTCGTGCACCTCGATCATGCGGGGCAGCGCTGGGTCGGGCTGATCCACGGGGTGCATGACCTCGACCTCGGCGCACCGCTCGATGTCTATCTCGACCCCCGGCATGTCTACATCTTCGGCGAGGACGGGGCGCTTGTCTCCCCTGCCGCCTACGCGCTCGCGGCCTGAGGGAGGACGCCATGGCCAAGATCACCCTCGACAACCTCGCGCACTCCTACCTCGCCAATCCCGCCGGCGAGGACGACTTCGCGCTGAAGGAACTGAACCACGATTGGGACGACGGCGCCGCCTATGCCCTGCTCGGCGCGTCCGGCTGTGGCAAGTCCACGCTGCTCAACATCATTTCCGGGCTGCTGCACCCGTCGCAGGGGCGCATCCTGTTCGACGGCAAGGACGTGACCCACGCCCCCACCGCCGAACGCAACATCGCGCAGGTGTTCCAGTTCCCGGTGGTCTACGACACCATGAGCGTGCACGACAATCTCGCTTTCCCGCTGCGCAACCGGGGCCGGGACGAGAAGTATGTCGCGGAGCGCGTGCAGGAAATCGCCCGGATGATCGGCATGGAGGACATGCTGCGCAAGAAGGCGCGCGGGCTGACGGCGGATGCCAAGCAGAAGATTTCGCTGGGCCGGGGCATGGTCCGCAAGGACGTCAACGCCCTGCTGTTCGACGAGCCGCTGACCGTGATCGACCCGCACATGAAATGGGAGCTGCGAACCCAGCTGAAAAAGCTGCACCGCGATTTCGGTCATACGATGATCTACGTCACCCATGACCAGACAGAGGCGCTGACCTTCGCGGACAAGGTAGTGGTGATGTACGATGGCCGCGTGGTGCAGATCGGCACGCCCGAGGAACTGTTCGAGCGGCCTGAACACACCTTCGTCGGCTATTTCATCGGCTCGCCCGGCATGAACGTGATCCCGGCGCGCGTCGAGGGGGACAAGGCCTATATCAACGGCTCCCACGTGCAACTGGCTCAAGGCTACGCGCCGCCCGAGGGCAAGGTCGCCATTGGTGTGCGCCCGGAATACGCCCGGCTGTCCCAGACCGAGGGCCTGCCGGTAAAGGTGCGCCGGGTCGAGGACGTTGGCCGCCACAAGATCATCCGCGCCGAATTCTTCGGCTTCGACATCAACATCATCGCCGGTGAGGACGAGGCGGTCAGCGCCGACATGAACCGTGTCACCTTCGATGCGCCCCATGTGAACGTCTATGCCAACGACTGGCTGGTCACCCCGCAGGGGCACGCTCAAACCGCGGGAGCCGCATGATGGAAAAGACCGTCAACCAGAAAGCCTGGTTCCTCGTTCTGCCGGTACTGCTGCTCGTCGCCTTCTCGGCGGTGATCCCGCTGATGACCGTGGTCAACTATTCGGTGCAGGACACCTTCGGCAACAACCAGTTCTTCTGGGCCGGGCTGGAGTGGTTCTCCGAAATGCTGGACTCGGAGCGCATGTGGAACGCGCTTGGCCGCCAGCTGATGTTCTCCGCCATCATCCTCGCCATCGAAGTGCCGCTCGGCGTCTTCGTCGCGCTCAACATGCCGAAATCCGGCTTCTGGTCCAGCTTCTGCCTCGTGCTGATGTCGTTGCCGCTGCTGATCCCGTGGAACGTGGTCGGCACGATCTGGCAGATCTTCGGACGGGTCGACATCGGCCTGCTCGGCCATACGCTCGACGCGCTCGGCATCAGCTACAACTACACGCAGGACACCCTTGCCGCGTGGATCACCATCGTCGTCATGGATGTCTGGCACTGGACCTCGCTGGTGGCGCTGCTGGCCTTCGCCGGGCTCAAGTCCATCCCCGACGCCTATTACCAGGCGGCGAAGATCGACCAGGCGTCGCGCTGGAAGGTCTTCCGATACATCGAGCTGCCCAAGATGATGGGCGTGCTGATGATCGCGATCCTGCTGCGCTTCATGGACAGCTTCATGATCTACACCGAGCCCTTCGTCGTCACCGGCGGTGGCCCCGGCAACGCCACGACGCTTCTGTCCATCGACCTCGTCAAGATGGCGCTGGGGCAGTTCGACCTCGGACCCGCCGCCGCCTTCTCGATCATGTACTTTCTCGTGATCCTTCTCATCAGCTGGGTGTTCTACACCGTGATGACCAACCTCGACAAACGGGAGGGCTGAGCGATGGCCGACGTTTCCGCACCCCGCACCGCATCGCGCGGGCTGTCCCTGCCGAAGATCAACGGCCGCGCCGTGGTGATGACGCTCTACCTGCTGTTTCTGCTGCTGCCGATCTACTGGCTGCTGAACATGAGCCTGAAGACCAACACGGAGATCCTCAACAGTTTCACGCTCTGGCCGCGCGATCTGACCTTCGACAACTACGCCACGATCCTCACCGATCCCGCGTGGTACATGGGCTATGTCAACTCGCTGATCTACGTCAGCATGAACACGGTGATCTCCCTTGCCGTCGCCCTGCCCGCCGCCTACGCCTTCTCGCGCTACAGCTTCATGGGCGACAAGCACCTGTTCTTCTGGCTGCTGACCAACCGCATGGCGCCGCCAGCCGTCTTCGCCCTGCCCTTCTTCCAGCTCTACTCCTCCGTGGGCCTGTTCGACACCCACATCGCCGTCGCGCTGGCGCATTGCCTGTTCAACGTGCCTTTGGCGGTGTGGATCCTGGAAGGCTTCATGCGCGGCGTGCCGAAGGAGATCGACGAGACCGCCTATATCGACGGCTACGGCTTCGGGACGTTCTTCGTGAAGATCTTCACGCCGCTCATCGCGTCCGGGATAGGCGTCGCGGCCTTTTTCTGCTTCATGTTCAGCTGGGTGGAGCTGCTGCTCTCCCGCACCCTGACGACGGTGGATGCCAAGCCCATCGCCGCCATCATGACCCGCACCCAGGGCGCCTCCGGCATCGACTGGGGTGTGCTGGCGGCGGCGGGCGTGCTGACCATCGTGCCCGGCGCACTCGTGATCTATTTCGTGCGCAACTACATCGCCAAGGGCTTTGCCCTCGGGAGGGTGTGATGAGCGACTCAATACTGAACGAAAGCGAGCGGATGATCGCAATGATAATCGGCCATCTTGCAGATGGCGGTGTCACTAGGCAGACATTTTCTGTGAGAGAACTTGGGTATGAGGCAAACGATGACAGTCACCGGCTGTTTCGGGACGCAGTGTTGTGGCTTGGATATGAGGGTATAATCGCCTCAGGCTATACCGAGCGAAAAAACCAGTTTTCTCAGAAAGACAACACAATCTTCGCCCGAAGTTTTTTTCTAACTTCAAAGGGCTTCAAACTGCTTTCTGAAAAGTTTGACGGTGAGCTGACCTTAGGTGCGGCGGTGAAGGAAGCCAACTCAAATGGCACCGGGTATGCTAACGCCGGAACGTTCTTTGGAGGCATTCTGGGCGGCTTTACGAAATCTATCAGCGGATAAAGGAGCGCATAACATGGACTGGATGGCCTGGACCCTGCCGACCGCGATCTTCTTCGCCGTCATCGCCGCGTTACTGATCACCTTCACGGTGCTGGCGATCAAGTTTCCGGAGACGCCGCGCACCGGCGTGCTGCGCATCGAAACCACCAGAGGCGACCGCCTCTTCATCACGCTGCTCGGCAGCGCGTTCATCAATCTCGCGTGGCTCGGCCTTGTCGGCCCCGACACGCAGCCGTGGGCCCTGGCGGTCTGCGCGGTCTACGCGGCGGCGGTGTTCCGCTGGGTATGACAGGAAACGGCGGCGCCCCCGAAACAGGGTCAGGAGAACCCCGGGGACGCTACCCAACACAACCAAAGTTCGACAATGGGAGGACCAACATGAACTTGGCATTGAAATCGACCACCGCATTGGCGGTGGCGCTCGCCCTCACGGGGAGCGGCGCGTTTGCGGACATGGAGGCGGCGAAAGCCTTCCTCGACGCGGAAATCGGCGATCTGTCGTCGCTGTCCCGCGCCGAGCAGGAAGCGGAGATGCAATTCTTCGTCGACGCGGCCCAGCCGTTCCAGGGCATGGAGATCAAGGTCGTCTCCGAAACCATCACCACGCATGAATACGAAAGCCAGGTGCTCGCGCCGGCCTTCACCGCCATCACCGGCATCAAGGTCACCCACGACCTGATCGGCGAAGGCGACGTGGTGGAGAAACTCCAGACACAGATGCAGTCCGGCGAGAACATCTACGACGGCTACATCAACGACAGCGACCTGATCGGCACCCACTGGCGCTACCAGCAGGTGCGCAACCTGACCGACTGGATCGCCGGAGAAGGCGCCAGCGTCACCTCGCCGACACTGGATCTCGACGACTTCATCGGCCTGAGCTTCACCACCGGCCCGGACGGCAAGGTCTACCAGCTGCCGACCCAGCAGTTCGCGAACCTCTACTGGTTCCGCTACGACTGGTTCAACGACGAGAAAAACAAGGCCGACTTCAAGGAGAAGTACGGCTACGACCTCGGCGTGCCGGTCAACTGGTCGGCCTATGAGGACATCGCCGAATTCTTCACTGGGCGCGACCTGTCGCACATGGGTGTCGAAGGCGAGGTCTTCGGCAACATGGACTACGGCAAGAAGGACCCCTCGCTCGGCTGGCGCTACACCGATGCGTGGATGTCCATGGCCGGCATGGGCGACGTGGGTGAACCGAACGGCCTTCCGGTCGACGAATGGGGCATCCGCGTGAACGAGCAGTCCCAGCCCACCGGCTCCTGCGTGGCCCGTGGTGGTGCGACCAACGCCCCCGCTGCGGTCTATGCCGTGACCAAGGCGATCGAGTGGCTGCAGAAGTACACGCCGCCCGCCGCCGCCGGCATGACCTTCTCCGAGGCAGGCCCGATCCCGGCGCAAGGCAACATCGCCCAGCAGATGTTCTGGTACACCGCCTTCACCGCCGACACGGTCAAGCCGGGTCTGCCGGTGATGAACGAGGACGGCACGCCGAAGTGGCGCATGGCCCCCTCGCCGCATGGCGTCTACTGGAAGGAAGGCCAGAAGGTCGGCTATCAGGATGCAGGCTCCTGGACGCTGATGAAGTCCACCCCGGTGGATCGGGCGCAGGCGGCCTGGCTCTATGCCCAGTTCGTCACGTCGAAGACCGTGGACGTGAAGAAGTCGCACGTCGGCCTGACCTTCATCCGCGAGTCGACCGTGCAGCACCAGAGCTTCACCGACCGCGCGGACAAGCTGGGCGGTCTGGTCGAGTTCTACCGCTCACCCGCCCGCGTGGCCTGGTCGCCGACCGGTACCAACGTGCCGGACTACCCGAAGCTGGCGCAGCTGTGGTGGCAGAACATCGGCGACGCGATGTCCGGTGCCAAGACCCCGCAGGAAGCGCTTGATGCGCTCTGCGCGGACCAGGAACGGGTTCTGGAGCGTCTGGAGCGTGCCGGCATCCAGGGTGACATCGGTCCGAAGCTGAACGAGGAGCGGGACGCGCAGTACTGGTTCGACCAGCCCGGAGCGCCCTACCCCAAGCTGGAGAACGAGGACGAAGAGCCCAAGACCGTCAGCTATGACGAGCTGATCGCGTCCTGGAAGTAAGACGATCCGGGCCGGGGCGTTGCGGCGCCCCGGCCCAATCGCGCCGCAGGGCACCTGTCCCGGCCCTGTCCTTCATGACCGGCGCATGATCCGCGGAGCGGACAACCGTTTTCGGGACCGGATCGACACAGGCTTTCGCATCGAAACATGACGGCCCTGCACCCTTTCGGCAGGATACCACCAATGACAATAAAGCCAAACCCACGGGTACCGGTATTCCGCCGCGCCCCGTCCTGTTCGTCACGATGTCATTCTCTGACCTTCCCCTTTCAGGTCTCCGTCCTGTGACGTCGCCGCAGCAATATAGCGGGCGATCATCAGGTCGAGGTGGGCGCCGCCGCCATTCTTGAAGACCGTGATCGCCTCAGGCGACGTCCGTGCCGACGCGCCGCCGTTCACAAGGTCATACAGATCCCCCAACACGCTCGCCTCCGTGATGACGCCGCCGGCCATCGGGATCATCAACTCGCCAATATGCCCGATCGTGGTCTCGCGGCAGTCGACATAGACCGAGGCGCGCGCCATCAGGGTGTCATCCGCCTCGCGCATATCGGGGGTGTAGGCGCCGATCAGGTCGACGTGGGTTCCGGGTTTGATCCAGTCGCCATGCAGCACCGGGGCGCGGGCCAGCGTTGCCGTGCTGATGATGTCCGCCTGCCCGGCCGCGTCGCGCAGGTCGGTGACGGCCTCGACGGTACCGTCGAACTCGGCGGCCAGTGCCTGCGCCTGTTCGGGGCGGCGGGTCCACAGCGAGATACGGTCGAGACCGGGGAACGCCGCCGGGTAAGCCTTGATCAGGCTGCGGGCGACCGGACCGCCGCCAACGATCAGCAGGTGCCGGCTGTCGGGCCGCGCGAGGCACAGAGCGCCGAGCACGGAGTCGGCGGCGGTCTTGATCTCGGTCACCAGACTGCCATCGACCACGGCCTCCAGCGCGCCATTGACAGCGTCAAAGACCAGCATAGCGCCCTGAATCGTCGGCAGGCCGTGCTGCGGATTTTCGTTGAAGATCGTCACGGATTTCACACAAAAGCCCAGGCCCTCGATCCAGGCACCTCGGCTCAGCAGGTTGCCCGTTGCCTCGCCCAGAAACATGTCGGCGATCTGCGCGCGCGGCAGACGGTGACCCGCCCGCAAGGCCTCGACCGCGTCGGGCCAGGACAGCCGCGCAATCGTGTCGTCATAGGAGATGTAGCGCATGGGTTTTTCGCGGGTCAGAGGGCAGGATCGAATTTCAGACGGGCGTGAAAGCGGGCCAGTTCGCTGTCAGTCGGCGCCTGGCCGCAGAACGTCTTCACGTAGCCCGGCGCCCGCGCCATCCGCACGCCGACGCTCTCCCGCACCTGCATCGAGATATAGCCAATCTGCGTCAGGTAGACCGTCCGGGCGCGGACATCCGCCTCGTCCTCGGCGAACCCGAACCGTGCGAACATGGCGCGGATCGCGTCGATCCTCACCTCGTCCGCCGCATGGACCCGCGCCGCCACCCCGTCCGACTGATGCGCCCAGCCCCGGATCGCAAAATCGAGCTGCGGCTCGAACAGCGCCTCGTCTTGGAACACGACGATCAGGTTCAGAATCGCCTCGGAAATGGTCTCGGCATAGGCCGCGCAGGCGTCGACGAAAGCGCCGGTGTTCTTGGCGTCCCAGTCTTCGAGCAGCGCCTCCAGCAGCGCCTTCCGGTCCTTGAAGAACCAGTAGAAGCTGGTGCGCGACAGGGCCAGCCCGGTGGCCAACGGTTGGATTTTGACCGCGTCGACGCCGGACTGGATTAAGGCTTGGCGTGCGGCGGCCAGCCAGACCTCGCGCGAGCCGCGCCAGCCGGTGGTCTTTTCGTCGGAGAGGGTCTGGTCTGTCTGGTCTGTCATGAGGCGCAGCGTAGCCGCCGGGGCGGGCCTTCACAAGGGAAATGGACATGGGTGATCTTTTAATTGACACATGTGAACATTTCTCGAATGATCAGGCCATCACTCCCGAAAGGCACGCCCATGTCCACCGACCCGCTCCTCCAGCCGTACCAGCTCAAGCACCTGACGCTGCGCAACCGCATCATGACCACCAGCCACGAACCGGCGTATCCCGAGGACGGCATGCCGAAGGCACGCTATGCCGCCTACCACGCGGAACGGGCGAAGGCGGGCGTGGCGCTGGCGATGACCGCGGGCTCGGCGGCGGTGTCGAAGGACAGCCCTCCGGTCTTCAACAACATCCTCGCCTACAAGGACGAGGTGGTGCCTTATATCAAGCAACTGACCGATGCCTGCCACGATCACGGCTGCGCGGTGATGATCCAGCTGACGCATCTCGGCCGCCGGACCCGCTGGGACAAGGGCGCGTGGCTGCCCTCGGTCTCGTCCACGCTGCACCGCGAACCGGCCCACCGCGCCTTCCCGAAACGCGCCGAGGATTGGGATATCGAGCGCATCATCACCGATTTCGCCGATGCCACCGAGCGGATGATGGCGGGCGGCATGGATGGCATCGAGTTGCAGGTCTACGGCCACCTGCTCGATCAGTTCTGGTCGCCCCTGACCAACGATCTGGACGGTCCCTATGGTGGGCAAAGCCTCGACAGCCGGATGAAGCTGCTGATGGATGTGCTGAGCGGCATCCGCAAACGGGTGGGCAACGACTTCATCGTCGGCATCCGCTACACGGCAGACGAGGCCGAGGCGGGCGGAATCACCGCCGAAGAGGGCATCGAGATTTCGAAGAAACTGGCCGACTGCGGCATGGTCGACTTCCTCAACGTGATCCGCGGACGCATCCATACCGATCCGGCGATGACGGACGTGATCCCGGTGCAGGGCATGAAGAACGCCCCGCATCTGGATTTCGCCGGGGCGGTCAAGGCGGCGACGGGCATGCCCACCTTCCATGCCGCCAAGATCCCCGACGTGGCAACAGCCCGTCACGCGGTGGCCAGCGGCCTGCTGGACATGGTCGGCATGACCCGCGCCCACATGGCCGACCCGCATGTGGTCAAAAAGATCATGGAGGGGCGCGAGGACGACATCCGCCCCTGCGTCGGCGCGACCTACTGTCTGGATCGCATCTACCAGGCAGGTGAGGCGCTGTGCATCCACAACCCGGCGACGGGCCGCGAGTTGACCATGCCGCACACCATCACCCCCGCCGCAGAGGCAAAGAAGGTGGTGATCGTCGGCGCCGGTCCCGCCGGTCTCGAAGCCGCCCGCGTGGCCGCCGAGCGCGGCCATGCCGTGACGGTCTTCGAAGTGCAACCCGATCCCGGTGGCCAGGTCCGTCTGACCGCGCAGAACCCGCGCCGCCGCGAGATGATCTCGATCATCGACTGGCGCATGGCGCAATGTGCGGCGCGCGACGTGACCTTCCACTTCAACACCTGGGCCGAGGCGGCGGACGTGACCGCGCTGAACCCCGATGTGGTGATCGTCGCCACCGGCGGCCTGCCGAACACCGGCCTGTTCGAGGACCGCAGCGAACAGCCGCTCGTGGTCTCCGCCTGGGACCTGATCTCGGGCGACGTGAAGCCCGGGCAGGACGTGCTGATCTATGACGAGAGCGGCGACCATCCGGGCCTGATGGCGGCGGAAGTCGCCGCCAATGCCGGGGTGAAAGTCGAGGTCATGACCCCGGACCGCACCTTCGCCCCCGACATCATGGCCATGAACCTCGTGCCCTACATGCGGGCGCTGCAGGACAAGGACGTGACCTTCACCGTCACCCGCCGCCTCAAGGCGGTGGAGAAGGACGGCAACCGGCTGAAGGCCACCGTCGGCACGGATTACAGCGGATTCACCAGCGAGAAGACCTACGATCAGGTTGTGGTGAACTACGGCACGCTGCCGCTGGACGACCTGTATTTCGACCTGAAGGACCTGTCGTCGAACGGCGGCGCGGTCGACCATGACGCCCTGATCGAGGGCCGCCCGCAGACCGTGATCCGCAAC
The DNA here is from genome assembly GCF_049803835.1 of Tropicibacter sp. S64. Taxonomy (NCBI): domain Bacteria; kingdom Pseudomonadati; phylum Pseudomonadota; class Alphaproteobacteria; order Rhodobacterales; family Roseobacteraceae; genus Tropicibacter; species Tropicibacter sp. S64. The sequence goes on along the minus strand of NZ_JBNAGK010000007.1, from coordinate 210,524 downwards.
GCGCAAGGCACCTTCCAACTGTTCCGCATCGGCGACGCCGTCAGCGCCCGCAACACCCACGCCGCGATCTACGACGCGCTGCGTCTGGTCAAGGACATCTGACGATGCGGTCGTTCAGGACCACTCATGTCCGAAAGCATGGCGGCGTGAAGCGTCCGATTTGGCGCAAGATACACACAGGGATCGACGAGGAACCGCTGGATGTCGGGACCATGGAGGTGACGACGCGCCACATGGGCGATGCGCCCCTGTTGCCGGAGTCTCGGTCAAATCCCGTCCCGTCCGTCCATCGAGTCAGGCCATCGGATCCGTGACCCCCGGGTAGCCTGCGACACACGCGGACGCCGTGACGCGATTGCTGGCGCGGCACCGCTGCCATCATTCCTCCGCGCAAGAACGCCAAACCTTGGAAACCATCAGCGCCGGGGCCGTTGCCCGCGACGAGGCCGTCAAAGCATCGCGATACCCCGGCCCCGCCGCCCGGCGGGGGTGGAGCGGATACTTCCGAAGACGCCGTGTGACCACCAGGACGCATGGCATAAAGTTGCCGGGGCGAGGTCTCACATACGGGACTTCGAGCGTCAGGTCGCGGAAATCCAAACCGTGTCGGCATCCCTGATAGGGACACAGCCCCTGGCATACCCGTTGCCGAGGTCATCGGCGAAATCCACCCGGGGACTGGGACGTATGCTCACCCGTTTCTTTGCGCAACAGCGCTCTGACTGGTGATTGATTTCGATTTCTCGTCGTTCGTTACGCTATCCGGGCGAACAGCCGCGACTGGCATGGGATGTTCTGCAGGACATGGACGGGCACTTTCGGCGAACCGGATAAATCAATTCGCCAGATGCCTGCGGAGTTGCGTCTCTGGCCAGAAAAATCGGCATCACGGAATTCGCAGACCCGGCCACAGCGGTTTCGACTCCCCTGTGCCGTCCTTCGCGGCGGCCGCGAAACACCTCTGGCGGAGGGGCCGCGCTACCGCGGTGGTCAGCCTTTTTGCAACAGAACCACACGCCTGCATAATACCCCTGGCAAGACATTCGCGCATTGATTGCACACGCTCCAACGGCTCGCCCAGATGCCCTCCCGGGGCGCCCAGTCACGCGGCACGGGATATCGTTCCAAAAACATCATTTGATTCAAAGTATTGACAATCCATCCTCTGCACCCCGATCGGGGCAGCCCTGACCCTCACGACCCACGAAATGCGGGATCTCTCCCGGAAATCGGGAAACCCCATTTTTTTTTGACGCAACGGCAAGCGGCCATGGTAGCATTTTCGAAGACATTTCAAATATTGGGGGGTGGTGTCATGGGTTTTCCGTTCAGCTCTTCGTTTTTCTCGACCGTATCAGCCGGGCAATCCGGCAAGGGTCCGGACATTGCGACATTCCGGTTTCAACTTCCATGGAATTCTGACGGGACGGCGTCGGTGCCGGACGTCTTCAAGGCATCTCAGGGCGGATCGTCTTCCGGTGAAGAACCGGGCAGCGCGACCCAAAGCGTGTCGGTCGGTCAGAACGCCTTTCTCATCGCGGGGGACGCCGGGGGCAACACGCTGACCGGCACGGACGAGGACGACAGGATCCAAGGCAAGAAGGGCAATGACTCCATCCTTGGTCTGGACGGCGACGACAACATCTCTGCCGATCAGGGCGACGACACCGTCAAGGGTGGCCCGGGCGACGATTTCATCGACGGCGACAAGGGTTTCGACACGGCGGTCTACGACGGCTCGATCCTCGACTTCGTGTTTTCACCGCCGAGCGGCGGCACGAACACCGTCTTCATCACCGACCTGAACACCACGGACGGAAACGAGGGTACGGACGAGCTGAAGAAGGTCGAGGCGCTGCAGTTCGACGACTTCCTGTACCTGATCGGGCAGGACAACGCCCCGCTGATCACCAGCGCGGGCGGCAACACGAACGAGGACAGCCCCGGGACCTTCATCGTAAACGCCTACGACTTCGAGGGGGATGCCCTGCAGGCCCCGGTGGTGACCTACGCCGGTCCCGGCACCATCACGCTTGTCTCCACGACGCCGCTGACCCCGGCAGTCGGCAGCGGTTCGGCCTTCGAGTTCCAGTTCGATCCGGCGGGCCAGTTCGAGTATCTCGCGGCGGGCACCAGTGCCGTGGAACTGATCAGCGTCCAGATCGCCGACGCCAATGGCAATACTTCCATGGTCGAACTGGCGGTCACGGTCACCGGCGTGAATGACGCGCCCGTCGCGGAGGATGACGCGGCAACCACCGACGAGGACGTCGCCACCCTGATCGACGTGCTGGGCAACGACAGCGACGTGGACCTGGGCGACATCATCGGCGTCACCGCGGCCAGCGCCGCCAACGGCACTGTCGTGGTCCAGGCGGACGGGCAGTTGCTCTACACGCCGGACCCGAACTTCAACGGCACCGACACCATCACCTACGAGATCACCGACCTCGGCGGCCTGACCTCCACCGCCACGGTGACCGTCACGGTCAACCCCGTGCCGGACGCGCCGGTGGCGGAGGATGACTCGGCGACAACCGACGAGGACACCGCCGTCACCTTCGCCGTGCTCGGCAATGACTATGACGTCGACATCGGCGATACCATCAGCGTTACGGACGCCTCCGCGGCGAACGGCACGGTGGTGATCGAACTGGACGGCCAACTGACCTACACGCCGAACCTGAACTTCAACGGCACCGATACCATCACCTATGAGATCACCGACAGCACCGGCCTGACCGATACCGCCACGGTGACCGTGACGGTCAATCCGGTCAACGATCCGCCGGTCGCCCAGAGCGACACGGCGACGGTCAACGAGGACACGCCGACACTGATCGACGTGCTCGGCAATGACAGCGACGTGGATATCGGCGACACGCTGACCGTAACCTCGGCCACCGCGCTCAACGGCACCGTCGCGGTACAGGCAAACGGGCAGTTGCTCTACACGCCCGATCCGAACTACTTCGGCAGCGACACCATCACCTACGAGATCACCGACAGCGGCGGGCTGACGTCGACGGCCACCGTGGCGGTCACGGTGAACCCGGTCAACGATGCGCCGCAGTCGCTCGACATCCCGGTGACAATCAACGAAGGTGATGGCGTCACGATCATCGACCTGAGCACGCAGGCCACGGACATCGATGGCGACGCGCTGACCTTCTCCAACATCGTCCTGACCCGGGACAGCGCGCCCATTCCCTTCACCCTCGTCGGCCCCGGGCTGATCCGGATCGACCCGGCGGACCTCGGGCTTTCGGATGGTCAGAGCGTCTCGGTGACCTTCCAGTACCTCGTGACCGATGACAGCGGCGCGGCCAACAACAGCGATAGCGGGATCGTGCCGGTGACGGTGAATGGCGGCGACACCCCGCCACCCGTGAACGCGCCGCCGGTCGCCTCGGCGATCACGGTCGTCGCCGACGAAGGCGACGGCCCCGTGTCCGTCTCGCTCGCCGGACTGGTCTCCGACCCGGACACCGCCACCGGAGACGTGCTGACCATCACCAGCCTGACCCGCGACATCGGCGGAACGCCGGTTGCGGTGCCGTTCAGCGGCGGCATCACCGCGGGCGACGGCGGCACCCTGTCCTTCGATCCGGCGATCTTCGGGCTGGAAGAAGGCGAAACCGGCACCTTCGTGCTGACCTACGTGGTGCGCGATGCCGCGGGTCTGACCGCGACGAACACCATCACGCTGGATCTGACCGGGGACACGCCGGGGACCGGCAACACGCCGCCCACCGCGATCAGCCTGCCCACCGGGCCCGAGCCGACGGACATCATCATCGACGATCCGGCGTCGACCACGCTGACCGTCGACATGTTCGCCCTGATCGCCGATGCCGAGACCGCCGACGCTGACCTCGTGGTGACCATCGGCGGGCTTCAGATCGGCTTCGACGAGGCGACCGGCCAGCCGATCCTCGCCGATGGCGCGCTCAGCTACAACGATGTCACCGGCATCCTGACCGTCGATCTGACGGCGATCCCGGTGCCGGATGGCGATTCCCGGATCGGGGTGATCGGGTACACGGTCTCGGACGGCACCGCCTCTGCCGCCGGTCAGATCGTCTACAACTACGTGAACCCGGCGGACGGCCCCGCGCCCGACACCACCTACGTGCTCGACTTCGAGGAGTTCCAGTTCGCCGATCCGGAGTTCCAGGGCCCGGTCCCCGGGAGCATGGGCTTCGACTTCAGCGGCGTCGCCACGGCGATCGAGACCGACGAACTGGGGGGCGACGGACGTGCGCCAACCGGCATCGTCGGCGGACAGACCACGAGCGGCGGGGGCAATGTGCTGGTCGGGACCTACTCGACCCAGACCGTCGTGACGCCGGTACTGGACGAATTCGGCCAGCCCGTGCGGGACGAGGAAGGCAACCCGGTGCTGGAAGTGGTCGAAGTACCGGACGAGGATTTCGCAATCCTCGCGCCCGGCCTGCCCTTCGGTGTCGGCGGGCCCGGTCAGCTCATCGGGACCACCCTGCCGGGACAAAGCATTCCGGTGCCGGCGATTGCGGCCACGGCGTTCGACGTCAGCAGCCTGTCGCTCAACCCGGTGGCCGGTGACGGGGTGACGGTGACGATCACCGTCTACACCATCGGTGTCGTGGAGACGGCGAACACGAACAACCCGGGCCTCTCGGACTACTTCGCCTCGCTCGTCGCGGTCGACAGCTTCGACTTCATCGTGGACGCTTCGACCCCGGCAAGCCAGATCGACTTCACCGCCCTCGACTTCGGCCTCGGCCTCACCGGCGCGAACCCGGACCCGACGATCTTCGACGACATCTACGCGATCAGCATCACCACCGCGGACGGCACCGCCATCGTGCTGGACGATGTCGTGCTGACCGCCTGACCCGACAGGACAGAAGGGCCGGTTTCCCGGACCGGCCCTTCTGTCCGCAGTTGCCTCCACAGGCCGCGATCGCTCCCACGATCGGCAACCGGCCCATGTCCCGGTGTGCCCCAAACCGTCCCGCGCCCCGCGACGAAACCGCGCTGCCAGTTGGTGGCGGGCGTCACGCGCCCGGCGGAGCATTGACCCGCATGCGCCTTTGGACCAACCATCGCCCCGACGGCGCCGGGCCAGGCCCAGAGACGGAAGGGCACAGATGAAACAGACCACGCGTGCCCCCGGGGCTACCCTGCGCCTGCCCGCGGGGATCTGGGTGCTCGGCTGTGTTTCCATGCTGATGGATGTCTCCTCCGAGATGATCCACGCACTTCTGCCGGTCTACCTGACAGCCGGTCTCGGGGCGACGGCCCTCGCCGTGGGCGTCATCGAGGGCATCGCCGAAGCCACCGCCGCGATCACCAAGGTCTTTTCCGGTGCGCTCTCGGACCGCATCGGGCGGCGCAAGGAACTGGCGGCACTCGGCTACGGACTCGCGGCGCTGACCAAGCCGGTGTTCCCGCTGGCGTCCTCCATCGGCTGGGTGATCGCCGCCCGTTTCATCGACCGCATCGGCAAGGGCATTCGCGGGGCGCCCCGCGACGCGCTGGTGGCCGACCTCGCGCCGGAGGGCCTGCGCGGCGCCGCCTTCGGTCTGCGCCAGTCGCTCGACACGCTGGGCGCCTTCCTAGGGCCGCTGCTGGCCATCGGACTGATGGCCCTCTTCGCCAATGATTTCCGCAGCGTGTTCTGGGTGGCGGTGATTCCCGCCGTCCTCGCGTTTGTCCTGATCCTCACCGCCGTCCGCGAACCGCCGCGCAGCCCGGACCTGCGCCCCGTGCGCCATCCGCTGTCCCGGGCGGAGCTGCGCCTGCTCGGCAAACCCTACTGGTGGATCGTCGCCGTCGCGGCCCTGTTCACGCTGGCCCGGTTCAGCGAGGCTTTCCTGATCCTGCGGGCCGAGGACAGCGGCCTGCCGCTGATGCTGCTGCCGCTGGTCTTCGTCGGCATGAACGCGGTCTACGCGCTCTCCGCCTGGCCGGTCGGGGTGGTCTCGGACCGGACCGGACGCGCCGGGCTGCTCGCCGTGGGGCTGGGCCTGCTGGTGGTGGCCGACCTCGTGCTGGCGCTGGCGCAGGGGCTGCCCGGGCTCGCCGCCGGGGTGCTGCTCTGGGGGCTGCACATGGGCTTCACCCAAGGGGTGCTGGCCGCCCTCGTGGCCGAATCCGTCCCAGCCGAACTGCGCGGAACCGCCTTCGGCATGGTCAACCTCGTCACCGGCCTTGCGCTGCTGCTCGCCAGCGTGATCGCCGGGGCGTTGTGGCAGGGTTTCGGCGCGGAATGGACCTTCCTCGCGGGCGCCGGCTTTGCCGCGATCTCCCTGGTCGCGCTGCTGCCGCTCTCGCGGCGGCTGGGCACTGCGGGCCGCAAGGCCTGACCCGACTCGCGCCCCGCATCGCAGATCGGGGCGCACGGGCTTTTGCGCAAGGAAGTCGGCCTATCCCGCAATGATGCTTTCCATTCCGGCACGGGACCGGGTAACCACACCCGGGCAACGACCTGGCAAAAACGATGCGGAGTGCGGGATGGCCCGACTGACCCTTCAATCCCTGCGACACGCGGCGCCCATCGCAATTGGCGCGGCGCTGTTCGCGGCCGGTCTCTACGCGCTCTACCACCTGCTCAGGCCCGTCGACCCGGCGGACATCGCGGCGCAGATCCGCGCCACGCCCACCGCCACGCTGGCCGCCGCCCTCGCCGCCACGGCGGTCGGCTATGTGGCGCTGATCTTCTATGACTGGTTCGGGCTGCGCTTCATCGGCCGCTCGCTGGATCGCAGCGTCGTCGCCTTAGGCGGCTTCCTCGGCTACGCCTTCGGCAACACCATCGGCGTCAGCGTGGTGTCCGGCGGCGCGGTGCGTTACCGGATCTACTCCGCCTTTGGTCTCAACGGCTTCGAGGTGGCGGCGGTCTCCGGCTACATCGGCCTCGCCCTCGGCACCGGGCTGACCCTCGTCGGAATCGCGGCGCTGGCCGTGCATCCCGGCGCGGTCGGAGTCTGGCTGCCCTACAGTCCGGGGACCATCCGTCTGGTCGCCGCGGCGATCACCGTGGTCTCGGTGCTCGCCATCGGCTGGCTCTCCGTGTCCCAGCGCAGCATCGGCATCCGTGGCCACCAGCTGCGCATGCCGCCGCCCGCCGACCTCTTCGGCCAGCTGGTGGTCACCCTGATCGACGTCGCCGCCGCCGCCTTCGCGCTCTGGGTGCTGCTGCCCGCAGGAAAGCCCGATTACGCCACTTTCATCGCCGTCTATGCCGCCGCCATGATGGTCGGTGTCATGAGCCACGTGCCCGGTGGCGTCGGCGTCTTCGAGACCGTGGTGATCGGCACCCTGCCCGCCTCCGTCCCGGTCAGCGACGCCGCCGCCGCGCTGCTGCTGTTCCGGCTGGTCTATTACCTCCTGCCCTTCGCGTTCGCCTTCCTGATCGTCACGCTCAACGAGGCCCGGCTGGCCAGCGGCATAGGGGCGCGCCTCTGGGCGCGGGCCCCGGGGATCCAGCCCGCGATTGCCACCCTGCATGGCCTCGCGCCCGGCCTCGTGGCGATCGTCGCCTTCGGGTTCGGCGCCTACCTGCTGCTCGTCACCATGATCCCCGCCGTCCGCGCCGACGCCATCGCCGAGCGCGATCTCGTCGGCGAGCTGCTGCTGGAGGGCGGCACCCTCGCCTCCGCCGTCGCGGGCGTGGTGCTGCTGATCACCTCGCACGGGCTCGCCCGCAAGGTCTCCTCCGCCTGGTGGTTCGCCATCTGTGCACTGCTGGTTGGCACCGCCGCCTCGCTGCTCAACGACTTCGGCATCGAGAATGCGGCGATCCTGCTGATCGGTGCACTGGCGCTGCTGCCGTTCCGGGGCGCCTTCGACCGTCCCGGGCGGCTGACCTCGGGGGTGTTCGAGCCGATGTGGTTCGTCACCGTCATCGGAACCGCCATCGTGGCCGCCGCCTTCTTCTTCTTCATGCACAAGGCGGTCCCCTTCTCCAGCGACCTCTGGTCTGAGTTCGCACACGATTCAAGCACGCCGCGCACGCTGCGGGCGGCGCTGGCGGCAACGGCGGTGCTGCTGTTCTTCGGGGTCTTCCTGCTGACACGCCCGATCCGCCGGACGGCCCCGGTCGATGCCGGCGCGGATGTCCTGTCGCGGGCGGCCAGCCTCTGTGCACAGGCCGACGATCCGCATGCCTGGCTTGGCCTGACCGGCGACAAGCGCTTCCTGTTCTCCGAGACCGGACGCTCCTTCATCATGTACGCCGTGCGCGGTGCATCCTGGGTGGCGCTCGGCGATCCGGTGGGCGATCCCGCCGAGTTCGAGTCCCTGGCCTGGTCCTTCGCCGAGCAGGCAACCCGCGCCAATGGCCGCCCGGTGTTCTACGAGGTCAGCGGCCGCAACCTCGCGCTCTGGCCCGAGCTTGGCCTGACACTGCACAAGATCGGCGAGGAAGCCGTCGTGCGCCTGCCGGAGTTCAGCCTCGCGGGCGGGCGTTTCAAGACCATGCGCGCCGCCCTGAACAAGCGGCGGAAGGATGGCTTCGACTGCACCCTGCTGCCCGCGCCGCATGATCCGGCGCTGATCGCAGAACTGCAAACCATCTCCGAGGCCTGGCTCGGCGGCAAGACCGGCAGCGAGAAGGGCTTTTCCGTGGGGCAATTCGACGCCGCCTATCTCGACCGCTTCGACATCGCCGTGGTGCGCAAGTCCGGCCGCATCGTGGCCTTCGCCAACATCCTCACCGCGGCGGACGGCACCAAGGTCGCCATCGACCTGATGCGCTACCTCCCCGAGGAAGCCTCCGGCCTGATCGAGTTCATGTTCCTGTGCCTGATCGAGCACTACAGGGACGCTGGTGCGGCGGAGTTCAGCCTCGGCACCGCGCCGCTCTCGGGCCTTTCCGAACGCTCGGTCGCGCGATCCTGGAACCGCTTCGGGCGGCTGATCTACCGCCACGGCGGCGCGTTCTACAACTTCGAGGGCCTGCGCGCCTTCAAGCAGAAGTTCCAGCCCGAGTGGCGCCCGCGCTATCTCGCCCTGCCGCCCAACGTCTCGCCGATGCGCGCGCTCGGGGACGTGGCGCTGCTGATCGCGGGCTCGGCGCGGGGGCTGATCGGCAAATGAGCACCGTCACACCCGGAGCCTGACCCGTCCGTAAACGGGTTCTGCCAGACCTGCCCGGTCACCAGCGCCGGCCTAGCCAGGCCGCGCGGCGCATCACCGGGCGCCATACGCCTCGAGGTCCGCGGCGATGGCCTGCCGCACCTGCGCCACGGCCTCCGCCTTCACCGGACCGAAGCCCCGGATCTCCATGACCCGTCCGGCAATCCGCGCGGCGTCGGCGGCATTGCCGGGTGTCAGACCGCCAGTCAGCCGGTCCAGCACGCCCCGGTATTCTTCGATCAAACCCCGCTCCATGCGCCGCTCCGCGCTGTAGCCGAAGGGATCGAACGCCGTGCCGCGCAGACGTCGCCCCTTCGCCAGAACCCGCAGCACCGGCTGCACCCAGGCACCGAACCGACGCTTCATCGGACGCCCTCGCGCATCCCTGCCCGGCAGCATCGGCGGCGCGAGGTGGTGAATGACGGTGAACTCTCCCTCGAACCGATCCTTGAGGCCCGCTCGGAACCCGGTCTCGCTGTGCAGCCGCGCCACCTCGTATTCGTCCTTGTAACTCATCAGCTTGAACAGACCCTTGGCCGCCGCCTCCGTCAACGGCCCCGCCGCGCCGGTGACCCGCACCTCCGCGTCCCGCACACCTGCAATCGCATCGCGATACCGCGCCGCCCATGTCGCGTCCTGATACTCCGCCAGGAACGCTTCCCGCCGCGCGATCTGCTCCTCCAGCGAGGCCACCGGCGCGGGCGTCAGCCCTGCCGCCGCCTCCACCGCCGCCGGGTCCTGCACCACGATCCGGCCCCAGCCGAAGGCGCGTTTGTTCAACTCCGGCTTAACCCCGTTCAATTCGATCGCCCGCATCAGCGCGTCCAGCGACAGCGGCACCAGCCCCGCCTGCCAGGCCGCGCCCAGCATCATCACGTTGGCAAAGACCGTCTCGCCCAGCAGCGCCTCCGACAACGCATTGGCATCGAGTGTCCGCAGCGCCCCGACCGCATCGGCCACCGCCTTGACCCGCGTCTCCACCCGCAAATCCGCATCCCGGTTCCGCACCAGATCCCCTGTCGGCATGACAGCGGTGTTCATCACCGCGCGGGTGCCCTTGTGGACCGTCTGCGAGGCCTTCGGCGAGGACGAGACCACCACATCGCAGCCGATCAGCGCATCCGCCGAACCCGGCTCCACCCGCACCTGGTTCACCCCGCCTTCGCCCATGCGGATATAGCTGATGACCGGCCCGAACTTCTGCGCAAAGCCCATGAAGTCGAGCACCGAGGCCGCCTTTCCCTCCAGGTTGGCCGCCATGGCGATCACTTGCCCGACCGTGACAACCCCGGTGCCGCCAACCCCGGTGACGACGATGTCCCACGGCTCTGCCAAGGACGGCAGCACCGGCTCCGGCAGCGCCTTCGACAGCCGTGCAAACGCCGCCTCGCCGCGCTCCACGCCTTTCTTCAACGTCGCCCCCTCGACCGTCACGAAACTCGGACAGAACCCGTTCAGACAGGTGAAATCCTTGTTGCAGGTGTTCAGGTTGATCTTCCGCTTGCGTCCGAACTCCGTCTCCAGTGGCTCCACGCTCAGACAATTGCTCTCCACCGAACAATCGCCGCAGCCCTCGCAGACCAGCGGATTGATGACCGCGAACCGCTTCGGATCGTCCATCTTCCCGCGCTTGCGCAACCGTCGTTTCTCCGTGGCGCAGGTCTGCTGGTAGATCAGCACCGTGGTCCCGGGAATCTCCCGTAACTCCCGCTGCACCCGGTCCATGTCGCTTCTGTCAAACGATTGAACACCGGGCAACGTCGGCAGGCCCTGTGGCTGATCCGACACCATCACCACCCGCTTCGCCCCCTCCGCCAGCACCGAGCGCGCAATCGCCTCGACCGAGATCGGCCCGTCCACATGCTGCCCGCCCGTCATCGCAACCGCATCGTTGAACAGGATCTTGAAGGTGATGTTGGTCCCCGCCGCAATCGCCTGCCGGATCGCCAGCGAGCCGGAATGGTAGTAGGTGCCCTCCCCGAGGTTCTGGAACACATGCCGGTTGCCGTTGAAGCGCGAGCGGGACACCCAATTCACTCCCTCGCCACCCATCTGGATCAGCGAGGTCGTGTTCCGCCCCATCCAGCTGGCCATGAAATGACAGCCGATACCGGCAAAGGCCTCCGACCCCTCCGGCACCTTCGTGGAAGTGTTGTGCGGGCAGCCCGAGCAGAAATACGGCGTCCGCGTCGCCCCCTCGACCAGGATCGGCGCCGGCTCCGCCGCCACATGGGCCGCCCGTTCCGTCAGGTCCACGATGCCGTTCCGCGCCAACCGCGCCGCGATATGCCGGGCCAGCATCACCGGGCCGAGTTCTGCCGTCCAGGGGATCAGCCGAGCCCCGCTCTCGTCCCGCTTGCCGACCATCCGGCGCGGCTTGCGGCCCGGGAAGTCATAGAAATACTCCTTCAGCTGGCTCTCGATGATGCCACGCTTTTCCTCGACGATCAGCAACTCGTCCTTCTCATGCGCAAAATCCAGCGCCCCGTCATGCTCCAGCGGCCAGACCATGCCGACCTTGTAGACGTCGATGCCAAGCGTCGCCGCCCGCGCCTGGTCGATCCCCAACAGCCGCAGCGCCTCCAGCACATCGAGATGCGCCTTGCCCGTGGTCACGATCCCGAACCGTGCGTCATGCCCCCATTCGGCGCGGTCGATCGGGTTGGCGCGGGCAAAGGCCAGCACGGCGTTCTTCTTGTGCTCCAGCCGTGCCTCGATCTGTGGCCCGGGCAGGTCCGGCCAGCGATAGTGCAGCCCATCCGCGGGCGGTGTGAACTCCGGCGTCACGAACGCCCGCTCGGGCGCGAGGTCGACGGCCATGCCGCTCTCCACCGTCTCCGAGATCGCCTTGAAGCCCACCCACATGCCGGAGAACCGCGACAGCGCATAGCCCCACTCGGCGAAAGGCAGGAACTCCGCCACATTCGCCGGATTCAACACCGGCATGAAGAAATTCATGAATGCGACGTCGGACTGATGCGACATGGACGACGAGACGCAACCGTGGTCGTCGCCCGCCACCACCAGCACCCCGCCATGCGGCGAGGCCCCGTAGGCGTTGCCGTGTTTGAGCGCATCCCCGGCCCGATCCACGCCCGGCCCCTTGCCGTACCACAGGCCGAACACCGCCTGACAGGTCTTGTGCGGATCGGTCTCCACCTGCTGCGTGCCGATCATCTGCGTCGCGCCGAACTCCTCGTTCACCGCGGGCAGGAAGGTCACGCCCGCCTCTTCGATCAGGGCGCGGTTGCGCCCGATTTCGAGGTCGATCCCGCCCACCGGCGAGCCGCGATAGCCCGAGACGTAGCCCCGCGTATCCAGCCCCCGCGCCCGGTCCCGCCGCGCCTGATCGAGCGCGATGCGCACGATGGCCTGCGTGCCGGTCAGGAACACGCGGCCCGAGGTCCGGGTGTAACGGTCGGACAGGGCGTAATCGCGCAGGATCGGGGTCTGATCGGTCATGGCGGGTCCTCCGGATTGGACAGGTTTGACGACCATCTTGCCCGAAATCCTGTGAAAAGGGCTTTCAACATTGTCACCAAACCGACACTCTTTGAACGCATCCCTTCACGAAACACCGACATCATGACATCATCCGATCACATCTCCGACTCCGACGCGAAACTCCTTTCGATCCTGCAGCGCGATGCCTCCGCCAGCACCGCCGAACTGGCGGAGGCCACCAACACCTCCCCCGCCACCGTCTGGCGCCGCATCCGGTCCCTCGAAGAGCGCGGCATCATCGGCCCGCCGGTGCGCCTTGTGGACCCCGCCAGGGTCGGGCGCGGCATGGATGTCTATTGCCAGATCCGGATGAAATCGCAGGACGCGGACAGCCGCGCCGCCTTCCAGCGCACCGTGGATGCGGAGCCGTCGATTCTCGAGGTCTACTCGGTCACGGGCGAGTGGGACTACATGCTGCACATGGTCGTCCGCGACATCGCCGATTTCGAGGCCATCCTGATGCGCCGCCTGCTGGAGCTCGACTGCGTCGCGGGCACGTCGACGATCTTCGCCCTGCGCCGGATCAAACACACGCGGGAGGTGCCGCTCTGATCGGGCTCGCTTGATTCAATCAAACGATTGATTTATTCTTTCACCCATGCCCGAGTCCTTCCAAATCCCCGAAGACGCCCCGCAGGGCACGCCCAAGGCGCTGCTCGACGCGGCACTCGACCTGTTCGGGCGCAAGGGGTTCGACGCCACCTCCACACGCGAGATTGCCGCGCAGGCGCAGACCAACATCGCCTCCATCGCTTATCATTTCGGCGGCAAGCAGGGCCTGCACGAGGCCTGCGCCGCCGAAGTCGCCCGCCGTCTTGCCGAGGCCGCCGCCCTCGGTCCGCTGCCGCAAAGCCTGCCTGCCGCGCAGGCCATCAACCTGCTCGAAGCGCTGCTGCGCCGCATGGTCTATTTCCTCCTGCTGGGCGAGCCCGGCGCGCCCGTCGTCCCCTTCATCCTGCGCGAGATGAGCAGCGGCAGCAGCGCGGCGCTCGACGTGCTCTATGACCGCGTGATCGCGCACAAGCACCGCGAGCTCTGCCATCTCTGGGCCGCCGCCACAGGGCAGGACGCGGGCAGTCCGCAGACCCGTCTCGCCGTCTTCGCCGCCCTCGGGCAGGTGATCTATTTCCGCATCGGCCTGCCGGTGATCCGCCGCCGCATGGGTTGGGACACCCTCGGTCCCACCGAGGCAAAAGCCATCGCCGACACCGTCGTCCACAGTCTCCGCGCTACAATCGAAGCGAGCCGCACGCCATGATCGACCTCATCTGCGCCCTGCCTTTCGCCGCTGCGCTCCTGAACCCCTGCGCCCCGCCGGGCCCCTTCGCCACCGGCTATGTGGAGGGTGATTACACCCTGATCGCCCCGGTCGCCGCCGCCCAGATCGAGCAGCTTCACGTCCGGCGCGGCGACGCGGTGCAGACCGGCGACCTGCTCGTCTCCATGCAATCGCGCGACGCCCGGATCGCCCTGTCGGAGGCGGAGGCCGCGCTTGCCCGCGCCGAAAGCCAGGCCGCGAACCTGACCGAGGGCAAGCGCGAGGCGGAGATCCGCGTGATCGAGGCCGCCCTCGCCTCCGCTACCGCGCAGGTGGCGCAGGCCGAGCGCGAGGCGGCCCGCTACGACACCCTCGTTCAACGTGGCGCCGCCACGCAGGCGCAGGCCGACGATGCCGACACCGCCGCCGATGTCGCCCGCGCCAAACGGGCGGAGATCGAGGCCAACCTCGCCGTTGCGCGGCTCCCGGCGAGACCGCAGGAAATCGCCGCCGCCAAGGCCACCGTCGATGGCGCCCGCGCCGCCCGCGATCAGGCGGCCTGGAACCTCGAACAACGCGCCCTGCACGCCCCCGGCCCCGGACGGATCGCCGATGTCATCCGCATCGAGGGCGAGATCGCCGGGCCGACCGCCCCGGTGCTCTCCTTCCTCGGCACCGGCGCGGTCAAGCTGCGGCTCTATGTGCCGGAAACCCAGCTCGCCCGCATCGGGCTCGACACCGTGCTCGACGTCCATTGCGACGGCTGCGCCGAGGGGCTGACCGCCCGCGTCACCTATATCGCCGACGGGCCGGAATTCACCCCGCCGGTGATCTACTCGCTCGAAAGCCGCCAGAAGCTGGTCTACCTGATCGAGGCCCGCCCGACCGAGGGCGCGGAGCTCAAGCCCGGCCAGATCATCGACGTCGCCCTCCCGGACACGCCGCAATGACCGCCGAGCCCGCCATAGACGTGCATGGCCTGACCAAGAGTTTCGGCGGGCGCACCGTGGTGGACGACGTGACGCTGACCGTGCAACGCGGCGAGATCGCGGGCTTCCTCGGTCCCAATGGCTCGGGCAAGACCACGACGATCCGCCTGATGTGCGGTCTGCTCTCGCCAGACGCCGGAACGGGCCGCGTACTCGGCTATGACATCCTGAGCCAAGGCCGCCGGATCAAGCTCGAAGTCGGCTACATGACGCAGAAGTTCTCCTTCTACGAGGACCTGACCATCGAGGAGAACCTGCGTTTCGTCGCCGGGCTCTACCGGCTGAAACCGGAGCGCCAAAGCGTCGCGGATACGCTGGCGGACCTCGGTCTGACCAGCCGCAAACACCAATTGGCAGGCTCGCTCTCCGGCGGCTGGAAACAGCGCCTCGCGCTCGCCGCCTGCATCATGCACCGCCCCAAACTGCTCCTGCTGGACGAGCCGACTGCAGGCGTCGATCCGCTGGCGCGACGCGAATTCTGGGACGAAATCCACCGCCTCGCCGGTGACGGCCTGACGGTCCTTGTCTCGACTCATTACATGGACGAGGCGGAGCGCTGTCACCGGATCAACTATATCGCCTACGGCCGGCTGGTGGCCTCCGGCACGGTCCCCGAGGTCATCGCCGAAGCGGGCCTGGTCACGTTCACCCTCTCCGGCCCCGGCACGGCTGAGGCTGCCAAACGGCTCAAGGGCATGCCCGGCGTCGATCAGATCGCCCCCTTCGGCACCACGCTGCACGTCGTCGGCCGCGACGGCGCGGCACTGGAGGCCTCCGCCCGGCAGGTCGCGCAGGCGACCAAAACCGCGCTTGTCAAATCCGAAACCTCGCTCGAAGACGTCTTCATCAAGCTGATGAACGCATCGCCGGACAACGCCTGATGGTCCGCTTTCTCTCCCCCCGCCGCCTGCTGACCCTCCTGCGCAAGGAAAGCATCCAGATGCGCCGCGACCGCATCACCTTTGCCATGATGCTCGGCGTGCCCTTGCTGCAACTCCTGCTCTTCGGCTTCGCCATCAACACCGACCCGAAGGAACTGCCCGCCGCGCTTGTCGCGCCGACGCAGGACCGCTTCACCCGCGCCATGGTCACGGCGCTGGAGCTGACCGGCTATTACCGCTTTATCGTCCCCGATGCGACGGCGGCACAGGCCGAGGCGATGATCGCCCGGGGCGATGTCGCCTTCGTCGTCACCGTGCCCTCCGACTTCGGCAGGCGCGTGGAGCGCGGCGAACAGGCGCAGATCCTGATCGAGGCCGACGCCACCGACCCTTCCGTCGCCTCCGGCGCCGTCTCGACCCTGAGCACCGTGGCGCAGCAGGCGCTTGTCCGCGAGACCGGCGCGGCAGCCACCGCGCCGCCCATCGAAACCGTCGTCCATCGCCGCTACAACCCCGAAGGCGTCACGCAATACAACATCGTGCCCGGCCTTCTGGGGGTGATCCTGCAGCTGACCATGGTGATGATGACCGCCATGGCGCTGACCCGCGAGATCGAGCGCGGCACCATGGAGACCCTGCTCTCCATGCCCGCAACCCCGCTGGAAATCATGCTCGGCAAGGTGCTGCCCTATTTCGTCGTCGGTGCGGTGCAGGTGGTGGTGGTCCTCGTCGCGGCCCGGCTGCTGTTCAGCGTGCCCTTCGTCGGAAAGCTGCACGTGATCCTCGCGGGCATCTTCCTGTTTGTCCTTGCCCTCGTGATCCTCGGCTATCTCATCTCCACCGCGGCCCGGACCCAGCTGCAGGCCATGCAGCTGACCTTCTTCTTCTTCCTGCCCTCGCTCATGCTCTCGGGGTTCATGTTCCCCTATCGCGGCATGCCGCTCTGGGCGCAGCGGCTCGGGGAGATCTTCCCGCTGACGCATTTCCTGCGCCTGATCCGCTCCGTCATGCTCAAGGGGGCCGACGCCACCACCGTGGCCGCCCCCTTCGCCGCGCTCACCGGCTTTGTCCTGGTCCTCGCCGCGCTGGCCCTGACCCGGTTCCGCCGGACGCTGGATTAGGGCCTCACAGGCAGCCGGCCAAAGCCACCGCCAGCCCCCGCAGCATGTCGCCATAAAGGCCCGGCCCCGGCTCAAGCCCCGATCCCATCGGGTCCAGAACCCCGGTCCGCGCGCCGCTGCCGTCCATCACTGCCGCGACGATCCCCGGATCGAACTGCGGCTCGGACAGCACGCAGGTCACCCCTTCCGCGGCCACGCGGCCCCGGATCTCCGCGATCCGCGCCGGGCTTGGCCGCGCCGCATCCGACAGGGAAATCGCGCCCGTGGCAGGCATGTCGAACGCCGCTTCGAAATACTGGTAGGCATCGTGGAAGACGATGAAATGCCCGCCGCGCACCGGGGCGAGGATGCCGTCGATCTCTGCCTTCAGCGCCGCCAGCTCCGCCTTCCCGGCCTCCGCATTGGCGGCATATGCCGCCGCGTGCTCCGGATCGGCCTGCGCCAGCACCGTCGCAATCGCGTCCAGCCAGACCGCGCCATTGTCCGGCGACAGCCAGGCATGCGGATCATGGGTGCCGTGCCCGTGGTCATGGTCATGGTCATGGTCATTTTCGTCGTCATGATCGGTGTCATGGGCGTCGCCGCCGTGTTCATGGGCCTCGAAAGACGCGCCCTCGCGCAGAGGCAGTTCCACCGTTCCGTCGGTCTCCAGCAACTCCAGGCTTACCGCCCCTTGCGCCAGGGACTCCATCGCCTCGCCCAGCCAGGGCGTCAGGTCCGGGCTGACCCAGACCACCACGTCCGCGTCCTGCAAGGCACCCGCCTGCGAGGGGCGCAGCGAGAATTCATGCGGGCTCGCCCCCGGCGAGACGATCAGCGACGGCTCGCCCACCCCTGCCATCACCTGCGCCACCAGCGCATGCACCGGGGCGATGTCCACCGCCACGCGCGGCACGTCAGCCAGGGCGGAACCGGACAAGAGCACGCCCGCGAGGGCGGAGGGCACGAGGTTTCTGGACATTGGCGACTCCATGTGATTTTATAACGTAACGTGCCGATACAGGATATATTATAACATGACAAGTGGCTCAGGCCGGGAAACCGCTGCGCCCGATCCCGTCGGGTTCGGCAAGCACGATCACAGGGGCTGCATCCGTGCCGCGCTTGCCGCCGCCGAATCGCATTGCGAGGCGGAAGGGCTGCGCTTTACCCCCGTGCGCCGCGCCGCGCTGGAAATCCTGCTGCAGGAGCACCGCGCCCTGGGCGCCTACGAGATGCTCGACCGTCTGAAGGAGGCGGGCTACGGCTCGCAGCCGCCGGTGGCCTACCGCGCGCTGGACTTCCTCACCGCCAACGGTTTTGCCCACAAGATCGAGCGCCTGAATGCCTTCATCGCCTGCGCCCACCCCGGCGAGGAGCATGCGCCCGCCTTCATGATCTGCCGCGCCTGCCAGTCCGTGGCCGAGGCGCAGTCCGCCCGCAGCGCCCTGGGCGAGGCCGCCCGCGCCACCGGCTTCACCATCGAGGGAACGCTGATCGAAGCGGTCGGCCTCTGCCCCGCCTGCGCCGGGAAAGCCGCGTCATGAGCCTCGTCTCCGCCCGCAACATCCGCGCCGCCTATGGCGGGCACACGGTGCTGCATGACGTCTCGCTCGACCTCCAGCCGGGCGAGATCGTCACCATCGTCGGCCCCAATGGCTCCGGCAAGACGACGCTGCTGCGCACGCTGATCGGCGCGACCCGGCCGGTCTCCGGCAGCATCACCCGCAAACCGGGCCTGCGCATCGGCTACGTGCCGCAAAAGCTGCACATCGACCCGACGCTGCCGATCACCGTGGCGCGGTTCCTGCGCCTGCCGGGCCGTACCGCCGAGGCCACCTGTACCCGGGCACTGGAGCGCGCCGGGGTGCCGGACCTGGCCGGGCGCCAGATGTCCGCCCTCTCCGGCGGCCAGATGCAGCGTGTGCTGCTCGCCCGGGCGCTGATCGCCGATCCCGAACTTCTGCTGCTCGACGAGGCAACGCAGGGCCTCGACCAGCCCGGCTCCGCCGCCTTTTACCAGCAGATCGAGCAGGTCCGGCAAGAAACCGGCTGCGCGGTGCTGATGATCAGCCACGAGTTGCACGTCGTGATGAGCGCCTCCGACCGGGTGATCTGCCTCAACGGCCATGTCTGTTGCGAGGGCACGCCGGAGATCGTCTCCGCCGCGCCCGAGTATCGCGCCCTCTTCGGCACCGGCACTGGCGGGGCGCTGGCGCTCTACCGGCACGAACACGATCACGCCCATGACGAGACCTGCGGCCACGATCACCCGCACGGCCACCCGCACGGGGCGCATTCCCATAAACCCACTGAGGCCGCCGAATAGATGCTTGACGATTTCATGACCCGCGCCGCCCTGGCCGGTGTCGGTCTCGCCGTGGCCGCCGCCCCGCTCGGCAGCTTCGTCGTGTGGCGGCGCATGGCCTATTTCGGCGATGCCACCGCCCACGCGGCGATCCTCGGCGTGGCCCTGTCCCTCGCGCTGCAGATCTCGATCTTCACCGGGGCGCTGGCCGTGGCGCTGGCCATGGCGCTGACGGTGAGCCTGCTCACCGGGCGCGGCCACGCCATGGACACGCTGCTGGGCGTGCTGGCGCATTCGGCGCTGGCCTTCGGCCTCGTCGCCGTGTCCTTCCTGTCGGGCATCCGCATCGACCTGATGGCCTACCTCTTCGGCGACATCCTCTCGGTCTCCAGGGCCGACCTCGGGGTGATCTGGACCGGCGCGGCGCTGGTCGCCGGGCTGATCGGCTGGCGCTGGTCGGCGCTGCTCACAGCGACGCTGAGCGAAGACCTGGCGTATGCTTCCGGCATCGACCCGCGCCGCGAGCAGCTGATCCTGACGCTGGCCCTCGCGATCACCGTCGCCGTGGCGATCAAGGTCGTCGGCGTGCTGCTGATCGCAGCCATGCTCATCATCCCCGCCGCCGCAGCCCGTCCGCTGTCGCGCACCCCGGAACAGATGGCCCTGACCGCGGCCGGGATCGGCGCGGTCTCAGCCGTCGCCGGTCTTTGGGGCGCCTACGCCCTCGACGCCCCGGCGGGGCCGTCCATCGTCTGCGTCGCGGCGCTGGTCTTTGTCACGACGAGCCTTCTCAAACGCGCTTGATTATCGGGAGAACCGCCCCCACCCTGACCCTCCCCAGAGGGGAGGGAACCCCACCCCCGGCAAACGCCGCACGAAAAAAGGGCGACCCCGCAAGGCCGCCCAGCTGCTCGATTATCCTGTGAAACCGACGCGTCAGAACCCGCCGCCGTCCTGCTGCCAGGGCTTCGCGAGGTTGCCGAAGCGCGTGAACTGGCTTTCGAAGGACAGCTCGACCGTGCCGATCGGGCCGTGGCGCTGCTTGCCGATGATCACTTCGGCCTTGCCGTGCAGGCGCGACATGCGGTCCTGCCATTCGGCCATCTTGTCCAGTTCGTGGTCGCCCGGCTTCTCGCGCTCGACGTAATATTCCTCGCGGAACACGAACATGACGACGTCAGCGTCCTGCTCGATGGAGCCGGATTCGCGCAGGTCCGAGAGCTGCGGGCGCTTGTCCTCACGGTTCTCCACCTGACGCGACAGCTGCGACAGGGCGATCACCGGGATATTCAGCTCCTTGGCGATGGCCTTGAGGCCCATGGATATCTCGCCGATCTCCTGCACCCGGTTCTCGGCGGTGCCGCGCAGCAGCTGGAGATAGTCCACGATGATCAGGTCAAGTCCATGGGTCCGCTTCAGCCGCCGCGCCCGCGCCGCAACCTGGCTGATCGGCAGCGCAGGCGTGTCGTCGATGTAGAGCGGGCAGGCCTCCAGATCCTTGGCGGCCTCGACGAAGCGGCGGAACTCGCTCTCGTCCATGTCGCCCTGGCGGATCTTGTGCGAGGAAATCTCGGAGGCTTCCGCCAGGATCCGCGAGGCCAGCTGTTCGGCGCTCATTTCGAGGCTGAAGAAGCCGACGACGCCGCCCTCCACCGCCCCGGTCGAGCCATCGGGCATCGTGCCCTTCTTGTAGGCCTTGGCGATGTTGAAGGCGAGGTTGGTCGCCAGCGAGGTCTTTCCCATCGACGGCCGCCCGGCGAGGATCAGAAGGTCCGACGGGTGCAGGCCGCCGAGTTTCTTGTCCATGTCGATCAGGCCGGTGGAAATGCCCGCCATGCCGCCGTCGCGCTGGTAGGCGGCGTTGGCCACGTTCACCGCCTCGGTCACCGCCTTCAGGAAGGACTGGAAACCGCTCTCGGTCTGGCCCTGTTCGGCCAGCTTGTAGAGCTTCTGCTCCGCCTCGACGATCTGCTCGCGCGGCTCGGAAGCGACATCGACCTTCGCGGCCTTCTCGGAAATCTCCTTGCCGAGGCCGATCAGGTCGCGGCGGATCGCAAGGTCATAGATCATCTGCGCATAATCGCGCACCGCGAAACTGGACACAGCACTGGCGGCAAGGCGCACGAGATAGGCCGGGCCGCCCAGTTCCTTCAGCCCCTCGTCGTCCTCCATGAACGCCTTGAGCGTCACCGGCGAGGCAAGCGCGTTCTTGGCGATGCGAGCGGCGGCGACCTCGTAAATGCGGCGGTGCACGGGGTCGTAGAAATGCCGGGCGTTGATCACCGAGGCGACGCGGTCATAGATGTCGTTGTTGGTCAGGATCGCGCCGAGCAGCTGCTGCTCCGCCTCGATGGAATGCGGCATGGTATCCGCTGCCTCGACCTGGATGCCTGCCGGGTTGATTGTCGTTATTTCGTTCATATCACTCCCCCAAGTGCTCGGACCTGTGCCCTATCGCAAGGCGCTGGTCTGGGGCAAACTGTATGTTTCTGGGGATAAGCTGTGGGCCTATCCGGCATACCGGATATTGCCACTTCATGCCCGCTCCGGTCAACATCTTGCGCCGGAGCGGGCGGATCGTGGCTTGTTCGCCACTTTGGAATTATTCTGTTTCGTTTATTTATTCGCCTGCGCGGCGCGCCAGGCGTGGGGGTCTTTCAGGAACGACTCGACTTCGCCCAGGACGCCGGCGTGCTGCGCCGGAGCTTCCGCCAGAACCTCCCACCAGGTGCACAGGTGATGCAGCGAAACGCCGTGATCGCCGAGGGTTTTGATCGTTTCCGGGAAGATGCCGTAATAGAAGATGACCGCCGTATGGGCGCAGGTCGCGCCGGTCTCGCGGATGGCATCGACGAAGGACAGCTTGGAGCCGCCGTCGGTGGTCAGGTCCTCGACCAGCAGCACCCGCTGGCCTTCAGTCATCGCGCCTTCGATCCGGGCATTGCGACCGTATCCCTTCGGCTTCTTGCGCACATAGGTCATCGGCAGCGCCATGCGCTCCGCCACCAGCGCGGCAAAGGGAATGCCCGCCGTCTCTCCGCCCGCGATGTTGTCGAAGGCCTCGAACCCGGCGTTGCGCATGACGGTAACCGTGAGGAAATCCATCAGCGTGGAACGGATGCGCGGGAAGGAGATCAGCTTGCGGCAGTCGATGTAGACCGGCGAGAGCTGGCCCGAGGCGAGCTTGAAAGGTTCGTCCTTCATGAAGTTCACCGCCTCGATCTCCCAGAGCATCCGGGCGGTCAGGCGGGCCATGTCTTCTTGGGTCGGGTAAGTCGAGGGGATCATCGGGCAGCACTCCTTTTGCCGATGGCCCTTAGCGGGTTTTGCACAGGCTTTGAAGTCCCCTGCGGCCCGCGCCCCCGATCCGTCGGGGCGGCCTCCCTCCCCTGCAGGGGAGGGTCGGGGTGGGGTACGGGTGGGTGGGCCGAAGCACCAGCCTGCCAAAGCCCGCCCAAAACCGCCGCATCCCGCCCCGATCCACCGGCTTTTGAGAGACAAATTGCCATATCCCCCCGGGAAACGCTCGACATCGCAAAAACTGTGGCGATATGCCCATGCCGAGCCTCTTGCGAGAAAATCGCGTTTGGTATACTGCCGCATACAAACCGCTTCTCCCGGCTATCAGGGCGCGAATCCCGGCCCGGGACACAAGCATTGGTCAACTCTGAACCCGAGGGACAGTCATGAGCTTGTACACCGATTACCTTGCCGAAATCGAAACCCGCAAAGCCGAGGGGCTGCACCCCAAGCCGATCGACGACGGCGCGCTCGTCGCCGAGTTGATCGAACAGATCAAGGACGCGGGTCATGAGCACCGCGCCGACTCGCTCAACTTCTTCATCTACAACACCCTGCCCGGCACCACCTCCGCCGCAGGCGTGAAGGCGGCGTTCCTCAAGGAGATCATCCTCGGACAGGCCGACGTCCCCGAAATCACCCCCGCCTTCGCCTTCGAGCTGCTCTCGCACATGAAGGGCGGCCCGTCGATCCGCGTGCTGCTGGACCTCGCCCTCGGCGACGACACCGCCATCGCCGAACAGGCGGCGGACGTGCTGAAAACCCAGGTCTTCCTCTACGAAGCCGACATGGAGCGCCTCGAGACCGCCTACAAGGCCGGCAACCCCGTCGCCACGGACATCCTCCAAAGCTACGCCAAGGCCGAGTTCTTCACCAAGCTCCCGGACGTCGACGGCGAGATCAAGGTCGTCACCTACATCGCCGCCGAAGGCGATATCTCGACCGACCTGCTCTCCCCCGGCAACCAGGCCCACTCCCGCGCCGACCGCGAGTTGCACGGCAAATGCATGATCTCCGAGCGTGCGCAGAAGGAAATCCAGGCGCTCAAGATCCAGCACCCGGACAAGCGCGTCATGCTCATCGCCGAAAAGGGCACCATGGGCGTCGGCTCCTCCCGCATGTCCGGCGTGAACAACGTCGCCCTCTGGACCGGCAAGCAGGCGTCGCCCTACGTGCCCTTCGTCAACTACGCCCCCGTGGTGGCCGGCACCAACGGCATTTCCCCGATCTTCCTGACCACGGTGGGCGTGACCGGCGGCATCGGCCTCGACCTGAAGAACTGGGTCAAGAAGTTGGATGAGAACGGCAAGCCGCTCCTGAACAACGAGGGCAACCCGATCCTCGAACAGCGCTACTCGGTCGAGACCGGCACCGTCCTCAAGATCGACACCAAGGCCAAGAAGCTGACCTCCGAAGACGGCGAGGAGCTGACTGACGTCTCCGCCTCCTTCACGCCGCAGAAGGTCGAGTTCATGAAGGCCGGCTCCTCCTACGCCATCGTCTTCGGCAAGAAGCTCCAGTCCTTCGCCGCCGAGACCCTTGGCATCGAGCCGACACCCGTCTTTGCCCCGAACAAGGAAGTCTCCCACGAGGGTCAGGGCCTCACCGCCGTCGAGAAGATCTTCAACCGCAACGCCCGCGGCACCACCCCGGGCAAGGTGCTGCACGCCGGCTCCGACGTGCGTGTGAAGGTCAACATCGTCGGATCGCAAGACACCACCGGCCTGATGACCGCGCAGGAACTGGAAGCCATGGCCGCCACGGTCATCTCCCCCTCCGTCGACGGCGCCTACCAGTCCGGCTGCCACACCGCCTCCGTCTGGGACAAGAAGGCCCAGGCCAACACGCCGCGCCTGATGAAGTTCATGAACGACTTCGGCGTCGTGACGGGCCGTGACCCCAAGGGCAAGTATCACGCCATGACCGACGTGATCCACAAGGTCCTGAACGACATCACCGTCTCCGACTGGGACATCATCGTCGGCGGCGACAGCCACACCCGCATGTCCAAGGGCGTCGCCTTCGGCGCGGACTCCGGCACCGTGGCGCTGGCGCTGGCAACGGGTGAGGCCACCATGCCGATCCCCGAGTCCGTGAAGGTCACCTTCACCGGCAAGATGGCCGACCACATGGACTTCCGCGACGTGGTCCACGCCACGCAGAAGCAGATGCTCGAGCAGCACGGCGACAACGTCTTCCAGGGCCGCGTGATCGAGGTGCACATCGGCACCCTGCTCGCCGACCAGGCCTTCACCTTCACCGACTGGACCGCGGAGATGAAGGCCAAGGCCTCGATCTGCATCTCCGATGACGAGACGCTCATCGGCTCGCTCGAACTGGCCAAGCACCGCATCCAGGTGATGATCGACAAGGGCATGGAGCATGAGAACGGCACGCTCGCCCGCCTCATCGCGAAGGCCGACGCCCGCATCGCGGAAATCCGCTCCGGCGAACGCCCCGCTCTGCGCCCCGATGCCGACGCGAAATACTTCGCCGAAGTCGTCGTCGACCTCGACAAGATCGACGAGCCGATGATCGCGGACCCGGACGTGAACAACGCCGATCCCTCGCGCCGCTACACCCATGACACCATCCGCCCGATCTCCTTCTACGGCGCGGAGAAGAAGGTCGACCTCGGCTTTGTCGGCTCCTGCATGGTGCACAAGGGCGACGTGAAGATCGTGGCGCAGATGCTGCGCAACATCGAGAAGGCCAACGGCAAGGTCGAGTTCAAGGCGCCGCTGGTCGTCGCCGCGCCGACCTACAACATCATCGATGAGCTCAAGGAAGAGGGCGACTGGGAGATCCTCCAGAAGTACTCCGGCTTCGAGTTCGACGATCTCTTCCCGAAGCAGCAGGCCCGCACCGAGTACGAGAACATGATGTATCTCGAACGCCCGGGCTGCAACCTGTGCATGGGCAACCAGGAGAAGGCGGCAAAGGGTGACACCGTGCTCGCCACCTCCACCCGCCTGTTCCAGGGCCGCGTGGTCGAGGACTCCTCCGAGAAGAAAGGCGAGTCGCTGCTCGCCTCCACACCGGTCGTCGTGCTCTCCGCCATCCTTGGACGCACCCCGAGCGCGTCGGAGTACAAGGCGGCGGTCGAGGGCATCGACCTGACCAAGTTCGCCCCGCCGCTCGCGGCCCCGGCGACTACGCAGTCGGCGCACTTCTGATCCGGCTCACGGGTTGACAACCGAAACGCCCCCGCAGGCAGCTGCGGGGGCGTTTTTGTATCCGCTCGTGCACCGCAGTCCCGGACCTGCTCCGGGACCTATCCCCCGGAAAATCCGTCCGTTAACCCTACGCGCCGCAACGTCACCGTGTCAGCCAGGATGGTATCGATACCATAATATCAAATCTGTACGAAAATCGGGGGGTGTTTGTACCAAACTCCGCCATTCCGGCCCGCAGGCAGGCCCGGGCGGCCCTGCGCGTTTCGGAAAGAAACCCGGCGAGGCCACAAGATGCGGCAAGCGTCCGACGCGTTAACCACAACGCCCGGGGCGTTAACCTATCCGTTCCACCGCACCGCGCCGAAGGCGCTGACGTCATAGCCCCCGAGACTGGCCGCACGGGCCCGGAACGCATCACCTGAACAAAACGCCACAAGCCTCTGCAAAGGCGCATCAAAATACGCCTTTCGATCCACGAGAAGCGCGAATTCCTCCTCCAGAACCGGGCAAAACTCCAGCCCATAGCCCCGCGCCACCGCCTCCAGCCCGAAGGCCACATCCCCGAGCCCGCGCCGCACCTGTTCCACCGCCTCATCCTCCGTCCGCGCCAGCTCTCCGAAGCGCAGGTCTTCGAGCGCGATCCCCTCTTCGGCGATCAACTGACGGAACAGGCAATCGGTGCCGGACTGGCCCTGGCGCGGCACCACGATCTTGCCCGCAAGATCCTGCAAAGACGTGATTTTCTCGCCGCTGCGATACACCAGCCCGCGGGCCCGCGTGGCAAACTGCAGCAAGACCGCATCCGTCCCGGCGGCCTTCTCCCGCACCACCGGCACGTTCCAGACGCCGCTCGCGCCGCGCACATGCAGCCCTGCCGCGACGCCCTCTCCCGCGACGAATCGCGCGACGCCGTCCAGGCTGCCGTCGAAGTAATGCGCGAGTCCGCAGCCCGACTGGCGCAAGGCCCAGTCCAGCAGCGGGTCGTGACTGCCGAGGACAACCCCGGGCCGGACCGTGACTGCGGCCTGGCCAGAGGTTTCCCGCTCAAGCCAGGATCGTATTTCTTCTTTCGGGAACAAGAGCTTGCCGGTTGCTCTTGAACAAGGGACCGCACCGGACGCAGCCAGATCGTAGACCTTCCGCTCCTTCAGCCGCAGTAAATCGGCCAGTTCCCTGACCGTCAGGTAGTCATGCGGCGGAAAATCGGTGTGGCTCATGTCACCCGGCAATGTTGGCGGGGAAATCCGTTCCCCGCCAAAGGGTTATATCACTGCTTCGGCGCGTTCGGGAAGAAAAGCTGCTGATCGGCGATCTTGTACCCGGCAATCGCCTCCTGCCCCTCGGCGGACACCAGCCAATCCGAGAACGCCTGCGCCGCCTCGACCTTCACCGCAGGGCACTTCTCCGGGTTCACCGGGATCACGCCGTACTGGTTGAACATGTCCTCATCCCCTTGAACTTGCACGGAATAATCCTGCTTGTTCTCGAAGCTGATCCAGGTCGCCCGGTCGGTCAGAACGTAGGCGCCCATGCCGATCCCGGCGTTCAGCGTCGCGCCCATGCCCGAACCGGTCTCGCGATACCACTCGCCCGACCCGGCCTTCGGATCGACACCGGCATCGGCCCAGAGCGCCACCTCCTTCTTGTGCGTGCCCGAATCGTCGCCGCGCGAGGCAAACAACGCACCGCTCTCCGCAATCTTCGTCAGCGCCCCCTGCACGTCCTCCATGCCATGCACGCCAGCAGGATCGCTTTCCGGGCCGACGATGACAAAATCGTTGTACATCAAATCGGTACGGGTCGTTCCGTATCCAGCCGCGACGAATTTCTCCTCCGACGGCTTGGCATGGACAAGCAGCACATCGCCGTCGCAATTCTCCGCGTTCTTGATCGCCTGCCCGGTGCCCACGGCCACCACATTGACGGTGATGCCGGTCTTGTCGGTAAAGATCGGCAACAGGTAATCGTACAGGCCGGAGTTGGCGGTCGACGTCGTGGATTGCACGATGATCGACTCCTGCGCGAAAGCGGGGCTGGCCAAGGCCAGCAGCGCCAGGGTCGTCAGGGTCTGTTTCATGGGTCTCTCCCTTTTGGTCCGGTCAGACAGACAACCTGCCCGCCAGGTAATCCCGCCCCGCCGCGCTGCGGGGGGCCTCGAAAAACTGTTTTGCATCCGTATGTTCCGCGACGCGGCCTTTGCTCAGGAACACCACGTCGTCGCCCATGCGCCGGGCCTGCCCGAGATCGTGGCTGACGAAGATCACCCGCAGATCACGGGTCAGCGCATCCCGGACGATGTCTTCGATGGCCCGGGTCGAGGCGGGATCGAGGCTGGCGGTTGGCTCGTCGAGGAACAGCACCTCCGGCTCCACAGCCAGCGCCCGCGCCAGAGCCAATCGCTGCGCCTCCCCGCCGGAGAGCAACCGCGCGGGCTGTTTCGCCTTGTGCAGCAAACCGACGTGATCGAGGAGCGCATCGCGGCGGCTGCGGTCCTTGCCCCGGCTGCGCAGCACGAAGTCGAGGTTCGCGGCAACGGAACGGCGCAGCAGAACGGGCTTCTGGAACACCATGGCCTGCCGCGTGGCCACCGCTGCGGCGCTCTGACCGCCCCAGAAGACCGTGCCGGAGTCCGGGTCAAGAAGCCCGTGCAAGACCCTGAGAAGAAGGGTCTTTCCCGCGCCATTAGAGCCCATGATCATGGTGCAGCCACCGGGCATCAGGTCGAGCGATACGCCATCCAGAACCGCTGTCCCGCCCCGCATCAGCCGCAGGTCACGGACTGTCAGCGGCAGAAGCCCCCGCGCCGATTCCGTGTCAGCGATCCGGCTCGTATGATGCAGCGCGAGGTCAGACATAGGCCTGCCGCACCGCACTCATCCGGACGGAGAACACCGCCGCATTCACGCCCAGCGCAATGACCAGCAGCACGATCCCCAAGGCCAGCGCCATGCTCAGGTCCCCCTTGGAGGTTTCCAGCGCGATGGCCGTGGTCATCACCCGAGTCAGGTGGTCGATGTTGCCGCCGACGATGATCACCGCCCCGACCTCCGCCACCGCCCTGCCAAAGCCCGCAAGGCCCACGGTCAGCAGCGAATAGCGCGCATCCCAGAGCAGAGCCTGGACGGTTTGCGCCGTGGTCAGGCAAAGCGAACGGAACTGTTCGGCGTATTCCGTGTGCAGGTCTTCGAGTACCTGCCGCGAAAGCGCGGCGACGATGGGCGTGATCAGGATGGTCTGCGCCACGATCATGGCGGTCGGTGTGTAGAGCAAGCCGAGGAAACCAAGCGGCCCGGAACGGGAGAAATGCAGGTAGACGAGCAGGCCGACGACCACCGGCGGCAGCCCCATCAGCGCGTTCAGCAGGATCAGCGCCGCACCGCGCCCCCGGAACCGCGCGATCGCCAGCCAGGCGCCGAGCGGCAGACCGATGAGGCAGGCCAGCGCCGTGGCGGTGAGACTCACGCGAAGCGATAGGCCGACGATCTCGAACAGATCGCCGTCGCCGGACAACACCAGCGCAACCGCAAGGCCGAACGCCTCTCCCAGATCTTGCAAAATTTCCCTCCCGCCCGGTTCGAGTCCGGTATTTCGGGAAACTTTGCAACAGGGCAACCGGGTCTGCAACCCTATTGTTTGGGGTAAAAGCGCTCCATCGCCCCGAAAACGCGCGGCAGGACGAGATTTCCGGCTGGAGATCACTGCATAATTTCCGACACCGGACCAGGGCCCGAATTCAGCGCAGGATCACGATCGCCACGGCGAGCCAGACCGCCCCGAGCGTGTAGAACAACCCGTTCCAGCGCCAGGCGATCTCGAAGGAAGTCTCCTTCGAGTATTGCGACATGAACAGCGTCGTGCCGGACAGGGGCGAGACCGAGGTGCCCATGCCCCAGAGCGTCATGAACACGCCGCCCAGCATCGGCAGCGGCAGGCCGAGCGCCACCGGGTCCGCCACGGTGGTGAAGACCACCAGCAGGATGATGGGGTGAAACCCGAGCGCGCAGACCGCGAGATACACCCAGATCATCAGCAGGATGTCCAGCATGTCGACCCCGGTCGACAGCCCGGCCCAAGGCAGGGCGCTGGTGGTGTCATGATCCCGCGGCAGCGCCGTCGAGATGGCTGTGCCAAAGATGTTCGCGGCCACGAAAAGCGTGCTTTCGGTGCGCATCCCGGGATAGCTCGTCACCACGCTGCGTGCGACCTCCGCAATGCGGGCGCGGCCGGCGAGGCCGTGGATCAGCAGCAGCCAGACCAGCCCGAACCCCGGCGCCGCGAGGGCAATGGCCGTGGTCAGCCGCAGGCCAGCGACGTCGATCAGGGTCAGGGTCGTCGCGAACAGCAGCAGGATCGCCAGCAATGTCCGCCCCGCCGCACCCCGAAGCGCCGGCATCGGCTCCAGCGCGGCCCGCGGCGCACTCCTTGTCCGGCGCTGGGTCAGCCGGTCAAAGACCGTGGCCCAGACCAGGAATCCAAAGGCGATGAAGGCGCCGTAGGGCGCCATCTGATACCACGATACGCCCGGCAGGCTGGCCAGCACCACGGCGGTGCCGACGAGGAAGGGGGACCAGCTTGCCGCCGTGCTGAAGCCCCAGAGGATCGCGCAGCGCATGCGGCGTCCGACCTTCGGGTCGTCGTCGACATCATCGAGGATCGGCGTCAGCAGCGCCATTCCGGCAAGGTTGAAACCCGCCCCGAGGA
This sequence comes from Tropicibacter sp. S64, assembly GCF_049803835.1. Lineage (NCBI taxonomy): Bacteria > Pseudomonadati > Pseudomonadota > Alphaproteobacteria > Rhodobacterales > Roseobacteraceae > Tropicibacter > Tropicibacter sp. S64. The sequence goes on along the minus strand of NZ_JBNAGK010000007.1, from coordinate 180,184 downwards.
CATGCGCCGCACTGTTGACCGCCGTGAAACGGTGGCCCGGCTGCATCCGTCCAAGCCCCCGGCGCAGCGCCAGCAGCGACGGGCTTTCCCCGGCGGCCGCCCGCAGCCAACCGACCGAAGCGAAGATCAGGATGAAGGGCAGCGTCTTCAGCACGCCCTGCGACAGGATCGGCCAGAGTTGCCCCTCCCGCAGGCCGACCCCCACGGCGGCCAGCAGCAGCAGGCTCGCCGCGATCTGTTGCGGGCGGCGGATGCGGGTGAACTCGAGCAGCACAAAGCCGACGAGCGCGACCCCGGCCAACGCCAGCAGCGCCCGGATCGACAGCAGGTCGCCCAGCGTCGCCAGCACCGCCGCCGCCGTGAACAGCACCAGCGAGACCGGCCGCGGCGCCGATTGCGCGAAGACGGTGGACAGCTTCATGCGCCGCGGCTTTCATCACGCGGGCGCACGGAACGGCATCGGGCAATCGCTTGCGCCGCAACGGACATCTGGAAAAACACGCCTCCGGGGTTTCCTGTGCCTGCCTGTGGCAAATGCCGGCGCGGCAGGTCATCCCATGCTGCGCCGGATCGCCCGGAGGGACAAGACCCCCGGCGCGGATCAGGTGCGGAACAGGTCTCTGTACGTCTCGCGCAGCACGTTTTTCTGCACCTTGCCCATGGTGTTGCGGGGCAGCTCCGGCAGGGTGATGTAGCGGCGCGGGTGCTTGAACCGGGCAAGGCGCGTCTCGCAGGCCGCCCGCAGCGCCGTCTCCTCCGGCTCCGCACCCCTTGCCGGGACAACCACCGCCACCACCGTCTCGCCGAAATCCGGGTGCGGCACGCCGATCACGGCGGTTTCCAGCACCCCCGGCACCTCGTCGAGCACCAGCTCGATTTCCTTGGGATAGATGTTGTAGCCGCCGGAGATGATCAGGTCCTTGCCCCGCCCGACGATGGTGACATACCCATCCTCGCCCTGCGTGCCGAGATCGCCGGTGATGAAGAAGCCATCGTCGCGCAGTTCGGCGGCGGTCTTCTCGGGCATCTGCCAGTAGCCCTTGAACACGTTGTCCCCGCGCACCTCGATCACGCCGACGTCGCCGCGCGGCAGTTCCGCGCCGGTCTCGGGATCGCAGACCTTCAGCTCCACCCCCGGCAGCGGCAAGCCCACCGTCCCCGCGCGGCGCTCGCCGTCGTAGGGATTGGAGGTGTTCATGTTGGTCTCGGTCATGCCATAGCGTTCGAGGATGCGGTGGCCGGTGCGCTGCTCGAAACGCACATGGGTTTCCGCCAGCAGCGGTGCGGAGCCGGAAATGAACAGGCGCATGCCCCGCGTCAGATCGCGGTCGAAGCGGGGATCGTCGAGCAGGCGGGTGTAGAAGGTCGGCACCCCCATCAGGCTCGTCGCCTCGGGCATCCGGGCGATCAACTGATCGACGTCCGGTTTCGGCAGGAAGATCATCGCCCCGCCCGCCAACAGCATGACGTTGGTGGCCACGAACAGCCCGTGGGTGTGGAAAATCGGCAGCGCGTGCAGGAGCACATCCTGCGCCGTGAACCGCCAGTGCGCCACCAGCGTTTCGGCGTTGGACAGCAGGTTCTTCTGCGTCAGCATCGCGCCCTTGGAGCGCCCCGTGGTGCCGGAAGTGTAGAGGAAGGCGGCGAGGTCGTCCTCACCCCGCGCCACCGTGTCGAACTGCTCCGGCCTGTCCTTCGCCGCCTGCGTCAGCGTCCCGCTGCCATCCGCCGCCAGCGTCATCAGCGCCGCGCCGAGGCCCTCGACCATCGGGCGCAGGTCGCCCTCCTTGCGAGGATCGCCCACCACCAGCCGCGCTCCGGAGTTCTTGATGAAATAGGACAGCTCGTCCCGCGTGTAGGCGGTGTTCAGCGGCAGGAAGACCACGCCCGTCTGCGCACAAGCGGCATAAAGCGCCAGCGCCTCCGGCGATTTCTCCACCTGCGCCGCCAGCCGGTCCCCGGGTGCGAGCCCCTGCCCCACCAGCACATGTGCCAGCTGCGCCACGCTCCGCAGGAAGGCGTCGTGGCTCAGCGTCTCGCCCGAAGGCAAGTGCAGGAACGGCGTGTCCCGTCCGGCATGGGCGCCGAACAGGCGGTCATAGAGCGGGTTCATGGGCTGTCCTACGTTACATCTCGGCTGAGTTGGTTTTGCGCCACTTGCGTCCCATCGTAAAGATGCATGTGCCGGAACGGAAATCCGGCACCAAAGGCATCAAAACCGACTGGCGGCGGAAAACGAGCAGCCCAGAACTCGGAACGATCCATGCCAAGAGCCAGGACCTTGCCGATCTGTTTCATGCACGGTGCAACGTGCAGTCCGGATTTGCCGAAATTGAAAAGGCTCCGGCATATGCCCATTCGGAGATCGCCAACACGCCACGTCTGGCAGCCGCAGCCAACACACTCAAAGGATGGACGGGTCTGGCGGAGTATTCGATGGCGCGAAGAAACGCGTCAAAGGAGGGGAGAGATCTGCTGGGCGCGTATTTGGCCACCCGTTCCGCAGGGTATCTCTTTGAATTCAAGATGGCTTGGATGAAAGATGGAAAATCCCAGCTTGTGCATTACAGCGGAGACCCCGTGTTTCAAGCCAAGGATCAAATTGCAGCGCTCGATCACCCTGATGGCGATGCTCAGAACCACGGATATTCGTCGTTTTTTGGCACATTCCTGGTGCCGTCTCTCGACAAGGACAGCGCGCGCAAACGAAAAGACGTTTTCAATGATCTATGTGAATTATGTAAGGACAAGGGCTTTTATGCTTATGCGGTGTTCTCTCCCGCACTTCCACGGAAGGCACTCCTGCGCGGGCCGAATCGAGAATTCAGACCCGCCATTGCAATCGACGTGACGAAATACCGTTCGAATAATCAATGAACGCTTCCATCACGCCGCTGTCGCCCGGCCCCGTTCAGTCCTTCACCAGCATCTTGCGCGGCATGTCGCAGAAGACTTCCGGCGCGCCGTCGGTGATGGCGATGGATTCCGTGGTCTCGTAGCCCCAGCTCTCCATCCACAGGCCGGTCATGAAATGGAAGGTCATGCCGGGCTTCAACTCGGTCATGTCCCCGCGCCGCAGCGACATGGTGCGCTCCCCCCAGTCCGGCGGATAGCTCAGCCCGATGGAATAGCCGCAGCGGTTGTCCTTGACGATCCCGCGCTTGTCCAGGGAGTTGAAGAAGGCGTCGGCGATGTGATGGCAGGTGTTCCCGGCCCGCGCCGCCTCCAGCCCCGCGTCCATGCCTTCGAGCACCGCCTCTTCCGCGTCGAGGATCTCCTGCGGCGGCTTGCCGAGGAAGATCGTGCGCGACAGCGGCACGTGGTACCGCTGGTAGCAGCCGGCGATCTCGAAGAAGGTGCCCTCGTTCGCCTTCATCGGCAGGTCATCCCAGGTGAGATGCGGCGCGGCGGCATCCGGCCCCGACGGGAGCAGCGGCACGATGGCCGGATAGTCGCCGCCATGGCCATACCATTCGTCATACCGCAAACCGGCGTCATAGATCTCCGCCACCAGATCGCACTTGCGCACGCCAACTTCTACCTTCTGCGCGATGCGGTGATGCATGCGCTCGACGATCCGCGCGGCCTGGCGCATGTAGTCGAGTTCCTTCTCGGACTTCACCGCCCGTTCCCAGTTGATGAAGCCGGTGGCGTCCTTGAACTTGGCATTCGGCATGCCCGAGGTCAGCCGCTCGTGGGCGCGGGCGGAATACCAGTAGTTGTCCATCTCCACGCCGATGGTGCCCTTGGCGAGCCCCATGTCGGTGAGCTTTTCGCACAGGTACTCCATCGGATGGCGCTCCGTGGACTGCACGTAGTGATCGGGATAGCCGATGACATTGTCGCGGGAGACCCAGACGGTCCGGTAAGCTCCCTGCGCATCCTGCCCCCGTCCGAACCAGATCGGATCGCCACTCGGCGGAACGATGACGCATTGGTGCACATAGAAGGACCAACCACCGTAGCCGGACACCCAGGACATGTTCGACGGGTCCGACAGGATCAGCATGTCGTAGCCCTGCGCCTCCATCCTGGCCCGGATACGGGTCAGGCGTGCGCGATACTCCTCGGTGGTGTAGCGTTCGGGGGTGCGTTGCAGCTTGTTCATGAGAGGTCTTTCCAAGGCCGCCGAAGCGGGTTGCCGTCCCGTGATCCTGTCAATCCGCGGCGCCGCGTGCAAGGGTCCGTGTTCCCTCGCTCCGGGAAATCCCGTGTTTGCCCTTCCAACCCGCGCGGTCCTGACGGAATATGCCGCCGGAGCCGCGACTTGGGAGGGCCGCCGACATGACCGACTTTGCACGTTACCCCAGCCTCAGGGGCATCCCCGTGCTCATCACCGGCGGCGCGTCCGGGATCGGCGCGGCCATGGTCGAGGCCTTTGCCAGGCAGGGATCGAAGGTCGGCTTCGTCGATTTCGATGTGGCGGCGGCCGAGGCCCTGCTGAACCGGCTCGCCCCTTTGCAGGCCGACATCGCCTTCGAGCCCTGCGACCTGCGCGACATCGACGCGCTCCGGACAGCCTTTGCCAGGCTCGACGCCGCGCTCGGCGCGCCGCTGGTGCTGGTCAACAACGCCGCCCGCGATGACAGGCACGGCTGGGACACGGTGACGCCCGAGTTCTGGGACGAGCGGATGGCCACCAACCTGCGCCACCAGTTCTTTGCCATCCAGACCGTGGCTCCGGGCATGATCGCGGCAGGGCGCGGCTCCATCATCAACCTGGGCTCGGTGAGCTGGATGATGCCGCAAGGCGGGATGCCGGCCTATACGACGGCGAAGTCGGCAGTGCACGGGCTGACACGCGGCCTGGCCCAGGATCTCGGCAAACACCGCATCCGGGTGAATGCGATCCTGCCGGGCTGGGTCGTGACAGAGCGCCAGCGTCAGCATTGGCTGACGCCGGAAGCGGAAGAGAAGCACTTCGAACGGCAGCTGCTGCCCGACCTGATCGAGCCGGAGTACCTTGCGAACATGGCCCTGTTCCTGGCGTCCGACGATTCGGCCATGTGCACCGCGCAGAGCTTCATCGTGGACGGCGGCACGGTCTGAGGGATTTCGCCTCGCTTGCGCGAGGCGACCGGCCGCCCTTCGGGCGGTAAAGGCGCCCGCGGCGCCTGCAGGGGCTCTGCCCCTACGCCCCTGCGGGGCTACCCCGCGGTATTTTCGGACCAAAGAAGACAAGGCGTGGCGCCTGGCATTCCAATTGCTGCAAATATCCCGTGGGAGCCCCGCAGGGACGTGGGAGCGGAGCTCCCGCAGGCGCAGCCTGTTCAGTTCACCGGGGTCTTGAGCGGCTTGCCTTCGAGGCAGGCCGTGACGTTTTCCAGCTGAAGCATCGCCATGGCGCGGCGGGTTTCGACCGTGCCGGAGCCCTGGTGCGGTTGCAGGTGGACCTGATCCAGCGCGAAGAAGCGCGGGTTGACCTTCGGCTCGCCGACGAAGACGTCGAGGCCCGCGCCAGCGATGCGGCCCTGTTCGAGCGCGTCGAGCATGGCGTCCTCGTCGATGGTGGTGCCGCGCGAGATGTTGACGATGACACCGCGGGGTCCGAGGGCGTCGATGGCTTCGCGGCTCACGGTGTTCACCGTCTCCGGGCCACCGACGATGGCGACGACGAGGAAGTCTACCGCGCTGGCGAGGCTGACCACGTCATTGCCGTGGTAGGTCCAGCCCGGCGTTTCCTTCTCGGAGCGCGAAGTGTAGTGAATCTCCATCTTGAAGGCTGCCAGACGGTCCGCGATCTCGCGGCCGATGCGCCCGAGGCCGACGATCCCGGCCTTGTTCCCCGACATCTTGCGGTTCAGCGGCAGCTCGCCTTTCTGCGGCCATTCGCCCCTGCGCACCCGCGCGTCGCCTTCCACCATGTTGCGGCATTGCGCCAGCAGCATGGCGACGGCGAGGTCGGCCACGTCGTCGTTCAGCACGTCCGGGGTGTTCGTCACCTTGACACCGCGCGCCGTGGCGTCGGCGACGACGATCTGGTCGTAGCCCACGCCGAAGTTCGCGATGACTTCGAGGTTCGGCAGCAGGTCCATGCCTGTGCCGTCGAAGCGGTAGTGGCCACGGTAGGCCACGGCGCGGACTTGCGCGCGGGTCTCGGCGTCCATCGCGGCCAGTTCGTCGAAGTCCTTGGCAAACACGGAAGCATGCGCGGCCTCGAGGCGGGCGCGGTCTTCGGCGGTGGTGCCGCCGCCGAGGATCAGGAGGGGGGTGCGGCTCATGTCGGTCCCTTTCAGAGCAGTTTCGCGATGCGGTCCAGCGCTTCGCGGATGTTGTCGGCGGAGTTGGCGTAGGAGAAGCGCAGGTAGCCCTCCCCGTATTTGCCGAAGGAGGTGCCGGAGACGGTGGCGACACCGGCCTCGTCGAGGAAGCGGTTCTGCGCCTCCATGGAGGTCAACCCGGTGCCTTCGATGTTCGGGAAGGCATAGAAGGCCCCTGCCGCATCGGCGCAGCGCACGCCCGGCAGGGCGTTCAGGCCATCGACGATGATCCTGCGGCGTTCATCGAAGTGCCTAAGCATCTCGTGCACAGCGTCCTGCGGGCCTTCGAGCGCCGCGATCCCGGCGAACTGGGTGGCGGCGTTGACGCAGGAGTGGTCGTTGATGCACAGGCGCGTGACATGGTCGACGCAGGCGTCGGGCCAGACCGCGTAGCCGAGGCGCCAGCCGGTCATGGCGTAGGTCTTCGACCAGCCGTCGAGCATGATCAGCCGGTCGCGGATTTCCGGATACTGCAGCAGCGAGACATGTTCGCGGCCACCATAGAGCATGTTCGAATAGATCTCGTCCGACATCAGCGCGACATTCGGATGCGCTTCCAGCCCCTTGACCAGCTTGTCCACCTCCTCGCGGGGCGTAACGCCGCCGGTCGGGTTCGCGGGCGAGTTGATGATGATCAGCGAGGTGCGCTCGGTGATCTGGCCGAGGACCTCTTCGGCGGAGAAGGCGAAGCCGTTCTCTTCCTTCAGGGCGATCGGCACCGGCGTCGCGCCGGAATACTTGATGACGGATTCGTAGATCGGGAAGCCCGGATTGGGGTACATGATCTCCGCGCCCGGCTGGCCGAACATCAGGCAGGCGAAGAACATCGTCGGCTTGCCGCCGGGCTGGATGACGACGTTGTCCGGGTTCACCTCAACGTTGTGACGGCGGTGCAGGTCAGCGGCGACGGCTTCGCGCAGCTTCGGCAGGCCGTTGGCCGGGGTATAGCCGTGATGGCCGTCCCGCAGCGCCTTGATCCCGGCCTCGACGATATGCTCCGGCGTCTGGAAATCCGGTTGGCCGATGCCGAGGTTGATGATCGAGCGGCCTTCGGCGGCGAGCTTGCCGGCGCGGGCCAGCACCATGAAGGCGGATTCGGTGCCGAGCCGGGACAGGCTGTCGGCGAACTTGAGTTGTGTCATTGATGTCCTCCCGGGGCGCATGTCCCGCCCGCTCGGCAATTTGGTATACCAAAGTTTTCGCTGGGGCCAGAGGCAATGGTCCCGGTCAAAGCGTCAGCTTTCGCCGCCAAAGACCAGCCAGTCGGCGGCGCTGATGTCGTCGATCTGCAGGGCGTGGGCCTTGGCGATCCGGGCGACGGCGCGGTCGTGCTCGGCGGCCTCCATGGCCAGCCAGTCGAGGAACAGCCGCACGGCGCGGCGCGAGAGGTTACGCTCCGGGCACAGCGCCCAGTAGGCCGGGAAGCGCAGCACCGGCAGATGCGGTGTGACAGGCACCAGCCTGCCCTCCTCCACTTCCTGCGCGGCCAGGGCGAGGGATTCGAGGCAGACCCCTGCCCCGTCCAGCGCCAGTTGCAGCGCCATGGACGAGCGGTCCATCAGGATGGACTTGCGGTTGGACGTGGTAGAGACGCCCATGCGCCAGAGCCAGACGTCCCACTGGCAGAGCGCGCGGGCGCTGTCGATCAGCCGGGCCTTGCCCAGACGCTGCGCCGGGTCTTCGGGCAGGCTTGCGAGGTATTCCGGGCTGCACAGCGGCAGGACGCAGTCGTGCAGGACGGCCCGTTCGGGGTAGCCCTGCCAGCCGCCGGGGCCGTAGCGGATGTCGAGATCCATGATCTCGCGCTCGAAGTCTGACGGGTCCGGGGCGGCGTCCACCCGCAGGTCCCAGTCGGGATGCTTGGCAACGAAGCCCGAAAGCCGGGGCCCGAGCCAGCGCACGCCGAAACTCGGCGTCACCCGAAGATTGAGCCGCCGCGCGTCACGGCTCTGGCCGAGATGCGCCTGCGCGTCGCGCAGCATCCGGATGGCGGCGGAGGAGGCCTGGAACAGCTGTTCGCCTTCGAGGGTCAGGCGCAGCGCCCGGCCCTGCCGCCGGAACAGCTTCACCCCCATCTGCTCCTCGAGCTGGCGGATCTGCTGGGAGACGGCGGAGGGGCTGACGGACAGCTCCTCCGCGGCGCGGCTCAGCGAGCCCCGCCGCGCGACGCATTCGAAATGCAGGTAGGCGTTGAGACTGGGCGGGCGGGCCATGTCAGCGGTCCGGGCGGGACGGTGAGCAGAATTTTAGCCTAAAATTCTGCTCACCGTCTGCGCCGGTCATTCTGCGGCGACGGCGGTCTGCTTCTGGCGGCCGAGGCCATGGACCTCGATCTCCATCACGTCGCCCGGCTTGAGGAAGCGCTGTGGCTTCATGCCCATGCCGACGCCGGAGGGCGTGCCGGTGGCGATGATGTCGCCCGGCTGCAGTTCCATGAACTGGCTCATGTAAGAGACGATCTCGCGTACGGAGAAGATCATGTCCGAAGTGTTGCTGTCCTGAACGGTCTCGCCGTTCAGATCGAGGCTCACGCGCAGGCTCTGCGGATCGCCCACCTCGTCGGCGGTGACGAGATACGGACCGACAGGGCCAAACGTCGGCGCGGACTTGCCCTTGATCCACTGGCCGAGCTTCTCGATCTGGAACTCGCGCTCCGACATGTCGTTGATCGTGCAGTAGCCCGCGACGTAATCGAGCGCGTCTTCCTCGGAGACGTAGGAGGCTGTCTTGCCGATCACCACGCCCAGCTCGACTTCCCAGTCGGCCTTGGTCGACTTGCGCGGGATGATGACGTCGTCATAGGGGCCGGAGAGGGCCGAAGTCGCCTTCGAGAACAGGATCGGCTCCGCCGGCGCGTCCATGCCGCTTTCCTTCGCGTGCAGCGCGTAGTTCAGGCCGACGCAGAAGAAGTTCGGCACCCAGGCGAGGCAGGACCCGATCCGGCCCGGCTCCTCGACCACCGGCAGCGCGTCGATGTCGAGCGCGCGGATGGCGTCGATGGCCTCCAGCGAAATGTCCTTGCCCGCGAAGTCCGGCACCTGCCCCGTGAGGTCGCGCACCTTTCCGTCGCTGCCGAGCACGCCGTGTCTTTCCTGTCCCTTCGGGCCAAAACGCAGAAGTTTCATGTCGATTCCTGTCCTTGCAGTTGAGTGTGGTTCGACGCCAGCGGCCGCCCGTCAGGCGGCGGGGCTGGGCAAATCGGGGTCGGGCCGGAGCGGCGCGGTCGCGGAGGGCGCGATGTCGTCCCGGTGCTCGAAAAAGTCCTGAACATTGATCAGCAGATGTTCGAGATGGCTGGAGAGATGACGGTGCACCGCCTCCGTGTCCCGGGCCTTGAGCCCGTCGACGATGCCGTTGTGCTGCGCCAGCACCCGGTCGCGCGAGCGCTTGCGGCTGGCCGACAGATAGCGGGCCCGCCACAACCGCGACAGGATGGCGCCATGCACCTCCGCCAGCACCGGGTTGTTGGCGCCGCGCACGATGGCCTTGTGGAATTCCATGTCGAGCTCGAATACGTCGATCATGTCGATGTCGTCGTACAGCCGTTCCATGCGGCTCTGGATCTCGACGATCTCCTCGATCTGCGCGGCACTGGCCCGTTCCACGGCGAGCCGTCCCGACATCATCTCGAGCGCCGTCAGCACCTCGATGTTGTCGGCCACCTCCTGAAGGCTGAGCTGGGCCACGACCGGGCTGCGGGCGGGGCGCAGGATCACCAGGCCTTCCTTGGCGAGAATCCGAATCGCCTCGCGCATCGGTGTGCGGCTCACCCCCATCTCGGCGGCGTTGTCGCGCTCTTTAACTTGTGCCCCAGGCGCGAGTTTCCCGCGCAGGATGTCCCGGCGCAGTTGATTCGCGATCTGTTCCGGCAATGTCTCTTCCGGCATTCGGCTGCCTTTTCGGCTATTGTTCCAACACGGTTTGACCGTGTTCGCCCGCCCCCGCAAGGGCGACCTCCCATGAGCGAAATTTGGTATACCAAAAATCCTTGCCTGTCGACTGTGGTTTGGTTAGCTTGCCTCCGCAAGATGGTATACCATCTGGGAGCGACAGGGATTCTTCCCTGTCAGACTGTAAAAACAGGGTCGCTTGAGGAGGTGGCCCATGGGGAGGAAAACATGAAGCTCAAAACCCTTTTGAAGTCCGCAGCCGTGGCTGCGGTTGCCGTCACCGGCACCGCCGCTTTTGCCCAGGACGTCACCCTGCGCATCCAGACGCACTATGCGACCGAGCACCCGACCGGCAAGATGCTGGCCCAGTGGATCGACGACGTGCAGACGATGTCCGGCGGCGAAATCGCCATCGAGATGTTCTATTCGTCCTCCGTCGTCGCAACCACCGAAACCTTCGACGCGGCGATCAACGGCATTCTCGACTGTGACGCCACCGGCGGCGCCTACCAGACCGGCAAGAACCCCGCGTTCCAGTTCGTCGGCGACATCATGGGCGGCTACGACACCCCCTGGCAGCAGTACTCCTGGCTGTACTACGGCGACGGCTACGCCGCCGCGCAGGAGCTGTACAACGCCCAGAACATGCAGCTGATCGGTTGGTCCATCTACGGCCAGGAATCGCTGTCCTCCTCCAAACCGCTGCGCGGCTTCGAGGACCTCAAGGGCTGGAAGTTCCGTTCGCCCCCGGGCATGGAAACCGAGATCTTCGAAGGCATGGGCGCCTCGCCGATCGTGATGGACTTCACCGAGATCTTCACCGCGCTTGAAACCGGCATCATCGACGGCGCCGACGCCTCCGGCCTTGCCAACAACGTCGGCCTCGGTCTCTACGACATCGTCAAGCACGCCACCTACCCCGGCTTCCACTCGATGCCGTCGGACCACCTGGCGTGTAACCTCGACGTCTGGAACGGCCTGTCGGACAAGCACAAGCGCATCATCGACACCGCCTGGCAGAAGCTGTCCTTCCAGATCGCCCTGTCCAACGAAAAGGCCAACGCCGAAGCGGCGGCCAAGCTGCAGGAAGAGGGCGTGACCCTCTACAACTGGAGCGCCGAGGACCGCGCCGAGTTCCGCAAGGCAGCGCAGGTCGCCTGGGCGGATTGGGGCACCCGCTCGCCGGAAGCCGCAGCGCTGCTGGAAAGCCACAAGACGTACCTGACGCAGCTGGGCCTGATCAGCGAGTGATCTGACCGGCCTGTCATGCAGGTCCGAAGACATGCGGCGGGCCCCAGACCGGGGCTCGCCATTTTTTCACACCATCGAGAGCAGGGGGGAGGCAAATCCAATGACGGAAAACAGCCTCTGGTTGGGATCGCTCCGAGGGCCGGTCAAGAAGGCCGCCATCGGATTTGCGGGGCTCACAGCAGTAATCTACGTCTGGCTGGTGGCGAACCAGCTTCTGCGCGAAGGCGCAATCGGCATGCATGAGATGATCCGCCCGTCGCTCGGCGGTCCCATCGTGACGGTCATGCTCCTGTGCATCGCCGGCACGATGCTGTTCACATCGCTCTACCTGTCCGACACCCAGGGCGCGATCGAGGACAAGCCCGACGGCTTCTTCGACATCCTGTCGCTGGTGCTGTCGCGGATGGCGATGGTCTCCATCGCGCTGGTGGTGATCGTGATGTTCTACGAGGTGGTCTCGCGCTACGTCTTCTCGCGCCCGACACTCTGGGCCAACGAGCTGTCGCTCTGGATCGCCGCCTTCGTGTTCCTGCTGGCGGGTCAGTATGCCATGCAGCAGCGCAGCCACATCCGCATCTACGTCATCTACGACATCATGCCCCGCTGGGCCCAGAAGACCTGCGACGTCATCTCCGTCGCGCTGATCTGCGTCTTCACCTTCGCCCTGATCTGGGGGGGGTACAACGACGCGCTGCGCCGCATGCTGCGGATGGAGACCTTCGGCACGGCCTGGGACCCGGCCATTCCCGGCACCATCAAGCCCGCAATCCTCTTCTTCATCCTGCTGGTCACCCTCCAGGCGATCTCCAACCTGATCGCCGACTGGAACAAGGACCCGCAGCAGTTCCACAAAGATGACATCGACGAGACCGAGATCGAGAACATCCGCAAGACTCTCGAGGAGCCCAAGTAATGGTCGATATCGGTACGCTCTCCCTCATCCTGCTGCTGGGCATGTTCGCCCTGCTCGCCATCGGGATGCCGCTCGGCTTTGCCTCCGCCTTCCTCGCGGTCGTGACCCTGATCCTCAAGTTCGATGTCGACCTGCTGTTCCGGACCTTCGGGCAAGGCCCGCTTTCGGTGCTCGGCCAGGCGGTCTATCGCCAGATGACCAACTACGTGCTGATCTCGGTGCCGCTGTTCATCTTCATGGCGGCCCTTCTCGAACGATCGGGCATCGCGCGGGACATGTATGCCTCGCTGAACCAGTGGCTCAGCCGGGTGCGCGGCGGCATCGCCTTCGTGACCTCGATCATGGCCGTCATCATGGCGGCGATGTCGGGCATCATCGGCGGCGAAGTCGTCCTGCTCGGCCTGATCGCCCTGCCCCAGATGCTCAAGCTCAAGTACGACCAGAACCTCGCCATCGGCACCATCTGCGCGTCCGGGTCCCTCGGCACGATGATTCCGCCATCCATCGTCCTGATCTTCTACGGTCTCGTCACCGAGACCTCGATCAAGGCGCTGTTCACGGCGTCCTTCCTGCCGGGCTTCATGCTCGCCACCTTCTTCATCATCTACATCTTCGTCCGCACCCGGATGAACCCCTCGCTCGCGCCGCTGCCGCCCGAGGACCCGAACGATCCGCGCGGCCTGACCAAGGCGACGCTGTTCCTCGCCTTCCTGGCCCGCTTCACGACCTACGCGGCAATCGGCTTCATCGCGCTGATGCTGGTCATCGCGCTGATCAGCGGCGGGAAGATGTCCGATGACGGCGTGACCCCGATCTGGACCGTCATGATGGGCAAGATCACCACGCTTGCCATCGTCGCCGCCATTGGCTTTGCCGCAACACTGGTGCTCGGCAAGGAGCGCACCGCGAAGGGCTGGCACATGGGCAAGGGCCTCGTCGCGCCCATCGTCGTCGTCGGCGTGGTGCTCGGCTCGATCTATGGTGGCATCACCGGCATCACCGAGGCGGCGGCCATGGGCGTGATCGCGGTCTTCGTCATCGGTGCGCTGCGCCGCGAGATGACCTTCGACATCGTCTGGGACTCGCTGATGCGCACGCTGAAGTCGACCGGCACGATCATCTGGGTCACTATCGGTGCCTCGGCACTGGCCGCGGCCTATACCCTCGTGGGCGGCCCGACCTACGTCGCGAACATGATCGTCGGCGCCGACATGCCCACCATGGGCGTCATCCTCGTCATGATGTTCATCTTCCTCATCATGGGGATGTTCATGGACTGGGTCGGCATCGTGCTGCTGATCATGCCGGTGTTCCTGCCGATCGTGTTGAAACTTCCCGCCGAGGAGATCGGCTGGCTCGGCCATATCGAGGCGCGCTATATCCCGATCTGGTACGGCGTGGTGTTCTGCATGAACATGCAGGTCAGCTTCCTGTCGCCGCCCTTCGGCCCCGCGGCCTTCTATCTCAAGTCGGTCGCTCCGGCGCATATCTCGCTGACCGACATCTTCCGCGGCTTCCTGCCCTTCATCTGCCTGCAACTGCTGGCGCTGACGGTGCTGCTGGCCTGGCCGCCGATCGTCACCATCTTCCTGTGACCGCTGGCGCGGGCGGCCCGCCGCCGCCCGCGCCCTCCAAATTCCGTCCACGGAATTCGCAAAAGTCCTGCAAGACTTTTGCCCGCCCCAACCGGAAAGGGTCCGCGCATGACGCTGTTTCTGACCAAGGATCAAATCGGCTTTTTCGAAACCCAGGGCTATCTGGTCGTCGACGACGTTCTGGATGCGACCACGCTGGACGCGGTGAAGGCCGAATACGGCGCGCTCCTGGATGCCATGTACGACGACTGGCACAGGGCGGGCCGGGTGCCCCCCGCAGGGGATCAGGACTTCTTCGAAAAGCTGCTGACCGGCTACAAGGCCGGATGCGAGTGGTTCCAGCCCATGGACATCTCCCTGCCCGGCTCGAAGATCGAGGCCGACACGCCCTTCCACACCGGGCCCGCCGTCTTCGACATGCTGACGAACAGCCGCCTTCTGGACATGGTCGAGGACCTGATCGGCCCGGAACTGACCTCCACCCCGATCCAGCATGTGCGCCTGAAACCCCCGTCGAACATCCTGCGCGAGACCGAAACCACCGCGCATATCATGGCCACCGACTGGCATCAGGACCGCGCCGTCGCGCATGAGGAGGGCGACGAGACGCAGATCGTCACCGTCTGGCTCGCCATGATGGACGCGACGCCGGAGAACGGCTGCCTCAAGGTGATCCCTGGCAAGCCGCGCATGTACCCGCATTGCCCGAAGAAACAGACCTCCATCGCCGACGGCTTCATCAACGAGGCCGACGCCGTGGCGCTGCCGGTCAAGGCGGGCGGCGCGGTGCTGTTCCATCCGCTGACGCCGCATGCCTCCTTCGACAACACGTCGGGCGTCTTCCGCTGGAGCTTCGACATCCGCTACAACGTCACCGGCCAGCCCACCGGGCGGGCGCATTTCCCCGAATTCGTGGCCCGCTCCCGGGCCAACCCGGCCAGCGAATTGCGCGACTGGACGGTCTGGCAGGACAGCTGGCTGACCGCCCGCGCCGAACTGGCTCCGAAAGAGCACATCCCGATCCATCGCTGGACCGGCGACGCCCCCGCCTGCGCCTGACCTGCTGTTTCTTCTTGGTCCAAATACCCCAACGCACCCTCGCCACCCGAGCCTCCGTCAACCCAATGAGCCAGCCATGAAAACCGTTCGCCTGTCCGACGCCGACAATGTCGTCACCGCCATCGCCCCGCTCGAAGCGGGCGAGGATGGCGCAACCCAGCTGATCCCGCGCGGCCACAAGCTCGCCACGACCGACATCCCCAAGGGCGCGCCGGTCTACAAATACGCGCAGGTGATCGGCTACGCCGCCGAGGACATCGCGAAGGGCAGCCACGTCCACACCCACAACCTCGAATTCCGCAACGTCGATACCGAATACGAATTCGGCACAAACCTGCGACCCGCGCCCGTGGCCACCACCCGCGACACCTTCATGGGCTACCGCCGCCCCACCGGCCGCGTGGGCACGCGCAACTATATCGCCGTGCTGACCTCGGTGAACTGCTCCGCCACCGCCGCCCGCAAGATTGCCGAGCACTTCACCCCCGAGCGCATGGCCGCCTACCCGAATGTCGACGGCGTCGTGGCCTTCGTGCACGGCACCGGCTGCGCCATGGGCGGCGACGGCACCGGCTTCGAACTGCTGCAACGCACGCTTTGGGGCTACGCCCGCAACCCCAATGTCGGCGGTGTCCTGATGGCGGGGCTGGGCTGCGAGATGATGCAGATCGACTGGCTGATCGAAGCCTACGGGCTGACCCCGGGGCCGTTCTTCCAGACCATGAACATCCAGGACGTGGGCGGGCTGCGCAAGACCGTGGAACTCGGGATTGCCAAGATCGAGAAGATGCTGCCGCTGGTCAACGAGGCGCAGCGCGAAGAATGCCCGGCGTCCGATCTGATGGTCGGGCTAGAGTGTGGCGGCTCGGACGCCTGGTCCGGCATCACCGCCAACCCCGCCGTCGGCTACGCCTGCGACCTGCTCGTGGCGCAGGGCGGCACCGGGGTGCTGTCGGAGACACCGGAGATCTACGGCGCCGAGCACATGCTGACCGCCCGCGCCTCCTCGCGCGAGGTCGGCGAGAAGCTCATCGGCCTCATCAAGTGGTGGGAGGGCTACACCGCAAACGCGGGCGGCTCGATGGACAACAACCCCTCCCCCGGCAACAAGAAGGGCGGGCTGACGACCATCCTCGAGAAGTCCCTCGGCGCCTCCGCCAAGGGCGGCACCACGCCGCTGATGGGCGTCTACAAATACGCCGAGCCGGTGACGGCCAAGGGCTTCACCTTCATGGACAGCCCCGGCTACGATCCGGCGTCGGTGACCGGCATGATCGCCTCCGGCTGCAACCTCGTCGCCTTCACCACCGGACGCGGCTCCGCCTTCGGCTCCAAGCCCTCACCTTGCATGAAGGTCGCCACCAACTCCGAGATGTATGGCCGCCTGCACGAGGACATGGACGTGAACGCCGGGACCATCCTCTCGGACGGCAAGACCGTCGAGGAGGTCGGCCGCGAGATCTACGAGATGTGGCTGCGCATGGCGTCGGGCGAGAAGACCAAGTCCGAGTTGCAGGGCCTTGGCGATTACGAGTTCGTGCCGTGGCAGATTGGCGCGGTGATGTGAAATCTCCGGGATTTCGGGTCGCCTGACGCGACCCGACCGGGGGGGGGGGGGGGGGG